>CAYXZP010000004.1:29227-62017 GCA_964469485.1 uncultured Myxococcales bacterium | reverse complement strand
CCTTCCCCCAGGTCACCCAAATGCGGTCGCTGGGTTCGGTGCGCAGGACCTTGCCGCCGACGGCGGCCGCGCGAGGGTGGCGGCCGGCGGCGGCGAAAAGCTCCTGCAAGCTCGACGGATCTACGACCGTGTCGTTGTTCAGCACCCACACGAACTCCGCCCCGTCTTCGAGCGCGCGCCGGACGCCGACGTTGTTGCCACCGCTGTAACCCAGATTTTGGCTGTTCCCGACAAACGCCACCTGCGGGTGCTCGCGCGCCAGGCTTTCGCGCGGCGAACTCACCGAGCCGTTGTCGACGACCAGGACCGAAAGGCCGTCGAACTCGACGCGGCCGAGGCTCTCGATACAGCCAAGGGTATCTTGCAGGCCGTTCCAGTTGAGAACGACCGCTGTCACCCGGCCGCTCACGTGCCCGTCCCGCTACCCGGACAGACCCGCTCGTAGACGCTACGGGTGGCCCGAGCTGTCGTGTTCCAACTGAACAAGGCCGCTCTTGTCCGCCCCTTCTCGGCAAGCTCGCCGGCCAAGCGGCCGTCGTCCATCAGGCGCAGCATGGCATCGGCGAGAGACTCGACATCGGGTTCGCCGACGAGGATACCGGCCTCTCCGACGACCTCGGGAATAGAAGAGTTGGCCACGCCGATGACGGGACACCCGGCCGCCATGGCCTCGAGGAAACTGAGACCGAAGCCCTCGTACGATGAGGGCGAGACCATGCAGTCGAGCGCCGACAAAAAGACGGGCACCTCGTCGTCGGCGATAGACCCTAGATAGCGGATGCGCCGGTCGCCCGCTTGGAGAAAGCCGGGACGGTAGCCCGGCCGGATGCGGCCTGCCACCGCCAGCACCCAATCGTGCCGCCGGCCGGCGGCGCGATTGAAGGCGGCGACGAGCACGTCAAGGTTCTTTCTGGGTTGAATGGTTCCCAGATAACCGATCAGGCGAGAGTCCGCGCAACCTATCGAAGCCTTGAACTCCGCAACACGAACGGCATCGACGGCCGCCCCGCGTTCGGGTGCGGCCAACGGAATGACCTCGAGTGTGGCTAGCTTCGCGCCGAAGAAGCGACTTATGTCCGCGGCCGAACTGGCCGAGTCCGTGATCACGGCTGCAGCCCTGGCAAGCGTCGAGGGCGTTTCGAGCCCGAGGTGGATTCGTTGGGCCAGGCTGAACGTCCCGGGCAGGACCTTGTGGGCGAGATCATGGATGGTGACCACCCCGGGAACGCCGAGGGGGCGCGGCAGTATGCCTTTGGTTGCGTGGTAAAGGTCGAAGCTGCCGCGGGCAAGCGCGCGCGCTACGCCGACATGATCCCACAAGGGCTGCAGCCAGGGGCTCGGTAGCCCCACATGGATCGTCCGGCAGCGGCCGTCGAAGAGGTCGGGACGGTCGGTAATGACGGTCAGTTCGTCTTCCGGAAAGCAACGGGCCAGCGAACGGGTCAATTCGACGGCATAGGTCGCCGGGCCACCGAGAGTTCCGGCCACGGCTCCGAGGGCGATCTTCACGCCGTCACCTGGCCATGGTCCAGGCAGGTGGCGGACCATCCTCGCCCCGGAAACCGGCAAACGCGCCCCTCACGATGGCAGCGGCCACACGGGTGCGACCACGGGCGAGATAGAGAACAACGCTCGTCACGGCCATTGCCGTATATCCGAGCGCGAACACCGGCATCGAAAGATAGCCGAGCCTCGGCTTTACCAGACGCCAAAGATTGCGCGCCTTGAGATAGGCGGAAACGACCGACATCCCGCCTCCGAAGCCGCGGTGGCCGCGGTGGGCGATCTCGGCGGCCGGTTCGACGCGCGGCTTCATACCACGGCTACGGGCGCGCAAGCAGTAATCGACCTCTTCGTAGTATGCGAAGTAGGACTCGTCGAAGCCGCCCAACTCGGTCCACAGCCGCCGGCTTAGCAGCAAGGCGCAACCCGTCACCCCGCCGACCTCGTAACAGGTCTGCCTCGGCAGACGGTAACGTAGCCACGAGCGCGGCAACCAGGCCAGCCAGGCCCAGTAACGTTCGCCACGCGAGGCGTTACGGGCACCGGGGCTGTCCTTGGTGACGGTGGGGCCGATAGGGCCCGAGCCGGGATAGCGCCGCGCTGCCGCCACCAAGGCGGCGAGCGACCCCGGTGCGACTTGGGTGTCGTTGTTGAGGATCAACACATGGTCGCAACCGTCGGCGAACAGCAGTTCGAGAGCCTTGTTGTTCGCCCCCGCATAGCCGAGGTTACCGGGCAGCGGCACAAGCCTGGCCCCAAAGCGGCCGGCCATGCCGGCCTCCAAGGCAGCCAGGTCGGACTGCTCCGACCCGTTGTCCACGACCAGCACCGACAGGTTGTCATAGCCGGCCGCAACGACCGTCTCGAGGCTGCGCAGCGTTGCCGCCGCGTCGTTGAAGTTGAGAATGGCCACCCCCAACCGTTCGGCGCCTTCGGCCCTCTCCGTGGCCGCCCCGCCGTCCGAAAGGATGCGCCGCCAGACCGTGCCGGTCGCCTCGTCCGCAAAGCGCCGGGCCATCAGGCGGGCTGCTTCGGCTCCCAAGGCTGCGCGTAGCTCGTCATCTTCGATCAAACGGGCCACGGCTGCCGCCAGGCTCTTGCCGTCGGGGCGGCACAGGAGAATGTCACGTTCGCTCTCAAACAGTTCCCGGACCGCTTCGGTGTCGGCGGTGATGACGGCGCGTCCCATGGCTGCGGCCTGATAGACCTTGTTGGGGATGACCATGGCGGCCTTGGGCCCCTCACCGAATATGCCCAGGACAAGGTCGGCCCCGGCTATGCGGGTTGTCAGCGTGTCGTAGGGCAGCCAGTCGATGAACTCCATGTCGGCCCGCGTCGCTTTTAACAGCGGTTCGATACGGCCGCGCTCGGGACCGCCGCCGATGACCGTAAAGCGCAGGTCCTGGCGCGGAGCCAGGCGGCCCACGGCGTCGCAAATGACGTCGAGGCCGTGCAGCGGGAGGTACTGCCCGAACCACAGGATCTCGCGCTTGCCCTGGCCGCCCTCGTCCGGCTGCTCCGCCGCCGGGACCCGGTCCATGTCGGGACCTAGGTGACATACAGAGAGCCGTTGCTCGTCCACCCCCAGACGTTCGATGAAGTACCGCCGGTGCGCCTCGCTATCGACTATAACTACATCGGCCAGCCGGCAGCTCAGCCGGTCGAGGGCGGCCAGCACGCGGGCCATCAAGGAGCCTTCGCGGTACACAGAGCGATCATCAACGAGGGTCTCCGTGAGAGAGACCAGCGGCGCGAACACGATGCGCGGCCTGTTGCGGCCCGACACGAGGTGGAGCAAAGCGACGTCGAGTTGGCCGTTGAAACCGACAACGGCCACCGGAGCGCCACCGCTGCTCAGCCAGCGCGCCGCCAGGCCCACGGCGGCCACGGCGTACTCGAGGGCGCCCCAGAACAGAGCCAGGGGCGAGAAGTACCCGGCATCCTTGTCACGGGTGCGCTCCCAGAGCGGGACGTGGTACTCGACCAAACGATAACCGGCCGCCCTGATCGCCGAGGCGTATATTCGGTTGGCTGTATGTTCGCGGTTGTAGGTTCCGAAAAGACAGGCCGTCATCTCTCGCCCTGACCAAGCTCGATCCGCCTTATGCGCAATAGCGCGTCCTCGATCATCCTGCGGCTCGAGCCGATGAGATCGGCCAGCAGACCGATGAGCACCGTGATGAATCCGGCTATCAGGAGAACGGCGGCCAAGATCAACGACTGGATGTGGCCCTCGCCGCCCGTGGTCGCGTAATAGTAGACGAAACGCATGCCTATGGCCGAACCGGCAAGGAGCAGCACGGCGCCGATGGTGGAGAAGACCCGCAGTGGTTCGTAGAGCGCGTAGATGCGCACGATCGTTCCCACGCTGCGGGTGAGATAGTTGCCGGTGCCGGTGAACAAGCGCGAAGGCCGAACCTGCGCGTTGGTCTCGATGTCGACGTG
The DNA here is from genome assembly GCA_964469485.1 of uncultured Myxococcales bacterium. Classification (GTDB taxonomy): domain Bacteria; phylum Desulfobacterota; class Binatia; order UBA1149; family CAYXZP01; genus CAYXZP01. The sequence goes on along the minus strand of CAYXZP010000004.1, from coordinate 58,069 downwards.
CGTGATAAAGAGTTGTTTCTTACCCGCCTGAATGATCGTTTCCAGCGTGTACGTGAAATCCGACACGACATTCATGCGCAGCGCGGCTTCGCGCGAGAAGGCGCGGAATCCGCTAGCCACATCGGGAATGTCGGTCTGCGACAGTCCTCTGACCACCCAGGACCCGAGCCGCTGTAGCAGCCTCTTGGAATAGGAGAAGTGGGCGAGCCTGTGCGGGTTGCGGTTGCCGATGACGATATCGGCCTCGTGGTGGAGGATGGGCTCTATGAGCTTGGCAACATTGTCCCCCGGGTACTGGTTGTCGGCATCGGTGTTGACGATGATGTCGGCGCCGCGGCGAAGCGCAAAATCGAGCCCGGCCGAGAATGCGCGCGCCAGACCCTGGTTGACCGGGGCACGTATGACGTGATCGGCCCCCGCGCTGCGGGCCACCCGGGCAGTATCATCCGCGCTGCCATCGTCTATGACGACAATCTCCACCTCATCGACCGCGTCGAGGCTGCGTGGCAGGTCGCCGAGCGTGGCCGGGAGATACTCGGCCTCGTTGTAGCAAGGCACCTGTATGACGACCTTCATGCGTCTACGACCAGAGTCCTACACCCCCGGGCGAGGAGAGCGCCCCTCGCTGCTCATGGGGGTGTCCCCGCAGTGGCGCTGGCTAGCCCCGCTGCCACCAGAATAGCTGTATTTTAAGGTCTTCGGCACATACCCCCCCCCCATTCGGGTAAAAAACACCCACTGGCCCAAAGGCTTACTGGTTTTTTTCTTGACAAGAGCCACCGGTGGCACCTATATATTCAGCCTACGACGTGAAGCCCAGGTCCCGCAAGGGCAAGGGCCAAGCGTACAAGGAGTGAGGCTGGAAGAGGAAGAATCGTAGGGGAGCGCACAGTTTCCCGGCTTTACAGCTAGAAAGTTCAAGCCCAGGAGGAACAAGTCATGAGAAAGCTACTAATAACTACCATCGCGATGTCGCTGGTGACCTTCGGCGCAGCCGGCGCCCAGGCCGCATGCGACTTCAACGGGCCGGCTAAGGCCAAGGGCGCCAAGGACACCTTTACAAGGGCCTTCGCCAGTTGCCCCGGCATTACCCATGTATCGACCAACACCGTCACCTCTGGTGGCGTCCCGGGGTGTAGTCCTCCGATCGCCATCTCGAGTTACACCTTCGGCCCGAAGGGTCAGTGCATGGCTAAGACCAAGACCGTTTACGAGGAGCGCTGCCGGTTCAACCCGGGAACTGACGAGGACCCGAACTCATGCTCGAACGTCTACGTGATGGCCAAGTGCAAGGATATTCGCATGGCCGACGGTGAGACGCCCATCTACTCGCCGGGACCTGGCGATGGTTGGGCCTTCAGCAACCTTTCGCGTGCGACGATGGCCGACGAGAGTATCGGTGATCTCACCTCGATCGACTTCCCTTCACAGTTCGCCTTCGCGAACGGAGCCAAGAAGGGCGCGTTGAAGGTCAAAGGTGACGCGAACCAGATGCTCTATGATCTGTTGCAGCTCGAAACGGGATTGCCCGGCTGCATCTCGATCGAGAGCGTCAACATGGCGTTCACGGATCCCGACGGCAACACCTTCGCAACGCGCGGTTCGGCGGCGAGGGCTCCTCAATAACGAGCTAGGCCTTTAGAGCTGTAAGGTCCGAAAGGGCGGCACCCCGTGTGCCGCCCTTTCTTTTTGCCCGGCCTGCGGGCAGGCTGAACCGAGGTGTCCGTCACGCAGGTCGCACTCACGCTTGCCACGGCCTACCTCTGCCTGCTGGGACCCGGCATGGCCTGGTGGCGTCCGCGTGCGGCGGTACTGCCCCGGCTGCTCGCCTGGGTGTGTCTGAGCGCTCTGTGGACGACCCTGGCCGGGCTCATACTGGCGGCGCTCGAGTCCTTCAGCGTCCCGCTGCTCGTTCTTGTCAACGCGGTGGTCAGCCTGGCCGGCTACGCCGCCGTCGGGCGGCTACGCCGGAGCGGCCATTTCTATGCCGAGCCTGCTTCCGTGGGACCGGCGGTCGCGGCCATAGCGCTGTTGTTGCTGTGGCCCCCATTCGAGACCCACCTGGGAGCCCAGGATGCCACCACCTACACGGCTGCCGGAATACATCTGGCCCGCAGCGGCAAGCTTTCCAAAACCGACCAGCTCGTCGATGAGATCCCCCCTCGCCTGAGAACGCAGCTATTCCGGTCGGTATACGGAGCCGGACCGCGGCCTCCCTTCGCGCGCATGCCGGGCGGCATGGTGACCGAATCGCCCGACTCCAACCTGGTGATACCTTCCTTTGTTCCGGCGCCCTACCCATGGGCGGCGCTGTTCGCCCAGACCTTCGGCGAATCCCGGGCGGGAGGGTATGCCCCTCTCTTCATGGCCCTGTCCTTGTGGGCTTGCTGGCAGCTGTGCCGCCGCCGCATGGGCGCCATGGCTTCACTGGCCGTCACCGGCCTCGTCGCTCTCAACTCGGCCTCCTATTGGGCGGGCCGCTTCGCGCTGTCGGAACCCATGGCCGTGTTCTTCCTGTGGGCCGGCTTGGCGGCACTCGACGGATTCGAAGAGGAGGGTTTCACGGCCGATGCGATGCTTGCCGGTCTCATGCTCGCTGCGGCGAGTATCGTCCGTATCGAACTCCTGATCTTCATCCCGGTCGCCTTGGCCATCAGGGAACTTCTCTCCGGCAGCCCCCCGCTACGCCGCCTGGGTCCGGCCTTCTACCTCCCGCTGGCATTGATTATGGCCGTGGCCTTCCTCACGACGACCTGGGCTTCGGCCGGGCATGCCGCCTCGGCTAGTTACATCGTGGGCGGAGCCGCATTCAAGATACTCTCTCTGGCCGCCAAGGCTCCGGCGGCCACGCTCGTAACGGCCCTGTCTGCGGCCGCGCTCGTGTGGCTGGCCGCAAGGCGCGTCGGCATCAGAAGGGGCCTTCTTGTCGGCCTGCCCGCGGCGGCGGTCCTGTACTACACGGTCTTCGCGTCCGAACCGCAGTTGGGGCGCTCGCTCGGCTGGCTGCAAGCCATCCTCGGCTGGCCCGCGCTGGCCATGGCCGCGGCCGGCTTCGTCGTCGCGTGGCGGGACCGTTTCTACCGTCCGGGCAACGTCGGCCTGCTGGCCCTGACGGCCACCGTTTCGCTGTTCATCCTCTACGACCCTCACGTGATGACCGAGACGATCTGGGCCTCACGCAGGTTGGTCGTAGTGGTGGTTCCGGCCTCTATCCTGCTAGCCGCGCTGGCGGCCGGCCGGCTGGCGCGGCGCTCGGCGCTGGCCGGGCTGCTGGCATGGGCCCTGCTACTAACGAGCGTGCTCGTGGGCAGACCCGCCCTATCCGGCCAGAGCCGGGCCGGCGGCGGCCGGCCAACGGTGGCCTGGCAGAGCTCCCCGGCCCCCTTCCTGTGGGGACGGCCTTTCTACCGCGGCAACCACGCCCAACTCCGGGAAGTCGCCGACATGTTGCCGGCCGGGTCGGTCGCGCTCATAGACGATCGCCTGGCAAGCTACATACTCGGCACGGCGCTGTGGCTCATCCACGACCGGCCGAGCGTTCCCGTCGTGCTCTCGAGCAAACGCGGACGCAACGCCGCGGCCTGGTTGGTCAGGTCGCTCGGGGCCGAACACGAACTGTTCCTTCTCCGGCCTACGCTAACGGCCGCCGCGGAGCCTCTCCCTTTCGTCAAAAGCGAATTGGTCGGCTCGCTCACGCTGCCAACCCTGCAACCGAGACGGAGGGGTGGCTGGCCGCGCCACGGCGAACACTACACCAAACCGCTGTCGCTGTACCGGCTGGAGAAGGTCACCTTACGGCGGCCCCCTCCCCGCAAATAGGACGGCCGGCCAGACTGCGGGCACGGCGCGGATATCCGGCCAGGCAGGCCATCCTTGCCAACCCCAAACGTGCCGGCTCGTAGCCGGGGTCCGCGCGCAAGGCTGCCCGCATATGCTCGCGCGCGTGACCGGTGGCGCCGGCCTCCGCCAGCATGGCCGCCACGTTGTAATGCGCCCGGGCCGAAGCGGGTGCCGTGACCACGGTCGAGGACCACAGCGTCCAGCCGTCGGCCCACACCGGCACCCGGCCTGCGGTCGTGGCCGCCGACAGACAGGCAAGGAGCGCTAGTGCGCCGGCGTAGACCGGATAGGCCTTGCGGGTCCGGTCGAGCAGGAGGGCCAGGCCGAGTGAGGCCGGGAAGAGCAGGCGGTAGGCGTGACGGTCAGCGCCGGGCTCGTGCATCCCGACGAACCCGGAAACAACGAACAGTTCGAGGAGCAGCCAGGCCAAGACGAAACCTAGGGCCGTGGTCCTGCGGCGCAGGGCCACGATGGCCAGAACGACCGCGCATATGCCGACCAACGACATTGCCAGCCCGGTAGCGGCTGTCGTAGTGCCGGCAAGATGAAGGGCCGGATAGTCGACGGCAAGCGGGCGCAACAGGGCCAGCCCCGATAGGTAGTGCAGCGCGAGACGGCCGCTGGTCGTCACCCACTCGCTGCCGGCCAGCACGAGGACCGGCCCGCGGGCACCGTATGCCAGGGTCAGCGCCAGACCGGCGGCGGCCGTGGGAACGAGCACAGACCAAAGACTGCCGCGGCTCGCGGTACGGCCGGTCAGTGAGGCAAGCGCCAGCACCGCACAGGCAAGAAGGCCGCTCTCCTTGGAGGCCACGGCCGCGAGCAGCATCACGACGGCAAGACGGTGGCGGCAAGGAGAAGCCGTCCAGAGGCCAAGGGCCGCGACGCTGAACAGCATCGCGAGCAGGTCGCGGCGCCCGGACACGTAGGCGACCGACTCGACGGCCATTGGGTGGACAGCAAAGACGAGGGCACCGAGTGCGGCCGCCATCGCCGCGACGCCCAAGCGGATCGCGATACGGTGCACAAGAGCCGTCACGGCCGCATGCAGCAATAGGTTGGTCAAATGATAGCCCCAGGCCGTGGCACCGAAGAGCCTGTGATCGAGCCATAGGCTGGCAAAGCGCAAAGGGCGGTAGGGCAGCCAATCGTTGCCCAGGAACCTGGGCCCCTCGGGCCCGATCAAAGAGAGGTCGTCAAAGACAAGACCGTGGCCGAGGGCCGGGAGGTAGGCAAGCAGAGCGATGAGGGCCACTGCCACGGTCAGCACCCACGTCGGTTGCGCGTCGAGTTGCGAGATCTTGTTCGCCGCTACCGGCATCCTGACATAATAGGCCCGGCACGGGGTGGGTCCACAGACCGGCATATGAGCGACCGTCAGCGTTGGGCGACAAAGACAGGCCTCATCCTGGCGCTGGCCGGCAACGCTATAGGGCTCGGCAACTTCCTGCGCTTCCCCGTCCAGGCGGCCCAGAACGGCGGCGGCGCCTTCATGATCCCCTACTTCACCAGCCTGCTGGTGATCGGGATACCTCTTATGTGGGTCGAGTGCGCCATCGGAAGGATGGGCGGACAGCATGGCCACGGCCACTCGGCGGGCATGCTCGCGCTGCTCTGGAAACACCCGGTGGCCAAGTACATCGGCGCCCTGGGGCTGTTCATCCCCTTTACGATCGGCCTTTACTACGTCTACATCACCTCGTGGACCTTGGCGTTCAGCGTCTTCTCCCTACTCGGAAGCTACCAAGGGCTGACCACACGTGCGGAGATGGGCGCCTTCCTTGCCGCCTTCCAGGGACTGAACCCGGGGCCGCATTTTGCATCGGTCGCCACGGCCTACCTCGCCTATGTGGTCACGCTCGGGCTGGCCCTGTTCGTTCTGCTCGGCGGCGTGGCGCGCGGAATAGAACGACTGGCGAAAACGGCCATACCGCTCCTGTTCGTGCTGGGTGCCATACTTGCCGTTCGTGTCCTGCTGCTCGGCACACCCGACCCGGCCTTTCCCGACCGCAGCGTAACGGCCGGGCTCGGGTTCGTGTGGAACCCGGACCTGTCGGCCGTCGGCCGGGCCGGGGTCTGGATCGCGGCAGCCGGACAGATATTTTTCACGCTGTCGATCGGCTGGGGGATCATCCACACCTACGTCAGTTACCTTCGTGAGAACGACGACGTCGTTCTCACCGGCGCCTCCACGGTGGGGCTCAACGAGTTCGCCGAGGTGATCCTCGGCGGCACGATCGCACTGACGGCCGCCGTCGTGTTCTTCGGGGCGGCGGGCACCCGCGAGATCGCCCAGGGCGGGGCCTTCGACCTCGGCTTCCAAGCGATGCCGGTCATACTACAACGCCTGCCCTCGAGCGCCCTGCTCGGGACGCTCTGGTTCGGCCTGTTGTTCTTCGCGGGGCTCACCTCGGCCGTCGCTATGTCCCAACCGATGATCGCGCTCCTCCAGGAGGGCTGGCAGATGTCGCGCGGCCGGGCGGTGGCAATGGTCGGATCAGCCATGTTCGTGTTCACGCAGCCCGTGATCTTCCTGCACGGATACGGTTTCCTCGATGAATTGGACTATTGGGTGGGAGCCGTGGCGTTGGTCGTGTTTGCGCTCCTCGAGGTGATCGTCTTCGCCTGGGTGTTCGGGATCGACCGGGGCTGGGCCGAGATCGAACGCGGAGCGGCCATCCGTCCCCCGCTGATCTTCAAACCCGTCATCAAGTACCTGACTCCGCTGTTTCTCGGCCTGCTGCTGGCATGGTGGATGATAGAGGAGGTACCGGCCAAGCTTGCGCTAACGGGTGTCGCCGAGGAAGCCCGCCCCTATGTCATCGGCGCCCGTGTCATGATCGTCGCCCTGTTCGCCGCTGTCTGCGCCCTGGTGGCCGCCGCCTCGCGCGGATGGGCGGCGGCCGGCCAACGAGAGAACCCATGACCGCGGGCGGCTGGGTTCTCATGGGGCTCTCCTGGGCCTTGATCGTCGGACTGAACCTCTTTTGTTTCGGCCGCCTCGGCAAGCACGAAGAGGGCGAATGAGCCGGCCAAGGCCGGCTGCGCACTTGCCCGCCAAAAGCCACCGTGCAAGCTTGGCCGGCACCCCGGCTCGAGAACACCGAGGTCATATTCCACAAGTCGCTGCAGAGATAAGGGAACCATGGACGACGGGCCCTACCGAAACCCGGCCCCGACGGTCGACGTCATAATCGAGACCGGGGGTGGCATCGTGCTGATCGAGCGGCGCTTCGAGCCCTTCGGTTGGGCCATACCCGGGGGTTTCATCGAATACGGCGAATCGGCCGAAGCGGCGGCGTGCCGGGAGGCGCTCGAAGAGACCGGGCTGGTCGTGGAACTGACAGAACAGTTCCACACCTATTCAGACCCGGGCCGCGACCCGCGCAAACACACCATCGCGGTCGTGTTCCTCGGCAAGGCCGATGGCCACCCGCGCGGCGGTGACGACGCGGCAAGGGCCGACAGGTTCAGCGAGGGCGCCCTGCCCCGGCCACTGGCCTTCGACCACGAGCGTGTGCTGGCCGACTACTTTCGTTACCGGGCCACGGGACGGCGGCCCAGGCAAAGCTAATCCGAGCTGAGCCAAGCCTCGATACGGTCAAGGCTGCTCTCGAGGTTTTCCATCGAGGTCGCGTAGGAGATCCGCACGTGCTCGTCGGAACCGAAGTCGTTGCCGCCGACTAGGCCCACCGAGGCGCTCTCGAGGGCGGCCATGGCAAAGCCGTCCCCGTCGGCAAGCCCCTTGCGCCGGCACGCGCCCGCAACGTTGACAAAAACGTAGAAGGCGCCCGCGGGCACGTTTACCGATAGTCCGTCGATGGCGTCGATACGTTCGCACACGTAGTCGCGCCTCTTGCGGAATTCGGCGACCATGGCCTCGAGTTCGCCCTGTGGCCCGGACAGCGCGGCGGCCGCGGCTGCTTGGGCAATGGCCGTCGGATTGGACGTGGACTGCCCTTGTATCGTCGCCATGGCACGGACCAACGGTTCCGGTGCCGCCGCGTAACCGATGCGCCAGCCGGTCATCGCGTAGGTCTTCGAGACCGAGTTGCACACCACGCCACGTTCCCGGAGAGAGGGCTCCATGGCAAACAAGTGCTGCGGGCGCACGCCATCGTAGCGGATCATTTCGTAGACGTCGTCCGATATGACCCAGCAGTCAGCACGCGCGAGCACCGAGGCAAGCGCAGCCAGCTCTTTGGCGTCGTAGGCGGCGCCGGTGGGGTTGGATGGACTGTTGATTATCACCGCCCGGGTGGCCGGCCCGATCGCGTCCTCGAGGGCCTGGGCGCTCAACTTGAAGCCTTCGGCCTCCGATCCCATGACGACCTTGGATCTGGCCCCGGCCAGAGCGACCATGTCGATATAGCTTACCCAGTAGGGGCCCGGCACGATCACCTCGTCACCCTCCCCGAGCAGCGCTTGCAAGGCGTTGTATAGCGAGTGCTTGCCGCCACAGCTGGCGATGATCTCTGCGGGTGAATAGGCCAGCCCGTTGTCGCGCTCGAGCTTGGCCGCCATGGCCTCTTTGAGTTCCGGCGTTCCGCCTACGGCGGTGTAACGGAAGTCGCCACGGCGGATGGATTCGTGCGCCGCTTCGCAAACGTGCGGCCAGGTATCGAAGTCGGGCTCTCCCGCGGCCAACCCTATGACCTCGCGGCCGGCGGCCTTGAGTTCCAGAACCTTGGCCGTGACGGCCATGGTCGAGGAAGGCTTTACCAGGTCGAGCCGGGGAGAGAGCTTCATCGGTCGCCCGAGAACCTCGCACGCATGCGCACCGCCACCAGCTCCGGAACGTGGGCGGACACATCGCCGCCAAAACTGGCGACCTCCTTGACCAGCCGCGAGCTGGTGTAAAAGTAGTCCTCGTCAGCCATCAGGAACGCCGTTTCGACGTCCTCGGCCAGATGTCTGTTCATAAGCGCCATCTGGAACTCGTAATCGAAATCGGCCACCGCCCTCAGGCCACGCACGATGGTGCCGGCGCCGACGCGGTGGGCGTAGTCGACCAGGAGACCATGGAAACTGTCTGCGCCGACTCGGTCGCCGAATTCGGTCATTACCGCCTCTATCATCTCCACTCGCTCGGCCGGCGTGAACAGTCCCGACGGCTTGTCCTTGTTATAGGCGACGGCCACGACGATACGGTCGAACATCCCGAGACCACGCCGTACGATGTCGACGTGCCCGTTCGTAAGCGGGTCGAAAGACCCCGGATAGATAGCTACACGCGGCGGACTCACTGCTCTTCCCTCTCCTCCCTGTTCTCGTACAAGGTCAACTTGGTGTCGCCATAGGCATCCTCGCGCACACGCAACAACCGGCCGACCGTTTCCGGCCCTGCCTCACGGGTCGAACTCTCGAACACCAAGAACGCCCCGTCGCTCATGAGCGAAGAGCTGCCGATGGTCTTGAGGACGGCGGCTGCCGAGTGGTCGCCGTATGGGGGATCCATGAAAACCGCGTCGAAGAGGCGTCCCGCGGCGTGGAGCCGTCCCAACGCCTCGGCTGCCCCACACACCATGACCTCGGCGCTGTTCTCCAACCCGCAGGACCGTATGTTGCGCTCGAGCACACCGGCGGCCGGCCGCGAGCGCTCGACCGAGATCAACTCTGACGCGCCACGGCTCATCGCTTCGATTCCTAGTGCTCCAGTACCCGCGTAAAGATCCAGTACACGTCTACCCGCCAAACCGTAGCGGCTTTCGAGGCGGCTGAAGAGCGCTTCCCGAACACGGTCACTGGTTGGCCTGGTCGCAGGACCGACGACCGTCGCCAGACGCCTGCTCCCGAGACTCCCACCTATGACCCGCACGGTCTATGCCCCGGCCGCCGGCGCCTTATACGACACGCTGCGGGGGCGGGCAAAGGCGGCTTTACTGCAAGCGGAGATGCACCTAGGCTCGGCCGTCATGAATGCGGCCCTGGTGCCCGTGCGCTCCATTACGGGAGCGAAGAAGCGCCTGGCAACCACCCTGGCCGCGACCGACCGGGAACGCCTGGCGCTTTCCATGCTCGAGCGCATGCTGGCCGCCCTCGGCCGTGCACACAGTCTCGAGCGCATCTTTGTGGTCAGTGCCGACCGCCTCCTCCTCGACCACGCCGCCGCTCTGGGAGCAAAGCTCATAGAGGAGGGCCGCCCCCGTGGCCTCAACGCCGCCGTGGCCTTGGCCGCGGGCGCGATCGAGCGGCAGGGCGCCACCCGCCTGCTGACCATTCCGGGAGACGTCCCGCTGATCGATACCGGCGAGATAGACCGTCTGATGGCCACCGACCCTGAACGGCACCCGGTGGTGCTGGTGCCTTCGGCGGCGGGAACCGGCACCAACGCCCTGCTCACGAGCCCCCCGACGGTGATCCGGTCGCGTTTCGAAGGCTCGAGCCTCGAGGCCCACCAGCAGGCTTGCCACGAGGCCGGTCTTCCTTGTCTGGTCATGGAGTTGGCCGGCTTCGCCCTCGACGTCGATACGGCCGAGGACCTGGCCGCCCTCGAGGAGAGAACGCGCAGCGTGGCCTGAGCGGTCGGCGAGATATCAGGGCCGCATCGAGCGGTGCCGCGGCCCGAGACGGGTCGCTTCCACCCGGTAGGCATCCTCGACCCACTCGCACAGGAGAGGCCGGGTATCGCGCGGATCGATTATCTCTTCTATGCCGAACGCTTCGGCCGTTCTGAGCGGGGACCGCACCTTCTCGAGCCGCTCCTCGATCTCCACGCGTTTGGCCTCGGGGTCGGCGGCCGCCTCTATCTCGCGGCGGTAAGCAGCCATCACACCGCCTTCGATGGGCAAGGACCCCCAATCCCCCGACGGCCAGGCGTACCTCAGATTGAGACGGTCGGCGTTGCCGTGGGCGGCACCGGCCACGCCGTAAACACGGCGAAGAAGAACCGAGCACCAAGGGACCTGCGCTTGGTAGACCGCGAACAGGGCACGTGTGCCCCGCAGTATCGTACCCGTGCGCTCGGCCTTCCGGCCGATCAAGAATCCCGGTAGATCGACGAAATAGGCCACGGGCAGGTGGAAGGTGTCGCACAGGTCGACGAACCTGGCCATTTTGTCCGAGGCCGGGCCGTCGAGCCCGCCGCCCGCCTGAGCCGGGTCGTTGGCCATTACGCCCACGGGCCGGCCGTCGAGCCGCGCCAGCCCCGTTACCAGCGGAGGGGCCTGGAGACGGCCGAGCTCGAAGAAGCTGCCGTGGTCGGCGACAAGTTCGATGATACGCCGCACGTCGAAGGCTTGGCGTCTGTTGCGCGGAACGATCGAAAGCAGTTCCTCTTCCCGCCTGGCCGGTTCGTCGCCGGGCTCATAACAGGGCGGCATCTCGTACACGTTGGCAGGCAGGTAGGAGAGAAAGGCGTTGATCATCTCGAAGGCCTCTTGTTCGTCGGCGGCGACATTGTCGACGAGCCCGGACAGTTCGCCGTGGATGTGCGATCCGCCAAGATCCTCCTTGCTGACCTTCTCGCCCACCCCGCGTTCGACCACCGGAGGTCCCGCCACGAACACCTGGCTGCTTCCCGCGACCATCAGCCGGAAGTGGCTGGCCGCAACCCGCATCGCGCCGAGGCCGGCCACAGAACCCATCGCCGCACCGATCACCGGGCAGGTGGCCATCAGCTCGACGCTGGTCTCGAGACCGGGAATGGCCGGAACGTATGTCGCGCGCAGCTTCTCGAGGGTCTTCACACTTCCGCCCCCGCCCGTACCGTCGATCAGGCGGACCAAAGGAAGCTGCAGTTCGAGCGCCATGCGCTCGCTGTAACCCATCTTGTTGCCGACCGCTCCGTCGTGGGCGCCGCCGCGTACGGTGAAATCGTCACCACCGATGACCACCTTGCGCCCGTCAATACGCGCGGTGCCGAAGACGAAGTTCGAAGGCCTGAACTCCTCGAGCTCGCCGGCCTCGCCGTAACGTGCGCGCCCGGCCAACAGGCCGGTCTCGTGAAAGCTCCCCGGGTCGGCCAACCCGGCGATACGCTCGCGCACCGTCAGCTTGCCACCGTCATGCTGGCGCACCACGGCCTCGGCCCCGCCCATGGCCCGGGCCAGGGCTTCGCGCCGCTCGATCTCCTCTAGTTCGGCCTTCCAGCTCATAGGCTCGGCAGGGGCGCCGAATATGGCCGCCGGCAAGGGCTAAGGCCAAGACCGGGCTTGCCTATAATACCCCGGGGGGGGGTATATAAGGAGAGTGAACAGCGAACACGGTGACACGACCGCAGCCCTACACTGCGGTCCCGGCCACGGCGGCCCGGCAGAGCTGGCCGATATGCAAAGGCGCCTCGTGCTGGCCCTGACCCTGACGCTGCCGCTCATGGTCCTGGCCATGTCCGCCGCATGGCGGATGCCGGTGGTCGGGTCGGCGCTGCTTACGGCCGCCGTAGTGTTCGGCGCCGGCCGGCCGCTCCTGGCGCGGGGGCTGTCATCACTGCGCACGCGGCAGCCCGACATGTTTTTGCTGATAAGCGTCGGCGTCCTGGTAGCTTACGTAGCCAGTCTGTCGGCCGCTCTCCTGGGCCGGACAGCAACCCATCTCTACTTCGAAACGGCAGCCGCGCTCACGACACTTACCCTGCTCGGCCAGGTCCTCGAACTACGCGCGCGCCGGCTCGTCGACGAAGCCGTCGGCCAGTTGGAAAGTCTACTGCCGGCCCTTGCCCACCGCATGGACGAGGACGGCCACGAGCGGGATATCACCACTGATCAGGTCAGGACCGGCGACCGCCTGCGCGTACGGCCCGGAGAGGCGCTCCCCGCAGACGGCATCGTCATCGACGGCCAAGCCCGCCTCGACGAGTCACTACTGAGCGGCGAGGCCAGCCCCGTCGACCGTGGGGAGGGGCAGCGCGTCATGGCCGCCACGGTCAACCACGCCGGCTCCTTCCTGATGTCGGTGACCGGGACCGGCCAGTACACAGTCCTGGCCGGTATCGGAAGACTGACCGAATCGGCGCGGCAGGGACGCCCGGCGATAGCGAGATTGGCCGACCGCGTCTCGGCTCGCTTCGTGCCGGCCGTGCTCGCGATGGCCGCACTCACGGCAACCGCTTGGTGGACGCTCGGTGGCCAGGAGCAGTTCTGGCTCGGACTGGTCTCGGCCATCAGCGTGGTGATCATCGCCTGCCCCTGCGCCCTCGGTCTGGCCACCCCGATGTCGGTTGCCGTCGGTACCGGCCTGGGCGCGCGAATGGGCGTGCTGTTCCGTGACATCGAAGCACTGGAACGGCTTGGCGAGATCGACGTGGTCGTGATCGACAAGACCGGGACGCTCACCGAGGGCCGGCCCTCGGTGGAGTCTTTCAAGGTAACGGACCGCGACGAGAGCCGGTGTCTCGCGCTGGCGGCGTCGGTCGAGGCCGCCAGTGAACATCCCGTTGCGCGTGCGTTGGTCCGCCTGGCCGAGAGCCGGGACCTCGGCTTGCGCCCTGTCGAATCCTTTCGCGCGGATCCGGGGCGCGGGGCCGAGGGCAGCGTCGACGGTGTCCACGTAAGCGTCGGCAACCTCGATTTCGTCGCTGAGAGAACAGCAGGTGAAGATGGTCCAACCCGCTTGGCCGCCCTCGAGGCCGGGCTCGGGTCCGGCCAGGCCACCCGGGCCTTCATAGCTATCGACGGCCGCCCGGCCGCCGTGGCCACGTTCACCGACAAGGAGAAACCCGGCAGCCGCGAGGCCGTCGACATGCTCACGAACGCCGGTCTCGAGATCGTTCTGGCAAGCGGTGACAGCCGTGGCGCCGTCGACCGGCTGGCCGGCGGCCTCGGCATTAGCACCAGGCATGCATCGGTGTCGCCGGCCGGCAAGGCCCGGCTCGTCGAAAGGCTCAGGGCCGGCGGCAAGCGCGTGGCAATGGCCGGTGACGGCGTCAACGACGCCCCGGCCCTCGCGGCCTCCGACGTGGGGATAGCCATGGGCACGGGCACGGGGATGGCGATCGCCGCGAGCGCGGTTACCCTTGTTCGCGGTGATCTACGGGCGGTGGCCAGGGCCGTGCATCTGAGCCGGGCCACGATGCGCAACATCAGACAGAACCTCGCCTTCGCCTTCGGTTACAATGCGCTGGCCCTGCCGCTGGCGGCCGGAGTGCTCTATCCGGTGTGGGGACTTGCGCTCGACCCGATGGTGGCCAGCATCACCATGAGCCTCAGATCCATCTCCGTCATCGCCAATGCCCTCAGGCTGCGCCGGGCCGCGGTCTGAACGCGGCGCCGCGCACTGCACCGCAAGAAGCCGCGAGGCCTCCTGCACGCGGGCCGCATCGCCGTCGGCGCGGTCCGGCCGGGACTCCACGGACACGACGTACTCGGCAGGCAACCCCTGTTGACGGGCCCCGGACACCACCATCTCCTTGTACCAGGAGAAGGGCTCGAGCCGCCCGTCTATCATCATGGGGCTGGCCGTATAAAGGGACGCCACGAGCGGCTTGCCGTCACCGGCAATGACCGAGACCCGGTGTTCGAAGTAGTCTCGCCCCAGGCCCTCGGCTAGGTCGAGGGCGGTCTTGTCCTGGCGCGATAGCTCGTAGACCACACCCCAGACCACGTCGTCGCCACGGCCCGTGAAGAAAGCGTCGGCCTTGCCCGAACCGTCGCGTCCGATCTTGTGAAAGCGCAGCGCGTGTCGCGGCAAGCGTGCCGCCGATAGCACCACGGCCGAGGGGGCCCGTCCCCGCATACAGGCCGCCAAGAGATTGGAACCATAGGCCAGCACCCTGACCTTGCCGGGCCCGGCCGCCTTCACTGACGCCGGCCCGCGGAAGCAGGCTCCGGCCATTCCAGGACGCGGGCCTGCCGGTGCCCGGCGGTCGAGACCAAGCGCAGTTCTGTGCCGGGTTGCGACATGGCCCGCGGAACGAACGCGAAGGCCAGGGGCCGGCCGGCGGCCGGCGCCGCCACCGAGCTGACCACATCGTGTTCGGAAGCTCCCTCGACCAGGGCCCCGACCTCGACCGCGTCATCGACGGATAGCAGGCAGAGCTGGTGGTTGAGACGGCCGCGGCTGAGTGTCCTCTCGACCACCTCTTGGCCCACATAGCAGCCCTTGTCCCTGTGGACGGCCCACTCGAGCCTACCTTCGAGCGCGGTCCGATGCTCGTCCACATCGACACCGGCACGCGCGATACCGCTGTTGAGCCTCATCAGGTCCCAAGCCCCGGTGCCGGCCGGGCGGGCACCGGCTTGTTCCAATCTGGTCCACAGCGGCGCGGCGTCGCCCTCGACGATGAGCTCGAAGACCGGAACCGCGAACTCGCGGCGGCAAAGGACAGTGCAGGCCTGGCCGTCAAGGACGGCGGCCGTAAGATCAGCATCTGCGAGTTCCAGACCCGCACGCGCCAGCACTGCGGGAGCATCGGGACCGCCCACACCGATGCGGTCGGAGCCTTCATCGATGTTCAGCTCCACGTCATCGGCGACGAGAAAGCCCTCCAGCGCCGCTATGGCCGCGCCCCGGGTCGCCTGTTCGGTAACCAGCAAGAACTGCTCCCCGGCGTTGAAGACCGATAGGATCGCGATGAGGCGACCCTGGGCGTTGAGCAGCAGGCAGGGACATCCGTGGCCGGGACCGAGCGAGGCCACGTCGTTGCTCAGCTGTCCCTGCAAGAACTCGGCTCGCTCGCTGCCGCCGGCCCTGAAGCCGGCGAGCCAGCCGAGATCGAACAAGGCGGCGCTCTCGAGGGCCGCGCTCCCCTCTTCGCGGGGACTGCCGTAATCGAGCGCCGTCGCGACGCCGGAATAGTCGGCGCGCGGGCCTGGTTTGGCGGCTAGCAGCTCGGCCAGGCTCACGAAGCGTAATGGCTGCGGCGCCTGACGGCCAGCTCCCTTTCGAGTTCGAACACCTGGGCCTTCTGCGGGCCTTGTTCGCCGTCGGCCGGCGCGCGGAACTTGTGTCCACGAAGCGTCGTCGCGAGCACGCCGAGGTCCTCGCGGCCCGGGTAATCACGCAGCTCGCGGATCTCGGTGCTCGCGAACACGGTGTCGCCGGCGAACACCGGCCCCGTGTGCCTCCCGGTCGGATAAACGATGTCGGTCGGAGAGTTCGAAGCCACGTCCGGACAGGAGATGCCGAGACAGAGGTTGAAGGGAATGCCACCGTAAACGATCAAGCGCCCGCCTATATATTTGCCGGGGTTGTGGTCGATGAGCGTCTGGTTGCAGTGAACCTGGGATGTGTTGTCGAGCTGGCCGGTCAGCGCGATGTGCTCGTCCGTAACGACGCGCCCGCGCGAATGTTCGTAGATGTCGCCCGCCGAGAAGTCTTCGAAGTAGGTGTCGTCGTCCGTTAGATAAGCCTTCGAGCGGTAATCACGGCCCTGCTCGTAGGCTGGTATCCAGGGCTCGCAGTCCGGTCGCGGGACCTCGTCTAGCTGGCCGGTTGTGATGTCCGAGCCGGCATCGGCCTTCCACACCTGCACCTTGCGCTCGAACACCATCACGACAGACCCGTCCTGCTTGCGGCCCACGGTGGCAACGTGCGCCACCCCGCGGTCGTTGTGTTTCGTGGACAGCGTTACGCCGACCACCGTGGTCTCGGATTCCACCGTATCGCCGATGTAGAGCGGGGCGCCGTAGCGCATGTCGATATACTCGAGGTTCGCGCGCGCGTTCTCCGAGATGTCCGTTACCGTCTGCGAGAAAGCCACGTTCATCACCAGTCCCGGCGGGCACACAAGCCCGTCGTAGCCGTAGAGACGCGCGTACTCGATGTTCTTCGCGAGCGGATTGGTGGTCATCGAGAAGTCCGTAAAAGCGTTGAACAGACCCTCGGTGATGGTCTTGCCGCCTTTGTGGCGGAAGACCCGGCCGATCTCGAAGTCTTCGAGAAAGTTGCCGGAGATCTTCTTTATGAGCGCCATCGTTGCTGGGCGCGGCGCCGCTCAGATCTTGGCGGCGAGCTCCTCGTAGGTGTCTATCTCGACCGCTCCGTCGAGCTTGCCCTGAAGGTCGGCGACCAACTGGCCGAAGCGCTCGGAGCCCGAGTGGGCGTCGAAAGCGGCCTGGTCGGTGTAACGCTCGAAGAACAGGAAGCTGTCGGGGTCACCGGTCGCACGGTTGCAGGTGTAGGTCAGCGTCCCGTCCTCGTTCTTGCTGACCCAATCGACCATATCTGTGAGCTTGGCGGCCAACTCGTCGGCGTGACCGTCGGCGGCTTTGATCTTCGCGACTACTACTACCATGACGGCAACCTACTGGCCGCACCCCGCGCATTCAAGGCGCTAGCGGAGCTTCTCGCCACGCCGGCGCTTGTCGGCCGCGACCTCGCGGCCACCGCGCGCGTACCACATTATCTGACGAGCTATCCCGCTCATTATCCTGACCTCGCGCTCGTCGAGGTGCGCGCGCCCGAACACCGAGCGAAGCGCCGCCATGACAGGCAAGGGGCTTTCCTCGGACAGGAAGCCGATCTCTCCGAGTGCGTCCCGCATGGCCAGGGCCATGCGTTCGACATCGCCGGCATCGGCCTGTCCGGCGACATGGCGAACAGGCCGCTCGGCGAGCGCCATGCGGACACGCATGAACTCATAGAGACAGACCATGACGGCCTGGGCCAAGTTGAGCGAGCTAAAGGGCTCGCGGCCACCGTCGCCGGCAGTAGGGATGAAGGCCAGGCGGTGGCATACGGCGATGTCGTCGTTGCTGAGCCCGGTGGCCTCGGGGCCGAAAACGAGGGCCGGCGGACGGGCCTGGCCGGCAGCGGCGACGGTCTCGGCGGCGACCTCGCGGATATCGCGTGTTCGCTCGCGGTAGGGTCCGCCGCGGGCCGTGGTACCCACCACGACCGAAGAGCCGGCCACGGCCTCGGCCAGGGTCCGGACCTTTGTGCGCCTGTCGAGCAAGTGAGCCGCGTGTGGGGCCATCATGCGCGCCTCGCCGCTGTCGAAGTCCTCGCCGACGGTGACCAGATCGGCCGCACCCATGTTGGCCATGGCCCGGCAGACCGAGCCCACGTTGGCGCCGCCGCGCGGACCGACCAGTATTATGCGCGGGAGACCCGGGAAGGCATCGGCCGGCACGTCGGCTCAGACTTCTTTGAGCAGAGTGCGGACCTTTTCTTTGAGCGAGCCCAACTCAGCGCCCAGCTGTTCGCGAGCGGCCTCAGACTCGGCAAGGGCGGTCTCTAGGTCGGCGCGCGATTCGGCCAGCTCCCGGTTGAGGGTGTCGATCTCGGCACGGGCCTCGCCGTAGAGCTTGGCCTGCCGTTCGGCCTCGGCCAACCGTTTCTTTATCTGGTCAAAGAGGTCCTCGCCGCCGCCGATGTCGATCTCCGGCAGCGCGTCGGGCCTGGGAAGCTCCGACTCGCGGAGCTCGACAGCGGCCCTGTCGACCTGGACCTTCTCGGCCGCCGGAGCTGCGGGGCCGGTGACGGTGCTGTCGGCAAGAGTGGAAAGGTCGGCGGGCTTGGCCCCTGCCGGCGCTTCCTCGCCAGACCACGCAAGCTCGAACTCGCAATGCTCGTCGCCGTTGAGCCGGCAGACCTTGCCGTGGGCGACCTGCGCTCCCACCGCGCCGCTGGCCTCGAGCCGTTGCTGGAGTTCGCCCTGTACCGCGATGCAGACGTTGGCGAAGCCGGGCATGCCCGAATAGGACACCACGGCGCTGGTGGCGCCGTTAGACTGCGCCGTAAAGCCGCTTCCGTTCCGGCCGCGCCAGGCCGACGGCAAGGAGGCTATGTGGGTGAGAAAGTCCCGCGTGGGGATGTACTCGCCCTCGGCCACCGCCTTCTGCGAAACGTAGGCAAAGCCGCGGGCAAAGCTCGTGTCTCGCGGCGACCGCCGCATGAGCTCCGTCAACTCGGCGGACAGCTCGCCGGTCCACTCGTACCACTCGTCGGGGTCATAGCCGGAATAGCGCTTGCGCTCGGACTTGGAGAGCGACGGGTGCATCGCCGATAGGAAGCGGAACACTTTTCCCGAAATTTCTAGGTCAGCCACGGTCTACCTCTGATCCTGTCCTGGGCTAGCGAAACCGGCGTCCGCAGCTAATACAAATCAGCCTTCCACACCTCGTTCAAGAGCCCCGCCCGAAGTCCCCCAGGCTGGCCACAAGGCGGGCCACCCCGTTGAAGAGCCCGCCCACGAAGGCCAGGTCCAGTATGGCCCCATCGGAAAGGCCGGCCATGCGCAGCTCCCGTATACGGTCCTCCCCGATGGTCTGGGAATGGAGCGTGAGATCTCGTACGAAGCGCAGCGAGCAGCTCTCGGCCTCGGGCAAGGATGTCGCCGCGCCCTCGCTGGCGGCAACGACGGCGTCGGGCTCCACACCCCCCTCGGCGAGCCAGGCCGCACAGTTGTCCGCGAAATAACCGCAACCGACCAGGCGCGAGACCACTAGGCCGGTGCGCATCCAACGGTCGCGCGGGACCACGGCAACGGCCTTCTCCATCAGGCGAAGCTGGCCGTCGAGTAGTTCGGGGGAGGCCTCCATCTGATCGAAACCTGGCGGAAGGGTCGGGAAACCGAGCTGGCCCAGGTACAGGGCCTCACCCGCACGACGGTTCTCCTCGGGGGCCAACACCGGCACGGATTTGGCGGAAAAGTCGAGCCCGAGGGCGGTAAGGCGCGACATGAGCGCGATGGCGCCCTTGCGGCCGGCGTTGAACCGTCTGACCGCAAAGGGGATCTCGAGGGTCACCCCGAGCGCGTTACAGATTCTGGTTATAGTGTTGAACCCGGCCATCACCGTGAGGATCTCAGCCCTTTCCTCGGCCTCGGGCCAAGCCTCCCCGAGCGCGGCGATGTGATCGGGGGCCACGCTCAGGGGGTCGCTCGTGAGCCGCGTGGCAAAGGCCACGGCCACGCGCTCGGCCGGTCCGAGCGAGCTGGCCTCGGCCAACCGCTGCTCGACCTCGTAGGCCTTGGCCGCGTCCATGCCGGTGGCCTGCAGGTAGACCAGATGGGCATCCACGCAGTAATCGCAGACCGCTGCCTTGGAAACGGCCACGGCCAGCAGTTCCTTGGTGCGCCGCGGAACGCGCCCGTTCCACATGCTCGAGAGCCATGAGCGGTAGATGTCGGCCATGGTCTCGGGCCTGAGGCTGAAGACCTGCATGAGGTTGGGCACGCGCGGGACCTCGGCGCGGATCTCCCGGTAGACGTGGGCCAGGCGACCCCGGGCCTCCGAGGGCGGAATATGGCGGATGAAAGCGACCATGTGGGGCCAGGCGACCAAACCACAGCAGGCCAGCAGGCGTCAACCACCTTCTGACGAGCCCCCGGACACCCCCGCCAGGGGGGCCAAAAGGGCCTGGGACATACGGCTTGACCCGCCGCATCATAGATACTAAACGTTCAGTATGGAGCCAGGCCAGTCCACCGGCCCTCGCCGGCTGAGTTCACGGCGCGAGCTCACCGCGATCGCGATCGACTGCTTCGCGCGCCACGGCTTTCGCGGAACCTCGATCGACCTCATCGCCCGCATGGCCGGAGTTACCAAAGGGGCCCTCTACTACCATTTCTCCGGCAAGGAGGACCTGCTGGCCGCCGCCGTACGCGACCGTGTCGAAGCCTTCGAGAACCGTATCGAACAGGCCTGCGAGGGCAGCGGCCCGATGGAGTCTCTCGAACGTATCGCCAAGGTCTGCGCCCAACATGCCCGCTCGAACGATGAGGCCCGCTTCGTCATCAAGCTCCTGACCGAATCGATCGACACCAACGAAACCGTGTCGGCGGAACTGCGCGGGATGATGCGGCGTTTCCGGGCCTTTTTGCGCAATCTGATCGTCGATGGTCAGCAGCGTGGCGTATTCGACAAGGCCTGCGACGCCGAAAACCTGGCGGCGACATACACGAGTTCCGTGCTCGGCGCCGCGATACAGTTCTATCAAGACCCCGAGAAGTTTCCCTTCGAGGGGGCCCTCGACAGCTATCTCGAACAACTCAAGGAGACCCTCGCGCCCGGGCGAGGGGCACAATAGCAAGAATGATCGATCTCGAACTCGACGAAGAACAGCAGATGATCCAAGACAGCGTCGGCGCCTTTGCCGACGAGCGCATCCGGCCGGCCGCGCACGAGGCCGACGAACGCTCGACGGTCCCCGAGGCCGTCATCGAACAGGGCTGGGAACTCGGCATCGTCCAGGGTGCCGTCCCCGAGGCCTACGGAGGCTACGCCCACGGCGACGCGGCACAGTCGGCCGTCACGGGCGCCATCATCGCCGAATCGATGGCCGAGGGTGACCTGGCCATCGCCATGCACCTGCTCTCTGGGCGGCTCGTGGTCGACGCGTTGGTGCAACTCGGCAACGACGAACAGAAGCGGCGCCTGCTCCCCGAATACTGCGACGAGCGTTTTGTGGCCGGCTCGGCGGCCCTGCTGGAGCCAGTCTGGAACTTCGACGTGGCCAAGATGTCCACGCGCGCCCGCCGCGACGGCGAGGGCTGGGTCATCGACGGGCAAAAGTGTTACGTCGCCCTGGCCGACGAAGCACCCCGCATCCTCGTCTACGCGCGTGACGAGGACGACAGCATCGGCGCCTTCCTGGTGGATACCGGAACGGACGGCCTGGCGGTCGGTGCCCGCGAGAAACACATGGGCGTACGGGCGCTCAAGACCTTCGGCGTCACGCTCGACTCCGTGCGACTCGGTGCCGAGACCCGGCTCGGCACCGACGCCTCGGCGCTTGTCCGGCGCTCGCGCATCGCTCAGTCCGCGATGGCGGTGGGTGTTGCCAAAGCCTCGCTCGAGTACGCGCTCGAGTACGCCAAGGAACGCGAAGCCTTCGGCACCAAAATAGCCCAGAAACAGGCCATCGCCTTCATGCTGGCCGAAATGGCCATCGAGGTCGACGCAGCCCGGCTGCTCAACTGGGAGGCCGCCTGGTGTCTGGACCAGCAACAGGAGGCGTTCCGGGAAACAGCCATTGCGCGGCGCTACGCCGCCGACACCGTAATGACGGTCGCCGACAACGGTGTGCAGGTGCTCGGCGGCCACGGCTTCGTACGCGACCATCCGGTGGAGATGTGGGCCAGGAACGGCCGCGGTTTTGCAACTTTCGAAGCTCTGACTTCGGTCTGAAGGAGATCAGCGATGGATTTCTCATTGTCGGAAAAGGCACTGGAACGAAAGGCGTTCATGCATATGGTCGCCGAGTCACTCATGCGGCCGATATCGCGCCAATATGACGAGGAAGAACACACCGAGGCCTGGGACTTCTTCAACGCCATGTGGGAAGGCTCGAGGGACGACACGGAAGCTGCGACCATTGCCGGCAAGGCCGGCAAGGCCGGCAAGAAGGACGGCCCGAACGAGCGCAACCTCATCATGGCCGTTCAGACCGAGGAGCTTTCCTGGGGGGATGCCGGCCTCTATCTGTCCATTCCCAATCCCGCACTCGGAGGCGCGGCCGTGAACGCCGTGGGCACACCCGAGCAGAAGAGCCGTTTCTTGGGCGAGTTCTACAAGGGTGAGCCCAAGTGGGGCGCGATGGCCATAACTGAGCCGCACTTCGGCTCGGACTCGAAACAGGTGGCCACCACCGCCGTGCGCGACGGCGAGGAGTGGGTCCTGAACGGCACCAAGATCTTCTGCACCTCGGGCTACCGCGCTCTCGAGCTTTCCGACGGTTTCGTGGTGGTATGGGCGACGCTCGATGCCAGCAAAGGGCGGGCGGCCATCAAGCCTTTCGTCGTGCCGGCCAAGACGCCGGGCGTGAGCGTGAGCAAACTCGAGGACAAGATGGGGATACGCGCCTCCGACACGGCCGAGATACGGCTCGATGACGCGCGCATCCCGGCCGCCAACATCCTCGGCAGCCCCGAAATAGTCGGCCGCGACAAGGGCGGCTTCAAAGGCGTGATGGCCACCTTCGACGCCACGCGCCCGGTGGTGGCGGCCAGCGCGATCGGCATCGGGCAGGCCGCGCTCGATTGTGTGACGGACACCTTGAAAGAGGCCGGGGTCGAGATCCGTTACGAAGCGGCGGCGGTCGAGATGACCACGCTTGAACGCGAGGTGATAGACATGGAGGCCCAGTTGCAGGCAGCCCGCCTTCTGACATGGCGCGCGTGCAACATGATGGATCACGGCCACCGCAACAGCCGTGAGGCATCGATGGCAAAGGCCAAGGCCGGGCGTGCCGTTACTATGGTGACCCAGAAGGCCGTCGAACTGCTCGGCCCGCTCGGTTACTCACGCGAGCTGCTGCTCGAGAAATGGATGCGCGATGCCAAGATCAACGACATTTTCGAGGGCACCCAACAGATAAACCTTCTCATCGTGGCGCGCAGCATCCTCGGTTACAGCAGCGAGGAACTCAGCTGAGGGCGCCGTGGGGCTGCGCGCCAAGGTCATCGAACCCGGCCGCATAGAGATCGTCGAAAGCGTCGATCTCGTGCCCGGCCCCGGCGAGGTTAGCGTGGCCGTGGAAGGCTGCGGGATCTGCGGAAGCGACCTGCACTGGTTCTCCGGCCATAGTGCCGTGCCCACGGTCTGTCCGGGGCACGAGTTCTCGGGCCGGATCGACAAGGTCGGACCCGAGGCCGGCGATTGGACCCCGGGGGCACGGGTGGTCGTCGAACCGCTGCGCCGCTGTCTTGCCTGCGCCGAGTGCAAGGCCGGCGATTACCATCTCTGCTCCTCGCTCGGCATCCACGGTGTCACCCACGACGGCGCCATGGCCAGTCATGTGGCGGTACCGGCCTACACGCTCTTCGAAGTACCCGGCGCACTCGACCCCGAGTTGGCCGCTCTCACGGAACCGCTGGCCGTCTGTGTGCACGCGATGAGGCTGGCACGCGTCGCCGCCGGCTCGCGCGTGCTCGTCCTCGGAGCCGGGACCATCGGCCTGCTATCGGTGCTCGTCGCCAAGGCAATGGGCGCGGACTTCGTGGCCATAACCGCCCGCCACCCGCACCAGGCCGAGGCGGCCGCCGGGCTCGGTGCCGACCAAGTACTGGAGCCCGGCGCCTATCTCGACACCGCCGAACCCTGCCAAGCCGTCATAGAGACGGTCGGCGGCCGGGCTCCGACGCTCGACCACGCGGTACGCGCCGTGGCCAAAGGCGGCACCATCGTGATCGTCGGCGTGTTCGAGGAAACGCCGTCCTTCCACCCGCTCGTCTTCATGATGAAGGAAGCATCCATGGTCTCATCCATGATCTACAACCGCGCGGGCCGGAAGGCCGACTTCGACCTGGCCCTTGACGCACTGCTTTCCGAGGGCGAGCGCTTGCGGCCTCTCATCACCCACCGTTTCCCTCTCTCCTCGGTCGAGGAGGCCTTCCGGACGGCCGCCGACAAGGGCACGGGCGCGGTCAAGGTCGTCGTCGAACCCGCAAGCTAGCGAACACGTACCAGGTCGCGCGCTCTTAGCTCGCGATCGAGCACGGCGTATCCGACCCGCCTCCCGACGACCTCGACGGCCAGTACCAGCTCCGGATCGGCGAAGCTCACGGTGGGCTTCCTGCCGGCGGCCGCGGCGTGTTCGAATATGAAATCGCCGAGCGCACGCTCGACGGCCTGGCTCTCGAGCCTGCCTTTCATTCCCCTGAGCTTCACGCGGACGTGGAAGCTCGTGCCGGCGAACAGGTGCGCGTGGTCCTGCAAGGCGACACACAGGACTTCGGTCACATCGTCCCGCTCGAAGGACAGCACGCTGTCCATGGGCTGGAGCCGCACCAGGCTCTCATGGACGGCCTGGAGGCGCTCGGCGAACTCGACGATGCCTGCGACCCCACCGGCGCCGGTCGCCGATCCGACCAGAACACGCGGATATCCCGACGGCCGGAACTTTCCCAGCGGGGCCAGCGCTCTGGTCGCGGCACGGGTCATACGTTGGCGGGCGACCGCCAGGACGTTCCATTTGCCGTTATCGATCACGGACCGTGATTATCCGAAGGGCCAGCTTTGCTCTCAAGCCCGGCCTCGGTTAATCGTCGCCGCCATGCCTGCCCTGTCCAGCTTCGTCGCAGCCGCGCTCTGCCTGCTGCTGGCCGCCGGCTGCGGAAGCGGCGGCGGCACGGCCACGGCCCTGCCGGCCGCGGGCCAGACCACGGCCGGACAGGGCAACAAGGTCCTTTACGTCGCCCAGGCTCAGGGCGACCGTATCGACGCCTACCGCCTGGGCGCCGACGGCCTGCTGCCGGCCGACCCCTTCAGCACCCTGGCCGTCAACAACCCTCGCCGGCTCACGGTCTCGGGAAACATGCTGTACGCCTCGCTCGGCACATCGGTGGTCTCGCTGCCGCTCGGCAGCGACGGCGGCCTGCCCGCCAAGACCACGGCGTCCACGGCCGCTTCCGTGGGCGCCAGCCCGATGGAGAGCATCGTACGCAACGGGGTCCTCTACGTGGCCATGTCCGGGCTCAGCGGCATCTACGCCTACACGCTCGACAGCGACGGTCATGTGGGCGAAGACGCCCTTTCGACGAGCCGCGGGGCCTTCCGTAACTACCGCACGCTCGCCGTTTACGGAGACTATCTCTACGCCGCCGCGCGCTCCTCGTTCACGATCGACACCTACATCATACAAGGCGACGGCAGCCTGCCCGACACCTACGAGACACAGCTACCCATGCCGATAGTCACGACGCCGGACGATATCACGGTGTCGGCCGGCACGATCTATGCCGTTGACCAGAACAACGAACGCATCAAGTCGTACATCATCGAAAGTGACGGACTGCTCCCCATGCTGGCTGATTCCATAACGGACGCCGAGGAACGTTATACCGATCTTCTGGTAAAAGAGGGGCGTCTGTACGCTACCGCCTACGGCGCGGGCCGGGTGGACATGTACCTGCTCGAGAGCGACGGCGACCTGCCGGCGGGCGATCCGGCTGCGTCCACCTATGCCGATACAGCCGCCTTTCCGGCGGCCCTGGTCCTGTCCGAATCCGTTCTCTATGTGGCCCAGGCCGGGCTCGACCGCGTCGACGCCTACCTTACGGCAGCCGACGGAAGCCCGGCGAGCTTCCCCTCGAGCAGCACCACGGCCGTGGCCTCTTCCTTCCCGACCGACATAGCGATCTACACGCTCCCCTAACTGGGCTCGACCGCAGCCACGTTACGGATGGCCTGGCCGCGCGTGAGAACGACGATCGTGGTGGCCGCAACCATGATCAAGACGACCAACACGGCTATCGCCCCGAATACGTGGGCCATCGAATAGTCCCGCATGAAGGTCTCCACGCCGCGGACCGAAAGGGCGCCCACGCCGAAGACAGCCGAGAATTTGAGCCCGTAGCCGGTGGCGCGCCAACGTTCGGGAGTGAACCGGGCCACCAAACTGTTCTCGATCGGCTGCATGCCAATGGCGAAGAACAGGTAGCCGGAAGCGGCCACGAGTAGCGGCAGTCCGGAAAGCACGACCATCGCAGCGACAAAGGGCAGGCTCAGTCCCTGGAAGACCAGGTAGAGGATCCTCAGGTCGCCACGGTCGGCCAAGCGCCCGGCCAGGTACTGGCCCAGCGTGCCGGCAAGATAGACCGCCGAGGTCGCGGCACCGTATCCCATGAAAGGCACCCGCTCGGCGTAATACGCCGGTTGCGCCAGGCTTGCCGCACGGTAGGCCAAGCCGCCTATCATCATTGCCAGGAGCAGGATCGCGAACAGCAGGCGTCGGTCGACACCTCCGAACCCCGACCGGGTCTCGTCGGCCGTGGCCACGCTTGCTTCACGGATGGGTAGAAACGAGACCGCCAAGCCCGCCACCAACAGGCCCGCCCCGAGGGCGAGATAGGCCCCACGCCACCCCCAGGCCGAGGCCGCCAGCTCGGTCAGGACCGGGGCTGCTGCGATACCGAGATTGCCGAAGATCCCGTTGACGCCGAGCGCGGTGCCGCGCGCACGGATGGTTTTCGATATCAGACCGAGGCCGGCAGGATGGTAGAGGCTGGCGAAAGCGCCCACGCCGACAAGCGCAACAACGATGCCGGTGCCCGGCTCGGCGGCGGCCACGGCCATCATGGCCACCCCGAGGCCGACCACACCGATACGCACCATCCAGCGTGCGCTCATATGGTCGGTCAGCAGGCCCACGGGCAGGCCACCGAAACCATAGACGAGATAACCCAGCAGGCTCCACCCCAACACCAGGTCGAGCCCGATGCCCTCGGACCTGGCTATGGCCACGGCGGCGGTGGGGTAGACCAGCATGGCCATGTGCACCCCGAAGTGGGACACGGCCGTGAGCCACATCGTATTGCTTTCGTTCTTGTCGAATCGCACGGGTCGTAGGGGCTATGCTGCTAAGGACCCTCCGAGATCCCGGATTCCACCTCCAACCATTGGTTGCGGGTTTCCGACACACGCGGGGTCTTGTACGGACGCCCGGGGATCATATGGAGCACGCGCACGTGCACCAGACGGTCGCCGCGGTATTCGAGCACGTAGTTGTAGCCGTCGAGCATGCGCCTGATCACCTCCTTTATGGGCACGCGGTGCAGCGCCATGCTGACCGGACGTGTCAGAGGCTCGAGGCTCGTGTAGGTCGGGCCCTCGATTTCTGACTTGAAGCTGTCAAGAACGAGGTCGGCCTGCGCGTTCTCGGCAAAGAAGGATATCAGGTCGCCGTGCTCGACCAGGTGCACGCGGGTGGCTCCCACCGCCAGCGTCCTGACGCCGGCCCGGCGTACGCGCTCGGCGTCCTGGGCGGCATCGGCAAACACGAGCGACGGTAGGGCGAGAACCAATACCGCGACCAGGGCGCGCTCCGACATTCGGGCAAGCTAGCCTGAACACCGCTGTCGAGCCACTATGCCGGGCGACCTGGCCAGCGCTCGGGACGGATAATATAAGTCAGCGATGGCCGACACCGCCAACTCCCGCCCACGACTCGAAGCCACGGTCCTCGTGATAGAGGATGACGCCGACATCCGCCAAATGATTCGCGCCACGCTCGATACCGCGGGAGCGAGCACCGAGGAAGCGGCCGACGCCGAGGAGGCTCTGGCCAAGATGGCCGCGAGCCATTACGACGCCGCCGTTCTCGACTGGAACCTGGGCGTCACCACCAGCGCACCCTTGCTCGAGAAGATCCGAGCGGCCGACAGCGAACTCTTCGCCCATACACTGGTCATCACCGGTGACCTGCTCAGCACAGGCGACGAAGACGCCGGAGCCCGGATGGGCCGGCCATTGCTGGCCAAGCCCTTCCGACCCCGCGACCTTATCGAAAAGCTCGCCGAGTTACTTGGCTGAGCGCGCCGGCGCGACCGTAACGTGCTCGCGTAGCGTGGCTAGTAGCCGCTCTCCGATGCCGTCGACACGGGCCAGGCCATCGACGGTCTCGAAGCCCCGGTGGGCCCTTTCGGCGACGATCGCCGCGGCACGGACCGAACCGATGCCCGGCAGTGTCTGGAGCTGCTCTACGGTGGCGCTGTTGACATCGATGCGTTCGGCCGTCCACGCCTCGGCCGGACCGAACAACAAGGCTGCGGCACAGGCCGCGGCTGCGATCAACTTCTTCATGGTCATTGCCTCCTTGGTCTTTCTGCCCGCAGGCTCGCAGAGAGCCGGGGTCACGGTCAACGACAGCCGTGTAATGTCGCTCCAAAAAAGCCGGCGTGCGTGATAAACAGTAGCGTGGCCACCAAGGATGCCGCCAAACGGATCGCGGAACTCCGCCGCGAGATAGAGCGCCACAACACGAGCTACTACCTGTTCGACTCGCCGACGACGAGCGACGCCGAATACGACCGCCTGTTTCGGGAGCTCGAAGACCTCGAAGGGGCCAACCCGGAGCTTGCCCGGCCCGACTCGCCCACGCGCCGTCCGGGCGGGCAGCCCCTGGAGGCCTTCAAGAGCTCGGAGCACTTGGGCCCCATGCTCTCGCTGGCAAACGCCTTCGAGGACTCCGAGGTCGCCGAGTTCCTCGAGCGTGTCTCGAAGGGCCTAGGCAGAGCGGAGGGCGACCTCGGCGCTCCATCTGGGTGCCCGAGGGGTGTCGTGCGCCGCCCACGGAGTATCCGTACGGATACCCTGCCCACGTGCCCGCCCACGGCTTCGGGTGGATCGGCCACCACCCGCCGCCGCCGGGCGTGATCTGGCCCGCGCCGCAGAATCACGAGGA
>CAYXZP010000004.1:0-29217 GCA_964469485.1 uncultured Myxococcales bacterium | reverse complement strand
GTCGAGCCCAAGCTCGACGGCGTGGCCATCAACCTGCTCTACGAGAACGGACGCCTGATTCGGGCCGCCACCCGCGGCGACGGCAAAACGGGCGAGGACATAACCGAGAACGCGCGCACGATCCCGACCGTGGCCGTCGAACTTTCCGGCAAGGCGCCGCCACGGATCGAGATCCGCGGTGAGGTCGTTATCTCCAAACAGGACTTTGGCCGGCTAAACGCCGAACGCGAAGGGTCCGGCCAGCCGGTCTTTGCCAACCCGAGAAACGCCGCGGCAGGCTCGCTGCGCCAGCTCGACCCGGCCGTGACAGCCTCGCGCCCGCTGAGCCTCTACGTCCACAGCCACGGGGCCGCCGAGGGAACCGTCTTCGAGCGCCACTCGGAGTTCCTCGCCGCCGCGACCGCTTGGGGGCTCCGTGTCTTTCCCGCAGCCCGGCGTGTTAGCGGGCTCGACCGTGTCCTTGCCCACTACAGACATCTAGAGGCCGAGCGCGACCGTTTCGGCGTCGACATCGACGGCGCGGTGATAAAGGTCGATCGCCTCGAGGAGCGGGCCCGCCTCGGAGAGGTCTCGCGCTCGCCGCGCTGGGCCCTTGCCTACAAGTTCAGACCGGCGCAGGCCCTGACCCGGATACGCGATATCAGGGCCTCGGTCGGAAGGCTCGGCACCATAACCCCGGTGGCCGAGCTAGAGCCGGTCGGGATCGGCGGCGTGACGGTCGCGAGCGCCTCACTCCACAACATGGACGAGATCGAGCGCAAGGACATCCGCATCGGCGACCGCGTGACGATAGAGCGGGCCGGGG
This sequence comes from uncultured Myxococcales bacterium, assembly GCA_964469485.1. Classification (GTDB taxonomy): domain Bacteria; phylum Desulfobacterota; class Binatia; order UBA1149; family CAYXZP01; genus CAYXZP01. The sequence goes on along the minus strand of CAYXZP010000004.1, from coordinate 28,412 downwards.
ACGTCATCCCGCAGGTAGTGGGGCCGGTAAAGGGAAAGAGGCGCGGCAAGCGGCGCTTCAAGATGCCGAAGAAATGTCCGGTATGCCGCGCTCCGGTGGTCCGCGAAAGCGACGGGGTCGCCTACCGCTGCAGCGGCAGCTCGTGCCCGGCGCAACTCAAGGAGACCATACGCCACTTCGCCTCCAAGACGGCCATGGACATAGACGGGCTCGGCGAGAAGCTAGTCGCGGTGCTTGTCGAGGAGGGCATGGTCACGGGATTCGCCGACCTTTACCGTCTCCGGCCCGAGGCGCTCGCCGCGCTCGACCGCATGGGCGAGAAGTCGGCCGCCAAGCTGCTTGCCGGGATCGAGCAGAGCCGGCGCCGGCCGCTGTCCCGCCTCGTCTATGCGCTCGGCATTCGGCACGTCGGTGAGAACACGGCCCAGGTGCTCGCGCGCGCCTTCGGCGACATAGAAACCCTTGCCGACGCAAGCGAGGAGGAACTCGTCGAACTCGACGGCTGCGGCCCCGAGATGGCCTCCTCGGTCGTGGCCTTCTTCGCCGAGAAGTCCAACCGTGGCCTGGTGGCCGGCCTGCTCAAAGCCGGCATCGAGCCCACCGCCCTAACTGCCGCGGCCGGCCGCCGGCTCGACGGCCGAAGCTTCGCCATCACCGGCACGCTGTCGGTGCCGCGAAACCGCATCAAGGACCTTATCCAGGCGGCCGGTGGCACCGTTGCCAGCTCGGTGAACCGCAAGACCGATTATCTCGTGGCCGGCGAGACCCCCGGTTCCAAGCTCAAGAAGGCCGCCGAGCTCGACGTCGAAACCCTCGACGAAGAAGGGCTGTGGCGTCTCCTTGGCGGCCGCCCGGCATGACCGGGCACCGGACGGTCCATCTGTTCATAAGCGGGCGCGTCCAAGGCGTCTGGTTCCGTGGCTCGATGCAAGACCAGGCCCGGCGGCTAGGGCTGGCCGGCTGGGTACGAAACCTCCCTGACGGACGTGTTGAGGCCCTTGTCGAGGGAAAGCCCGAAGCCGTCGAAACCATCGTGACATGGTCGGGCTCGGGACCGCCCGGGGCACGCATCGACGGGGTCGAGACCCGCGAAGAGCCCGAAGCCGGCCTGGACGGCTTCGAGGTACGCTGAGCCCTTGCCAGGGCTTGGCCTGGCAAGTATTGGCCCGCCCATGCCAGAAGTCACAATCAACACGGTTACCGGAACCATCACCCCCGAAGCGCTCGGTCCCACGCTCATGCACGAGCACCTGATGGTCGGCTATCCCGGTTGGGAATCCGACACCGCGGCCCCGGCCCCGGCCCGCACAGAGGCGATAGCCCTGTGCACGGACCGCATCGACGAGATGAAGGGTCACGGCGTGACCGCCATGATAGACCCCTGCCCCAACGACCTCGGCCGTGACGTCGAGCTAATGGCCGATGTCGCCGCTCGCACCGGCTTCGCGATCATCTGCGCCACCGGCCTCTACAAAGAGGACCAGGGCGGTGGCGCCTACTGGAAGTTTCGCGCCGAGACCGGCGGGGGTGCCGACTACATCGCCGATATGTACATAGGCGAGCTGACCGAGGGCATCGGAGACACGGGCATAAAGGCCGGCATAATCAAGGTCGCCACCGGCGCCGGCGCGATAAGCGACTACGAACGGATGCTGCTCGAGGCCGCGGCCAAGGCCTCGGTCGCCACCGGTGCGCCCATCACGACCCACACCGACCAGGGCAGCTGCGGCGACGAGCAGCAGGCCATCCTGACCGAGCACGGCGTGCCGGCCCACCGCATCGTGGTCGGCCACTCTTGCGGCACCGACGACCACGACTACCACATGAAGATAGCCCGCGGCGGTTCCTATTTGGGCTTCGACCGTTTCGGCATCGAGATATTGCAGCCCGACGAGTTGCGCGTCTCCTCGCTGCTGGCACTTCTGACCAGCGGCTGTGAAGACCGCGTCGTGGTCTCACACGATTCGGTCTGGTGCTGGAAGGGCGCCCCTATCGCCGCGCCCGAGCTGGTGGCGCCGATGCTAGAGATCTGGAATCCCAATCACTTCTTCGAGCGCATCGCGCCGCGCCTTCGCGACGGCGGGGCAAGCGAAGAGCAGATCAATAAGATGCTGGTCGACAACCCCCGGCGTTTCTTCGCGGGCGAGGAGCTACCGACCGTCAATTAGATTGCGCGGGTAACTAGGGACGCGCCGAGCTTCCGGTGTCTTGCTCGATAACCGACCATGGGATCCGTAAACGAAGTAGAGGTGCTGCATGAAGGAGACCGTCACCCAGGTATATGTACCGATATCCGGATCCAACGTTGTGACATAAAGAAGGCCGCTGAGGTTAAAGCCATAGCCGGTGTCAGGAGGTGGTCCTATCAGCCGGCCGTCGGAATAGGTGATCCCTTTTACGAGCCTTGGCTTTGGCGGGGAGATTGAGATCGCACTCAGTCGCGGCCGCGGACGGGGCGTCGAGTGCGAGAAAGAGCAGACCGACTACCAGCCTGTACGGTCCTCATGCCACCCGCACCTGCAGCTCATCTCATACGGACAGTCTGCGCTCGTGAAACAAGGCCTATCAAACAATAAACACCGACCCTCGAACTCACGAATCCCGGCCCCGTCGCCGGGCCGCCTCGTAGACCGCGCGGCGTGAGATGCCGCGAAGCCCGAGCACGCGCGCAGCATCGCGGACGCTCAGGCCAACGCCTAGAAGTGCCGCCAGCTCGGCATCCAGGTCTATCCCGGCTGCCGTCTCTATTTCAGGACAACGGACGGCCAGCACACACTCGCCGCGCACACGCTCGCGGCCGGCGAGTTCGCGACCGAGTTCCGAGGCGTGACCGCGAAGTATCTCTTCGTGGACCTTGGTAAGCTCGCGGCCGACGACCATCTCGGGGTCATCGAGCTCGGCCGCGACATCGCCCACAAGCGCCGCCAGGCGTCCCGGCGCTTCGAACAGGACGTGGGTGCGGCCGCTGCCCTTCATGAGGGCTAGCCGGCGGCGGCGCGCCGAGGCGGTCTTTGGAAGAAAGCCCTCGAAGACGAAGCCGTCCCCGCCGAGACCGGCCACCGACAGCAGCGCGGTCACAGCCGAGGGACCGGGCACCGGGACGACGCTTATACCGGCCTCGCCGGCGGCCCGCACCAGTCGGTGGCCCGGGTCGGAAACCACCGGTGTGCCGGCCTCGCTGGTAAGGGCCACCGTCTGGCCTTCCATGAGCCGGCCAAGGAGCACGGGGGCTTGGCGTGCCTCGTTGGCGTCGTGGTAGGCAAGCAGACGCTTGCCCCTTATGCCGGCGTGGGAAAGCAGCTTGCGGGCCGTACGCGTGTCCTCGGCCGCGATCACGTCAACCTCGGCAAGGGTGGCCACACCGCGCGGTGACAGGTCGGCTAGATTGCCTATCGGCGTGGCCACGACGTAGAGCGTGCCGCGCGCGGGGTCTGCCACCTCAGCGCCCCCAGTCGCGGGCGTAGCGGAAGTCCATGTCGATGGTACGGGTCGACAGCTTGGCGATCACCGGAAGCCGCCGTTTGAACTGCGAGCCTTGGACCATCTGTCCGATGCGCCGGACAAAATCCGGCTTGAAGCCGTCCTCGACAAGCTCGTCGGCCGTGGCGCGCTCATCGACCATCCGGTAGAGCAACTCATCGACCTCGCGGTAGCCGAAACCGAGTTCGGCCTCGTCGGTCTGCCCCGACCACAGGTCGGCCGAGGGCGCCTTGGTCACGACCGCATCGGGAAGCCCCAGATGCGCGGCCAGGCCCCAGACCTGGGTCTTGTAGAGATCGCCGAGCGGGTTGATGGCCGAGGCCATGTCGCCATACAGCGTCCCGTAGCCGAGCAGGAGTTCGGTCTTGTTCGAGGTGCCGAGCACAAGGGCCTCACGTTCGGCCGAGAAATCGTAGAGTATGGTCATGCGCTCGCGTGCCATCTTGTTGCCGCGACGCAACTTGCCCGCCTCCTTGAAGGCCTCGAAGTAAGCGTCTATCTGCGCCGTTATCTCTACCGTTTCCGTCGTGATGCCGATGTTTTCAGCAACGCGCTTGGCATCGGCAAGGCTGCTATCGCTCGACGTGTGGTAGGGCATCATGATGCCGGTCACCTTGCCGGCGCCGAGAGAGCGCGCGGCCAGGGAAGCCGACACAGAGGAGTCGACGCCGCCCGATAGCCCCACGACGACCCGTTCGAGGCCGACCTTGGTCACCTCGCGGCGGATGAAGTCGACCAGCAGGCGTTCGACCAGCGCGTAGTTGGTTGCGGGAAAAGGAGCCGGCGCTGACTCTTGCGAGACCTCGGCCACGTCCTAGTCCTCGTCCTTGGCCGGCACCACGGCCAGACCCGGCTCGACGCGGCGGCGCCGGCGCTCGCCACGCTCCGGCTTGACCCGTGTCCTGGGTCCACCCTTGCCTCGTTCCTCGCGGGCCCGGTCCTTGATGGCCGCCGCACGCTCGCGTTCGGCCACAACGCGCCCGCGGATGCGGGCCAGCTCGTTGATGTCGAGGTCGAGATCCTCGTCACGCAGCACCGGTGACTGTATGCGGCGGCGCCTCACTGCCGGCTCGGCCAGCACGGCCGCGATCGTGTCCTCCTCGTAATAGGCGGCCTTGGCCAGGGTCTCCCCGCCCGGGCCTACGATCTCGGAGCCGCCCCAGAAGGTGATGCCGTCCTCGACGCCGCAGCGGTTGGCATAAACGATATGCAGCCCGAGGTTGCGGGCCATCACGCGGTTGTAGCTCTCCCAGTGGCGTCCGTTGGCGTCGACATCGCCCGGGCCCGTCACATCGCTTGCGGGGCTGGCCGAGGGGACTATCACGGTCGAGGCCCCGTCCATGGCTACAACGGTAAGGGCCGTGGTATGCAACATGTCCTCGCAGACCAGCAGCGCCGTGCGCCCGTACTTGGTGTTGAAGGCGGCCAGGCGGTTGCCACGGGCAAAGTAGCGCTGCTCGTCGAACATGCCGTAGGTAGGAAGATACACCTTGCGGTGGACGGCCAAGACCGAGCCTTCCTCGAGATAGACCGCACTGTTGAAGAAGCGGTGATCGCCGGCCTCCTCGACCATGCCGAACACGATAGATATCTCGCGTGAGGCTTCCTTGAGGGGGGCCAAGGCGTCATCGCGAGTGGAAAGGGCCAGCTCCGGGACGGTGTCCTTGAGGCGGTAACCGGTGAGGCTGAGTTCCGGGAACACCACGAGCTCGGCGCCCCCGTCGCGCGCTTGCGCGACCCCTTCGAGGTGACCCTCGAGGTTGGCCTCGAGATCACCGAGCACCGGAGAGGTCTGGGCCACGGTCAGCTCCGTCCCTTTGGCCCGCCTTCTTATGGCGCCTATGGCAGCGTCGTCTGAACCCATGACCGGCGAGCTTGTCACAATCGGCGGGTTATCACACGCGCCGGCACTAGCGGCCCGCTGTCGCGGCCACCGCCCGGCTACCGGACGTGCTAGACTCCTTACTGTCCCGTGAACCGTTACCTCTTCTTTGCGCTGCTCGTGGCCGGCCTTCTGTTCCGCCTGCTGATGCTCGTCCAGCTGGAGATCGTCAACGGCGGCGACCTCGATGTCTACCTGGCCGACGAGGGCGTGGTCGGGCTCATGGCCAAACACATCGCCGAGGGCCGCGAGCTGCCCGTGTTCTTCTACGGCCAGCACTACCTCGGCGCTCTCGAGGCTTACCTGGCCGCGCTCGTCTTCAAGCTGGCCGGGGCGAACCTTATTGCGCTCCGTCTGGTGCCCTTCATCTTCTCCATTCTGCTTGCCGCCACCGTCTACACCTTTACCTACCGTTTCTACTCGGTGGCGGCCGCGCGCTGGGCAACCGTACTGGTGGCCGTGAGTCCGGTCTACTTCCTGCAGTGGAACCTCAAGGCGCGCGGCGGATTCGTCGAGCACCTCGTCATCCTCTTCCTGGTGATGCTGCTCTTTTGGCGCTTCTATCTCGGCCACGAGCGCAACCGCTCGACCGCCCTGGCACTCGGCCTACTGAGCGGCGTGGCCTTGTGGGTGAACCAGCTCGTGCTGACCTACCTCATACCGGCCGTCTTCCTGATGGCCCGCGACCGCATGGACCGGCGCGGTCTGGTCACGCTGCTGGCGGGCTTTCTGGTCGGTGCCTCCCTGCTTATCGGCTACAACGCGGTCCACCCGCTGGCCACGTTCACAACGCTGGCCCGTAAGTCGGTCGTCCTGAACCGCGTCCCGGTCGAAGAACGCTCGGAGAACTGGCTGCTCAAAGGCGTCGGCAAGCGCCTGGAAGCCGTCGGGCAGGGAGCCGACAAACTCGGGCTGGTCTTCGGCGTTCCGCCGCGGGCCGGCGTCGAACGGCTCGGGCTTGCCGAAGACGCCAAGCGGGGCGGGCCACTTACCATACTGCGCCGTGTGTTGGCCGTCCTCCCGGCGCTCGTCTTCGTCACCGCGCTGGCCGCCTGCCGGCCGCGAAGGAGGGCCGAGGGCGGGCGTCTGTGGCGAGGCTCCGACCAATTGCTCGGGCTCTTCATGCTGGCCACATTCCTGGTCGGTTATGTGAGCCCGCGCTATATGTTGGCCGCCTACCCGTTGGCTGCCGTCATGGCCGCGGTCCTACTGTCACGACTGCAAGGCAGCAGGCGGCGTTGGATGACGGCCGGGGTCACGGCCGTGCTCGTCTTCAACCTGCTCAGTTGGGCCGACCTCTCGGCTGCGGCCGGCGGCTCCAGCGGCGAGCGCATCGAGGGTCTCAACGCGGCCCTGGCCTCCCGCGGGCTGACCCACTGCTACTCGGCCGGCCCGATGTACCATGCCGTCTTTGCCGCCCGTGAGGAGATCATACTGGCCCCTCTCCAGAAGGACCGCTATCCGGCTTACGGCGATAGTGTCGCCGCCGCCCCCGAGATCTGTTACGTGTTCCGCCCTGACCAGCGCAACAAGCGCCAGCACCGGGCCTTCATGTCGCTGCTCGAGGCCAAGAAGGTCAGCTTCGAGACCGCGGCCACGCCAGACTACAAGATCCTGCACTCGTTCAGTCCGCGCGCGGCCATCACGGCCACGGACATGGACAGGGTGCGCCGCTAGCCGCTCGGGTCTGGTCCGCGGGAGCGCGCCGCTGCGATGGTGGCCTCGAGTCCGCTGTCGAGATCTACCACAGGCGACCAGCCGAGTAGGCGGCGGGCCTTCGAGTTGTCGCCCCAGGTGTCGGCCAGCTGGGCCCGGGAGGCCTCGAGTGCGCCGATGGCCAGTTCGGCGCGGCTATCGGTAAGCTCCCATATGCGGCTGGCCACCTCGCGCAAAGGCCGGGGGTCTGCGGATGAAAGGTTGATGATCTCGCCGTCGGCCTGCGGCGTGGCGGCGGCCGCCACCAGCCCGCGCGCGACGTCGGTGACAAATACCATGTCGCGGCGCTGCCGGCCCTCGGACATCTCGAAGCGGCCTTCCCCGACCGCGGCACCGACCGCCTGGGCGACGAACAAAGCGGCGGGTTGGCCGGGGCCGTAGACCGTAGACGGTCTCATCACCACGACCGGCGCCCCCGACTCACGGTGCGTGGCAAGGGCCATCCAGGTCATGGCCGCCTTGGATATGCCGTAAGGACTCAAGGGCCGTGGCTCCATGTCCTCGGTCTGCGGTCCGGGGCGGTCGCCCAGTTCCTCGGCCGAACCCATGAGGATGACCCTTTGGGCGCCGGCTGCCGTGGCCGCGCGCAGCACCGTGAGTGCCCCGCGCAGGTTGACCTCCATGCATGAGCGCAGGGCCGCCTCCGTCTTGTCGCGGCCGAGCACGGCGGCCAGGTTGAAGACGGCATCGGGGCGCTCGCGCCCCATCAGCTCTTCCATGGCGCCGGCATCACAGATGTCGGCGGTCAGCGTCGGGCGCCCGCCGGCGCTATTGCCCGGGCGGCTGTCCACACCGGTGACCTGCCAGCCGGCTGCCTCGAGTTCGGTGATCAGATGGCCGGCAATGAAACCGCCGGCACCGGTGATGAGCGCCTTCAGGCTCAGGACGCTACCAGACCTTCCACCCGGCCTGGCCGCTCGTCCACATATCCTCGAACATGCGCCACTCGCGGTAGGTGTCCATCGGTTGCCAGAAACCGTTGTGAGGCCAGACCATGACCTCGCCGTCGGCGGCAGCGGCCCGCAGGGCGTCGTGTTCGAGGCTGATGTCGTCGCGGTTCTCGAAATAGCGCTCGATGAAGGCCGGTTCCATGACGAAGAAACCGCCGTTGATGGTTCCGGCCCCATCCTCGGGCTTCTCGTCAAAGCTGACAACCGCGCTGTCGCGTATGTCCATCTCGCCGAAGCGGCCGGGAGGACGCACCCCGGTGACGGTGACCAATTTGCCGTGGCTCTTGTGGAACTCGACCAGGCCCCGGATATCGACATCACCGAGTCCGTCACCGTAGGTCAGACAGAAGGTCTCATCGCCAAGGTGATGGCGTACACGGTAGAGCCGGCTTCCCGTGAGCGTTTCCTCGCCGGTGTCGGCCAAGGTCACCCGCCAGTCCTCCTCAGCATCCGAAGACTCGTGGAAGCTGACGGCGGCCCCCGTGCCCAGGCTCACGGTAACGTCCCGGGTACGGGCCTGATAGTTGAGGAAGAAGTCCTTTATGACGTAACCCTTGTAGCCGAGGCACAGCACGAACTCGGTCAGCCCGTGGTGGCCGTAGATCTTCATGATGTGCCAGAGAATGGGCTTGCCGCCGATCAGCACCATGGGTTTGGGCTTGACCTCGGTCTCCTCGCGCAAACGCGTTCCCTGACCGCCGCACAGAATGACAACCTTCACCGTCTACTTACCATCCTTGGCTCGAGACTATATGGAGTATCTCAGCTTGTACAGATAGGTGATCACACGACGCGGCAACAGAAGTAGCACGCTCTCGGCCGCGATCATCACCGCGATGCGAAGGCCGCGGAAGCGCGGGTCGAAGGCCCAGCGCAACTGCAGCCGCACGATGTCAAGGACCGTGCGCCGGCACTCGGCGTACTTCATCGACGTCTCCGAGATGCGGTAGAGCATGAGGTCCTCGGAAATATTGGCGTAAAGCCCATGGTCGGCCAGACGCAGCCAGAAATCGCGGTCTTCGACGGTCCGCCACTGCTCGTCATAAAAGACCCCGCCCTCGACGACCGCGCTCCGGCGGAACATGGTGGCCGGATGACAAAAGGGTATCTCGACGAGCATGCCGCGCTTTATGTCCGCGTCACGCGTGGCGAACTCGCGGCGTCCGATCCGCTCCCCCTCGCCGTTGATGAGGACGATGTCGGTGCCGCAGATGACGCAGTCCGGATTGGCCTCCATATAGGCCACCTGCTTGGCGATACGTTCGGGCATGGCGATGTCGTCGGCGTCCATGCGCGCCACCAGTTCGCCGGTTGCCTCGCGGAGGCCGCGGTTGATGGAGCCGGCTATGCCGATATCCGTTTCGTTGCCGAGATACTTGATGCGCGGGTCACGGGCGGCGTACTCGGCGACAATCCCGGGCGTGCCGTCGTCGGAAGCGTTGTCGATGACGAGTATTTCGAGCTCGCGGTAGCTCTGCTCGAGGATGCTCTCGAGGGCCGCCCGGATGTACCGCTCGGCATTGCGGCAGGGAAAGACGATCGAGACCAGGAGCCTGCCCTCGGGCATCGGGCCGTCTAGCCTCCGAAGAACACTACGGAACGGTCGGCCAGATTGACCAAGGGAGCCCAATAGACGCCGAAGACTAGCGTGCCCACGACCAGGGCTCCGACGAGCACCGAGTTGTGGAGGTCGACGGTTATAACGGGATCACCGGCCACCGGTTGGTCGAGGTACATGGTCCGGACTATGCGTGCGTAATAGTAGAGCGCAACGACGCTGTTGAGCCCGGCCACCACCGCCAGCGTCCACATCTTCTCGTTTATGACCGCCGCGAACAGATAGAACTTGCCGATGAAGCCCGCCAGCGGTGGCATCCCGGCCAACGAGAACAGGAATATCATCATGGCGGCCGCCGGCAGCGCGCCACCGCGCCAGGCCAGGCCGCGGAAGGCCTCCATGTCCTCGCGCCCCGACTGGTTGAGCACCATCAAGACCACGAGGAAGGCGCCGAGAGTCATCAGGTAATAGACGGCAAGGTAGAAGAGCATCGCGCGCAGGCCCTCGTTGTTGAGAACCACGAAGCCCATGAGAACGTAGCCAGCGTGCGCGATCGACGAGTAGGCAAGCAGACGTTTTATGTTGTCCTGACGAAGAGCGGCCAGGTTGCCGAGCGTCATCGTCACCATCGAGGCTACGACCATGAGCGCCGGCCAGTCGACGACCGCGATGGGCGTCCAGGTCCCGGCACCGGCCAGGGAGGACATCCCGGGGTAAAAGAACCGTATGAGGATAGCGAAGCCGGCGGCCTTGGATGCGACCGCCAGGAAGGCCGTGACCGGCAGCGGCGCACCGTGGTAGACGTCGGGGCTCCACATGTGGAAGGGCACCATGGCGATCTTGTAGCCGAAGCCGGCGAGCACCAGCGCCAAGGCGACGAAGATGACCGGACCGTGGGCGGCGGGCGCCTCGGCCATGCTCGCGGCAATGACCGTGTAATCGAGCGAGCCCGTAAGACCGAACACGAGGCTCATGCCGTAGACCATCGCCCCCGTAGCCACCCCCCCGTAGATCAGATATTTGAGCGCTGCCTCGGTGGAGCGGCGATTAGCCCTCAGGAAACCGGAAAGGATGTAGGAGGTTTGGCTGACGAATTCGAGGGCCAGGTAGGCCATCAATAAATTGGTCGCCGATGCCATGTAGTACATGCCGAGCAGGCTGGCCACCAGAATGGCGTAGTACTCACCCGGGTTCTGTCCCTCGAGCTCTTTGGAGCCCAGCGACATCCACACCGCACCGAAGGCGCCAAACCCGAGAACGATCTTGAAGAACACGGCGAAGGAATCGAGGGCGACCATGCGGTTGAAGAGCAAGCCGTAGGGACCGCCCATCTGGAGCCCCCCGGCCAGCGCCGCCACGGCCACGGCCAGAAGCGCGACCTCGCCAAGCCATTCCTTGCGCCGCACGACTAGGTCGAGCAGCAACAAGGCAATGACCGTAACGGCCAGTATGCCTTCCGGAATGGAATGCGACAGGCTTGCTATGTTGCCTAGATCCAAGCTCGTTCCCTAGGGTACGGTCGTCAGCATGGCCACGTGCGGCGTGGCACCGGCCACGACCTCGTTGAGACCGACCAGGCTCACGTTGATCAGGTCGAGAATGGCGTGCGGGTAGACGCCGAGTATGAGCACGATGACGGCCAGAGGCACCAAGGTGACGGCCTCGCGGCCGCTGAGATCGGGCAGCGAGACGTACTTCTCGTTGACGGGCCCGAGCCACACGCGCTGCAACATCCACAACATGTAACCGGCGGTAAGCACGACCGCCGAAGCCGCAACGATGGTGAGCGGCACGCTGTACTGCCAAGCGCCGAGAAGGACCAGCACCTCCGAAATGAAGGCCGAAAGTCCCGGCAGCCCCATGGCCGCGAAGAAAGCTATCGTCATAACGCCGGTATAGATCGGCATGACCGAGGCCAGTCCGCCGAAGCCGTCGATGTCACGGTGGTGGGCGCGGTCGTAGATGACCCCGACCAGGAGGAAGAGCATCGCAGTTATGGTGCCGTGGTTGAACATCTGCAGGACGGCGCCGTTTATCCCCTGGGTGGTCAGGGTGGCCATGCCGAGCATGACGTAGCCCATGTGCGAGATGCTCGAGTAAGCCACCAGCTTCTTCATGTCGTCCTGGGCCATGGCGCAAAGGGCCCCGTAGACGATGTTCCAGGTGCCGAGCACGGCAAGGGCCCAGAAGGCCATGTCCTGGGTTGCCAGCGGCAACATCGGGTAGCAGATCCTCAAGATCCCGTAGGTGCCCATCTTGAGCAGGACGCCCGCAAGGATGACCGATACGGCCGTGGGAGCCTCGACGTGGGCATCGGGCAACCAAGTGTGGAAGGGAAAGGCGGGTATCTTGATCGCAAAGCCGATGAAGAGGGCCAGCCAGGCCCAGGTCTGGAAGCTGCGGCTGTAGGTCCCGGCGTTGTCCATCAGGACCAACATGTCGAAGGTGTGCGGATCGTTGTAGAAATAAAGGCCCAGCATCGCGATCAACATCAACACGGAGCCCAGCAGCGTGTAGAGAAAGAACTTTATTGCGGCGTACTCTCGCCTGGGGCCTCCCCAGATGCCGATGAGGAAATACATCGGCAGCAGCATGACCTCCCAGAAGATGTAGAAGAGAAAGAAGTCGAGCGAGCAAAAAACACCGGTCATGCCGACATCGAGCAGGAGAAAAAGCGCGAAATAACCTTTGATGCCCTTGTCGATCCCCCATGAGGCCACGATGCAGACCGGACAGAGAAGCGCCGTGAGCAGTAGCATCGTCACCGAGATGCCGTCGATGCCCATGATGTACTGGATGTTGAACGAGCTTATCCAATCGTGGCGGACCATGAACTGGATGGCGCCGGTCGAACGGTCGAAGTTCACGAAGAGCCAGACCGCCATGACCAGCGGCGGCAATGTGGCCAGAAGCGCGGTCCAGCGGATCAGCTCGTGCCGGTCCCGCGGCAGCATTAGCACCAGCGCCATTCCGGCCAGCGGAACGAAGGTCATGTAGGTCAGAATGTTCTCTGTCATCTCGATAGCTCCCTAAATCCTTGTCACCAGGTCCTCGCGAACAATACGGCCGTAACGACCAGCACGATCACATAGAGGTAGGCGTTGATGCTCCCGGTCTGAATCCTTCGTGCCGCGCCACCGAGGGCATGAACGCTGTCGGCGGTCAGGTTGACCAAGCCGTCCACTATGCGGTTGTCCCCCAGGCCGGTCAGCCAGGAACCGAGCCTGGTGACCGTGGCCGAACCGTTGACGGCCCCGTCGATCACGTACTGGTCGAACCAGCGCATGAGCCGGCTCAGCACGAGCGTTCCGCGAATGACCGTGGCCGCGTAGATCTCGTCGACGTAATACTTGTTGAGCACCAGGCGGTGCGGCAGTCCCGCGGCCACGGCTGCGAAGGTCTCGGCCTTGAACAGACCCCGTTGGTAGATGAGGTAGGCCAGAAGGATGCCGGCTGCCGCGATCGTCACCGAGGCGCCCATGAGCCCGTATTCGAGCGCCAGCGGGTGGTGGCCGCCGTGGGCTGTGTGCCCCATGACCGGTTCGAGCCACTGTTCGAAGTGGTTGGCGCCCCCGAGCGCGGCCGGCACGCCGAGGTAACCGGCCCCCAAGGAACCGGCGGCCAGGATGACCAGCGGCCAGGTCATCCAACCGGAGGACTCGTGGAGCTGCTCGACCGTGTGGTGGTCGGCCCGGCACTCGCCGAAGAAGGTCATGAAGACCTGCCGGAACATATAGAAGGCCGTCAAGGCCGCGCCGGTGAACCCGACCGTCCACAGCAGCGGGCTGTGCAGCCAGGTCCGCCATAGGATCTCGTCCTTGGAGAAGAAGCCCGCCGTGCCGGGAACACCCACGATCGCAAGGGTCGCTATGAGGAAGGTCCAGTAGGTGCGCGGCATGTAGTCGCGCAGCCCCCCCATCTTTCTCATGTCCTGCTCGTGGTGCATGGCGTGAATGATGCTTCCGGAACCGAGAAAGAGGCAGGCCTTGAAGAAAGCGTGCGTCATGAGATGGAAGATGCCGGCCGTGTAGGCCCCCACGCCCATCGCCATGAACATGTAGCCGAGCTGGCTCACGGTCGAGTAGGCCAGCACTTTCTTGATGTCGTTCTGGGCCAGGCCGATGGTCGCGGCTAGCAAGGCGGTGGTGGCACCCACCGTGGCCACGACCCCCATCGTCACGGGGGCGGCCGAGAACAGGAAGTTGAGACGCCCTATCATATAGACGCCGGCCGTCACCATGGTGGCCGCGTGAATCAAGGCCGACACCGGGGTCGGTCCGGCCATGGCATCCGGCAACCATACGTGAAGCGGTATCTGGGCCGACTTGCCGGTGGCGCCCACGAACAGGAACAGCGTGGCAAGCGTGATCACGGAGACGCCCCCGATGACGGCCCCGTCGAAGTCGGCCACGCGACCGGCCAGCTCGCGGAAGACCACGGTCCCCCCACCGGCCGACTCGAGCGTCCAATAGATGAGAAAGATGCCGAGTATGAAGCCAAAGTCACCGATGCGGTTTACGATAAAGGCCTTGTTGCCGGCCGTCGTGTTGGTGTGGTCGCCGTGCCAAAAGCCGATCAGCGCCCAAGAGCACAGCCCCACGCCTTCCCAACCGACGAACATGACGAGCAGGTTGTCGCCGAGCACGAGCGTGAGCATGGCGAACATGAACAGGCTGAGCAGCGCGAAGAACCGCCACGCCGCCGGCTCCTCGTCCATGTAACCGTAGGAATAGACATGAATGAGGGTGCCGATGCCGGTCACCACGAGAACCATGACGGCCGATAGCGGATCGAGCTGGAAGGCTATGTCGGCCTCCAGGCCGCCGATGTGGATCCACGGCAGGACGTGGTCGATGAGCAGGCGCTCGGCGGCCGGTAGAGCCCGCAGTTCGAAGAAACCGCGTACCCCCAGAACGAAACTGAGACCCGGCAGCAGGCAGGCGATGGCCGCCACGCCGGCCCGCCCAAAACGCTTCTGTATGCGGGTGCCGAGAAGGAAATTGACGGCCGCTCCGCCGAGCGGCAGCAACGGTATCCATCTGAGCATGTCGCTGCCGTGGGTTACCACCTCGTAGGCGTGGTGCTCGATGGTCACGTCCGCCTCATCCCTTGAGGGTGGTCATGTCGGCCACATCGATCGAGCCGAAACGCCGGTAGATGCCGAGCACGATGGCCAGGCCGATGGCCGCTTCGGCGGCGGCCAGCATGATCACGAAGACCGAGAAGACCTGGCCGTCGTAACCGCCGGCCGAGTACTTCGAGAAGGCTATGTAGTTGACGTTGGCGGCGTTGAGTATCAATTCGATACCCATCAGCACGCCGATCGAGTTACGCCTGGTGAGCACACAGAAAAAGCCCAGACTGAAGAGCAGCGCGCCGACCACGAGGTAATGCGAGAGCGATATGCCGGCCAGCCCCGCGAGCACGATCAGCCCTCCTTGCCCCCGACCACTTCTTTGCGCGACAGCACGACGGCACCGACCAGCACGACCAACAACACCAGCGAGGCCAACTCGAAGGGCAGCACGTACTCCCCGAGGAACGCGTTGCCCACGCCATAGGTCGAGCGGTCGGCAACGCTGCCGGTGGCTTCGTTCCAGGCCACGCCGTCAAAGGCCTTGTAAAGCACCGCAAAGACGCCGGCCACGATCGCAAATGCGGCCGCGCGCCCGACGCTGCGGTTGGAAACCTTGATGTCGGCGATGTGGTGGGTGAGCATGACCGCGAACAGGGTCAGCACCAAAACACCCCCCACGTAGACGAGCACCTGCACACCGGCCACGAAGTCGGCGTCGAGCAAAACGTAGAGCCCCGCCACACCGACGAAGGAGAACATCAGCGAGAGCGCCGAGTAGACGATGTTGTGGGAGAAGGCCACGCCGGCACCGCCCAGCACGGCCAAGCTGGCGAGCAGATAGAACGCACCTGTCAAAAGTGTAACCCCCTCCACCGCTTTTTCGTTCCTTTCCTAGCTCAGCTGCCGGCGCCCGGTTCGGCGAACTCGCCTACGTAGCGCAATCCACGCTCCAGGACGGGCACGATGGCAGGGTCGTCCTCACCGCTTTTCTTGGGTTTGTAGGCCACCACGGGGACCTTCACGTAGCGACGCACCATGCTCTCGAGCGAGTAGTCCGAGCCTTCAAACTCGCGGGTGTGGTGTATCGAGCCTGTCGGGCAAGGCTCCGAGCACAGCCCGCAATACATGCACTTGGCCAGGTCGATGTCGAAACGCGTAAGTATCATCTGCTTGGTCGCCTTGTCCTTGGACGCCCCGATCACGATGCAGTCAATCGGACAGACCCGCTCGCAGGCCAGGCAACCGGTGCAGATCTCCAGATCCACCTCGAGGATCCCGCGGTACCGGTAAGGAAGAGTGTCCTGTACGCGGATAGGGGTACGGTCGGGGTACTCGACGGTGAACGGCTTCCGAAAAAAATGTGAGAAGGTGATGGCCATACCCTCGAAGATGGTGGTGGCCGAATCGACTATGTTGCCCAGGTAAGATCTCATGACACCCTCAAACGGCGGGCGAGTACTCGAGCGCGCGGGCCCGTTTCAGGTGGACGCGCACACGCCAGAAAAAACGAAGGATCACCAGACCGACCAAGGCGGCCATCGCGTACCGTAGCGGCTCGCCGGCAGATCCGGGCACAACCACCATGACGACGGCGGTTCCGAGCACGGAGACCAAGCCCATGGGCACCAGATACTTCCAGCAGGCCGCCATCAGTTGGTCGACGCGCACGCGCGGGAGCGTGGCGCGCAGCCACATGGCGACGAAGACCCAGAAATAGGACTTGAGGAAGAAGACCCCGAACTGCGCGGCCGTCAGCACGACGATGTTGTCCGTGAAGGCCGGGACCTGCCAGCCGCCCATGTAAAGCGTGACGACCAGGGCGCCGATGAGATAGAGGTTGCCCCACTCGGCCAGGAAGAAGAGCAAGGAACGCATGCCGCTGTATTCGGTGGCAAAGCCCGCGACCAGCTCCGACTCGGCCTCGGGCAGGTCGAATGGGGTCCGGTTGCCCTCGGCCAGAGCGGCCACGAAGAACAGAAGGAAGGCGACCAGCGCGAAGGGACTGTGGCACATGTGCCATGCCCAGGGCTGCCAGCCCTGGGCATGGATAATCCCCTGCATCGAAAGCGTGCCGGACAGAAGCACAGCCGGAAATATCGAGAGCCCGGCCGGGATCTCGTAGCTGATTATCTGCGTGGCCGCACGGATCCCGCCGAGCATCGACCATTTGTTGTTGGAAGCCCAGCCCGCCACCAAGATCCCGACCACCACCAAGGAGGTCATGGCCGTGATGTAGAGTATGCCGATGTTCAGGTCGGCGATGATGAGAGCGCCGGCGAAGGGAACAGCCACGAAGGCGGCGACGAAACCCACCACCACGACGTAGGGTGCGATCCTGAACAGCGTTGCGTCGGCGGCATCCGGGACGATGTCCTCTTTGAGCAGGTTCTTGATCCCGTCGGCCAACCACTGGAGGAAACCTTGCGGCCCGACCCGGTTGGGTCCGATACGTGACTGTATGCGGCCCCAGACCCTGCGCTCGAGCCAGCTGGTGATGCCCGCGATCGGCAATATGAAGCCGAAGACCACGACCGCACCGGCCGTGAACATACCGCCGAGATAAAGCGCCTGTCGCAGAAGCGGTGCGGCGTCCTCGGCGATCAGTGTGTCGAGAAAGGCCTGCATCAGCGGTCCACCTCGGGGGCGACGATATCGAAGCTCGCTATCACGGCGACCAGGTCGGCGATCATGAGTCCGTGGGCCAACTTGTCGATGATGGACATGGCGGCAAAGGATCCCGTTCGTACGTGCACCCGATAGGGATATTCGCTGCCGTCACTGACCACGTACCAACTCATGTCACCGCGCGCCGTCTCGACACGAATGTGGGTATCGCCGGCCGGAGGTTTGAAGTTGCGCGGCACCTTGGCGATCACCGGTCCCTCGGGGATCTGCGCAACGGCCTGGCGTAGTATCTTGGCCGACTCACGGCATTCTCTGATACGGGCCATGTAGCGGTCCCAGCAATCGCCGACCGTCCCCTGCTCGCCGCTGCCCACAGGAACGTCGAAATCGAAATCCTCGTAGACGCTGTAGGGACGGTTCTTGCGTAGATCGTAGTTGACGCCGCTGCCGCGCAGGTTGGGGCCGACCAGGTTGTAGGCCTTGGCCATGTCGGCGCTTACCGCAGCCACGTTGCCCATGCGCTCGACGTAGATCTTGTTGTAAGAGAGCAGGTTGTTGATCTCATCGAGCGCCGGCTCGAAATGATCGAGGAAACCGATGACCTTCTCCTCGAACCCGGGCGGCAGGTCCCAAGCCACGCCGCCTATTCTCATGTAGTTGAAGGTCAGACGCGCACCGCAAAGCTCCTCGAGAAGGTTGTTGATCAGCTCGCGTTCCCGAAGCGCGTGTGTGAAGGGCGTCATCGCGCCGATATCCATTCCGGTCGTCCCTATGCCGAGCAGATGGCTGCAGATGCGTCCGAGCTCGGAGGCGATCACCCGGCAATACTCGCCGCGGCGCGGCACCTCGATCTCGGCCAGCTCTTCGGCACACATGGCCCAGGCCTGGTTGCAGGTCATGGCGGCGACATAATCGACGCGGTCGGTGTAAGGCATGAAGCCGTGCCAGCCGACCTTCTCGGCGATCTTCTCGAGCGAGCGGTGGAGGAACCCTATGTCGGGTATGGCCCGGCGCATGACCTCGCCATCGGCCTTGATGATGAAACGCAGCACGCCGTGGGTGCTCGGGTGCTGCGGCCCCATGTTGAGGGTCATCTCTTCGGTGCCGAGACCGCTGCCTTCTACCTCCACCTCGATCATCGTCTGGCCTAGTTCCTGCCCGGTATGTCGAGGATGCTCTCCCGGGTGGTCGAGATCCCGTGGTAGTCGGGCGCTTCGACGTAGTCCTTGCGAAGCGGGTGCCCGACCCAATCGTCCGGCAGAAGAATCCGGCGGAGATCGCTGTGGCCCGTAAACTCGATGCCGAGCAGGTCGTAGACCTCGCGCTCGAGCCAGTTGGCGGCCGGCCAGGCCCCCTCTACCGTGTTAATCCTCGGGGCGGCGCGGTCGGCGTTGACCTTGATGACCACCGCGTGGTCGTGCGCGTAGGAGTAAAGATCGTAGACGACCTGTATGTGGCCCTTGTCGGGATAGTCGATGCCGCTCAGGTTGGAAAGGCAGTCAAAGCCGGCGTCCGCCTCGTTCTTCAGAAACTCGGCTACCTTGTCGATCGCATCCGCATCGACCTCGACATGCCTGGCGAGCCTCGTCTCGACCACGGGACCGACGGCGGCACCAAAGCTCTCCTCGAGCCTTTTCTGTATGCCGACTATGTCCATGTGGGGTTGTGGCCAGCCGCTCAGGCCGCGTGGGTGCCGGTGGCACCCGAACGCACCAACCATTTTTCCTTCATCATCTTCTTCTGAAGCATGAGAAGGCCTTCGGTCAGCGCCTCGGGGCGCGGAGGGCAGCCCGGAATGTAAACGTCGACAGGTATGATCTTGTCGACCCCGTCACAGACCGAATAGGCGTTCTGGAACAGACCGCCACAGTTGGCACAGCTCCCCATCGAGACGACGTACTTCGGGTCGGGCATCTGGTCGTAGAGGACCTTGGTGCGCAACGCCATCTTGAGCGTAAGGGTACCAGCGATGATCATGAGGTCGGACACGCGCGGGGTAGCGCGCGGCGCCATGCCGAAACGCTCGAGGTCGGAGCGCGGGCCGCCGGTCTGCATCATCTCTATCGCGCAACAGGCGAGCCCGAAAAGCATGTACCAGAGCGAGGATTTGCGGGTCCAATTGAGAAGGTCGTCGATCTTGGTGGTAAGCACCATTTCCGGGACCGAGTTGATGAGTGACATAGGCTTGCTCCGCTTCCCCGCTCAGGCCTTGCCGGGCTCGGGACCAGCCGGCCCCGTCACGACCCTCTTGACCCAGGCCAGGTCTCCCTTCGACCACACGTAGACGAGGCCGATGAAAAGCACCAGAACGAAGATGCTGATCTCCACAAGAGCGAACAGGCCGCGGCCATCGGCCACCCAATCCTTGAAGACGGTTACGACGGGGTAGATGAAGGCGACCTCGACATCGAAGACCACGAAGATGAGCGCCACCAAGTAGAAGCGAATGTTGAAGTTGATCCAGGAATCCCCGCTCACCTCTTCGCCGCACTCATAGGTGGTGAGCTTCTTCTTTTCAGGATTGGCCGGGCGCAGCAGCGCGCCGAGCCCCATCATCAGGCCGCAGAGGACCAGGCCGAGGGCTATGAAAACCAGGACGTTTGCGTAGTCGAAATGCACGGAAAACCGTGAATATCCAAGTGTTTTTGGTAACACCCGCCATTTCTGAAGTCAAATTTTCCCGGTGCCCGTTTCATGCAAGCCGCTGATGAATACTTGCACGTTAAGTTAGCGTTCCTACTTCTCGTCAGATCTCGGGCAAGAGCAGCCCGGGCGCGGAACTTTCACCGCCAAGCCGCCTGAAGCCGATGCCGAACACAGGTGAGAGAAGCTCGGGTCGGAGCACCTCCTCTGTGGTGCCGATGGCGGCCGGCCGGCCCTCGTCGAGCAGCAGGGCGCGCGCAAAGTAGCGAGCGGCCAAGTTGAGGTCGTGTAGGACGGCAACGATCGTGACACCGCGCTCACGGTTGAGCCGCGCAAAGAGTTCGTAGAGCAGGGCCTGTTGTTTGACGTCGAGGAAGACGGCCGGCTCGTCGAGCAACAACAGCTCGGGCTCCTGCGCCAAGGCGCGGGCCAGCGTAACGCGCTGGCGTTCCCCGCTCGACAGCGAATCGAAGGTCCTGGTGGCCAGCCCCTCGACGCCCGTGGCGCCCATGGCCGCCACGGCCACCTCGAGGTCCTGGTCGCTTTCTAGACGGAAGCCTTCCACATGCGGCGAACGTCCCATGAGCACCACCTCGAGCACGGTGAAGGGAAATCCCAAAGGACCGTGCTGACCGAGCATGGCCAGGCGGCGGGCCAGTTCGAGCCGCCCGGCCTTCGAGGGGTCCAGCCCGCAAACCTCCACGCGGCCCCGGTCGGGCACAAGACCGCCGGCGAGCAGCTCGAGCAGCGTGCTCTTGCCGGCACCGTTGGGACCGACGACGGCGAGCATCTCGCCACGACCGACGGTCAAGGTGATATCGGCGAGCCCACGGCCGCTGTCCCCGTATGTCAGCCCGAGCCCTTCGGCGCGGATGACGGTCTCCCCCGAAGCACTCATCCCGACCACCTACTTTCATCGGGAGGCCGCCGTCTGAGCAGATAGACGAAGTAGGGCCCGCCCGTCATCGCCGTAATGGCGCCCACCGGAAGCTCCACGGGCGCGAACAGGGCACGCGCCGCGGCGTCGCACAGGACCAGGAAGGCGGCCCCGCCGACAAAGGCAGCCGGCACCAACAGGCGGTTGTCGGCGCCCATGAGACGGCGCAGCATGTGGGGAACGATGAGTCCGACGAAGGTGATCACACCGGTAAGGGCGACCACGGCGCCGACGATTAAGGAAGACGCCGTGAACACGCGACGCCGGGTCCGGGCCAGGTCGACGCCGAGACGCTCGGCATCGCGGTCTCCCAGAACCAGCAGGTTGAGCCGCGGCGACTCGGCGATCAAAAGCGCCGTGCCGAGGCCGACCAGGACCGCGACCAGAACGATGACCGGGTAGGAATGGAGCGCGATCCCGCCCATCAGCCAGAACACGATCGACTGGGCACGGGTAATGTCGACCATGGCGTTAATGAGCATGATCAGGGCCGCGGCGAAGGTGTTGAAGATCACGCCGACCAGTATCTGGCTGTAAGGATCGAGCCTGCCGCGCACCAAGGACAGTCGATATACCAACGCGCTCGAGGCCGCCGCGCCCCCGAAGGCGATCAAAGGCACTAGGGCCGGGTGTACAAGCCAGGGCAGGAAGGCCATCGAGGCAACGGCGGCCAGGGCCGCGCCGCCCGATACCCCGATGATATCGGGGCTGGCCAAGGGATTGCGCAACATCGGCTGAAGCGCGGCGCCCGAGGCCGACAGTGCCCCGCCGACCAGTGCGGCCAGCAGGACCCTGGGTAACCGGACATGGGTGACTATGACAAGGGCGGACTCGCGGGCCGCCGCGCTAGCGCCGAAATCGAGGACGGTCGCTCCGAGCAACAATCCGGCGGCTGCGGCCGCCGCCACGACGGCCACGAGCGCGGCCATCGTCAAGGCCACGCGCGCCGCGGTCAGCCTGTTTGCCGCCGCGGTCACGGTCCGTCGGTCGCCTCGCGGGCGCCGATCATCCCGGCGAGCCGCCTGGCGGCCTCGCCGAGTCGCGGGCCCGGGCGAGCGAACAAGCCGGTCTCGGGCGCGTAGACCCTGCCCGCGGCAACCGCCGGCAGCTCCGAGTGCCGTTGCCAGGCCGACATGGCAGCGACCGGGCCGGCCCCGGCCATCGAAAGGTCGACGATCACCTCCGGGGCCGTGGCCATCAGGAACTCCCAGCCCACCCGTGGCCAGGGGCCGGTCCTGCGTGAGGCGATGTTCTCGCCGCCAGCCAGCTCGACAAGCTCGCCGAGATAACTGGCCGGACCGGCAATCACCAAGGGCCGCCGGGTAAGCACCAGCGCGACGCGCCGGCGCCTGCCGGCGCCCACGCCGGGCAGGGCGGCAAGATCGGCGGCGAGGCGGGCCAACAGCCTTTCGGCCTCGGCCTCGAGGCCGAGGCGCCCGCCCAGCCGGCCAATGGCTCTTTTGAGATCGGCCAGGGTGCCTTCGGGAACCACCTCGACGGCCACGCCCGCGCGCAGCAGGGCCTCAACGGCGTTGCGGTTGCCGGGGCTCGGCGGGGTAACGACGAGTTCGGGACGAAGGGCCAGAACGCTCTCTACGACGGGCGCAAGAAAGCTTCCCACGCGCGGCAAGCTAGCGACCTCGGGCGGATGATCGCAGTGGTCCGATACTCCAACCACACGGGTGCCGGCTCCGAGCGCGAACAGGATCTCCGTCATCGAAGGCGCCAGGGAGACCAGCCGGGTCGTTCCCTGTTCACCCCCATTCGGGGGAATCGGGGCGCGGATGCTCGCCGGCCCCCCGGCGCCGTCCGGGAGCGGCTGGCCGGCTACGGCCCGGCCGCCAAAAGCGCCCGCCGCAAGGACTAGCGCGAGGAGACCCGCTGCGGCGATTCTCCTTGTTCGAACAAAGGATTTTTCCACTAGTCAGAATCGCTTGGGCGGTGTTAACCTCGTGAATGAAAGGGCAACTTCGTCGTCTCTCGATGGTGAAGCCCCTCGACGGAGAGGAAGTTTCTCCTCCTTTTTCTTCCTCTTCGGTCCTCGCCGGGTAGCGGGTCCCCCTCCGCTGCCCGGCACCTTTTTACGGACCCGGCACAAAAGTGGCCAACACGGCCTCCGCGGCCCGCATGAGCGGGGCCGGAAGGAGCCCGAGCGCTACGGTTGCCACCGTGGCCGCCGCCGCGGTAAGGGCCAGTAGCGGCCGCGCGGGCCGGTTGGTAGCGGCCGCGGCCGGCTCCGAGACCCCTTCCCCGAAATACATCACGCGCACGACGCCGAGGTAGTAGGCCGCCGAAACCAGCGTGTTGACGACGGCCACAAGCACCAGGCCGATAAGACCGGCCTCGAGGGCGGCGGCGAACAGATAGAACTTGCCCATGAAACCGGCCAGCGGCGGGATGCCCGTTAGCGAGAGCATGGCCAGGGTCATGGCCAGGGCCAGGGCCGGCCGGCGCGCGGCCAGACCCGCCAGACCCTCCAAGCTATCGTCGCGGCCAGCGGCGGCAGCGCCCAGCATCAGAACGGCGAAGGCCGCAGTGTTCATCGTCACGTAGACGACGAGATAGAAAAGCAGGGCCGAAGCGCCCGCAAGCGATGAGGTCGCGGCCGCCGCCGCCAACCCCATGAGCAGGTAACCGGTGTGCGCGATCGCCGAATAGGCCAGCATACGTTTGAAGCCCGTTTGCTTGAGAGCGGCCAGGTTGCCAGCTGTCATGGTCAGCGCCGCCGCCAACCAGAGGGCCGGTCCGAGCTGGCTCCAAAACGGAACCAGAACCGTCAGGAAGACGCGCAGCAACGCAACGAAGGCGGCGGTCTTGACGGCGGTGGCCATGAACATGGTCACCGAGGTCGGCGCCCCCTCGTATACGTCCGGGGTCCAGAGATGGAAGGGAACGGCGGCGATCTTGAAGCCGAAACCCACCAGAACGAGCGCCAGGCCCAGCATGAGGGCGGGCCCGGTAGCCGTCCCCGTCACGTAAGCGTCGGCGACCCCCGCGAGATCGGTGCTGCCTGTGGCGCCGTACACGAGCGCGATGCCGTAGACCATCACGGCCGAGGCGAAGGCCCCGAGCAGGAAGTACTTGACCGCCGCCTCGCTGGCACCCTGGTCGCGGCGCCACACGCCGGCCAGCACATAGACCGCGATCGACATGGTCTCGAGACCGAGGAACATGACAACGAGCTCGGTTGCCGAGACCATCACCAGCATCCCGACGAGCGCGAACAGAACAAGGGCAAAGTATTCCTCAGCGGTATCGGTCCCGGCCGCCAGGAAGTCGTGGGCGGCCGCTGTCGAGGCAGCGGCCAGTAGGGCCAGCAGCAAAGAAGCGTAGGCGGCCAACTGGTCGGCAACGATGGCGCCCCCGAAGCTGGCACCCCTTGTCTGCAGGCCGACCGAAAGCGCGACGGCGGCCAGGCCGAGCAGGGCAACCGTAGCCGACCGTCCCCAGCCCCGGCCGGGCGCCGAGAACACCTGCACCATGAGCGCCACCACGGCCGCCCCGGTTGCCACGAGCGTGGGGGCCAGCGTCGAGAGCGGGCCGACGTTCACCGTCCTTGCCCCTGGCCCGGCGAGACCGCGGCCGCCTTCACCCCGGCGAGGCTGCGCTCGACCGAGGCCTCCATCGTCCTCAGGAAAGGCCGTGGGTATATGCCCATGATGATTATGAGGAGCACCACCGGAACCAGCACACCGAGTTCACGGCGCGTGAGGTCCGCGACGCGGGCGTTCTCCGGCCTGGTCACGGGCCCGAACATCACCCGCTGGTACATGCGAAGCATGTAAGCGGCCCCGAGGACTATGCCGGCCAGCGCCACCCCGGCCGCCACAGGCAGGACCTTGAAGGTCCCGACCAGGATGAGGAACTCGCCGACGAACCCGTTGAGCCCGGGCAAGCCGATCGAGGCCAGTGTGACCACCAGGAACAGAGAACCCAACATCGGTGCCTGCTGCCACAGGCCGCCGAAGTCCTCGATACGTCGCGTGTGGCAACGCTCGTAGAGCATGCCGACGATCATGAACAGGGCCCCGGTCGACAGGCCATGGGAAAGCATCTGGTAGACCGCACCCTGGACACCGACCACTTCCATCGAGGCAAGACCGAGCATGACGAAGCCGAGATGGCTGACCGAAGAGTAAGCGACGAGCTTCTTGAGATCGGGTTGCGCCATGGCGACAAGCGCCCCGTAGACGATCCCTATTACGGCCAGCAGCGCCACCAGGCCGGCCATCCCCGTGGCCGCCTCCGGACAAAGCGGCCAGGCCAGGCGCAAGAAGCCATAGGTTCCCATCTTGAGCAGCACGCCGGCCAGTATTACCGACCCGCCGGTGGGCGCCTCGACGTGGGCATCCGGCAACCAGGTGTGGAAGGGCCACATCGGCACCTTGATGGCGAAGGCGAGGAAGAAAGCGGCGAACAGCCAGAGCTGGACGCCCGGGGCGAGGCGCAGAGCATAGAGGTCGGGTAGTGCGAAGCTCATCGTTCCGACCGCCTCGGAGTGCTCGACGCCCAACCATATTAGAGCCGCCAACATCGGCAGGCTTCCGGCCAGGGTGTACAGGATGAACTTTACGGCGGCGTAAACCCGTCGCTGGCCGCCCCAGACACCGATGATGAGAAACATCGGTATCAGCATCAGCTCCCAGAAGACGTAGAAGAGGACCAGATCGAGAGCCGCAAGCGTTCCCAGCATCGTCGTTTCCAGCAACAGCAGGGCGACGAGATAGCCCTTGAGGCGGCTGCGCACCGAGTCGCCGGCTGCCACCAGGACCAGGGGAACCAGGAAGGTCGTGAGCAGTATGAGCAGCAGCGATATGCCGTCGATGCCGAGGAAGTAGCTCACCCCGAAACGCGGGATCCACGCCACGCGTTCGATCATTTGGAAGCCGCCTTCGCCCGGGTCGAAGCGGCTCCAGAGCGCCAGGGCAACGGCGAACGGAACCAGCGAGACAGCCACCGCGGTCCTGCGCATCGCGTCCCTGGCCAGCGGCGGGACGGCGGCGACCAGCAGTGCGCCGACCGCGGGTGAGAAGACCAGAACACCGAGACCGGTCATCTAGGATGCCACCCCCTTCCAGACGGCGAGCGCGAGCAGGGCCGAACCTGCGAGAACGGCAAGGGCGTAATCGCGGAAGCGTCCGGTGGCCAGGCGTCTGGCCGGTTCGGCCGCACCGAGCGCAAGGGTGGCCACCGCACCGACCAGACGGTCTATGGCGCCGACGTCGACGCGCAGCCATAGCCCCTCGGCGGCCCGGACGACCGGAAGCGCCACGAAACGGTCGTAAAGAGAGTCTATCGAATAGGCCGCCGCGGCCGCGCGGTAGCCGGCACCGAGCCGGCGCGACAGACGCAGGTCGCCGCCGGGTCCGCCTGCATACAGACGCCAGGCCGCGTAAATGGCCACCAGCGCTCCGACCACGGAGGCGCCCATGAGGCCGGACTCGGTGGAGCGGGACAGATGAACCGCGTGTTCGCCCACGGCGAGCACCGGAGCGAGGAAATGGAAAATGCCTTCGTTGCCCCCGAACAGGGCGGGCACGCCCAGGTAACCGCCGGCGGCGGCCAGAAGGGCCAGAACGATGAGGGGGATGCTCATCGTCGGCGGCGATTCCTCCACGCCATCGAAGGTCTCGGTTGGGGACCGCGACTCGCCGAAGAAGACGAGCACCGTAAGGCGGGTCATATAGAAGGCCGTGAGCACGGCCCCTATTAGCCCTAGCCCCCACACCAGCCGGCCGCCCGAGGAGAACAGGGCCGCCAGTATCGCGTCTTTGGAGAAGAAGCCCGACAGTCCGGGAAGACCGGCGATCGCGGCCGTAGCCACGACGAACGTAACCGTGGTCACCGGCATGGCGCGCGCCAAGCCTCCCATCCGCGCGATGTCCTGTTCCTCGTCGAGGGCGTGTATGACGCTGCCGGCCCCGAGGAACAACAGGGCCTTGAAAAAGGCGTGGGTTACCAGATGGAAGATCGCCGCACTGAAAGCGCCGACGCCGAGGGCCATGAACATGAACCCGAGCTGCGATATCGTCGAGTAGGCCAGAACCTTCTTTATGTCGTTCTGCGTGCAGGCGATGGTGGCGGCCATGAGCGCGGTTGCCATCCCGACCACCGCGATCACGGTCATCGCCGCGGGTGCGGCCACATAAAGGGCCGACAGCCTGGCTATCATGTAGACGCCGGCCGTCACCATGGTCGCCGCATGTATCAGCGCCGATACCGGCGTGGGGCCGGCCATGGCGTCGGGAAGCCAAACGAAGAGCGGCAGTTGCGCCGACTTGCCGGTGGCTCCCGAAAACAGGAGCAGAGCGGCGGCAAGCGCTACGGCCGGGGGCAGGAAGGGCGCAGCGGCGTTGATCGTGTCGAGCCGAAAACTCGGCGTTCCCGACCCGGCCATGCCAACATAGAGAACGAGGGCCCCCAATATAAAGGCCGCGTCACCGACACGGTTGACGATGAATGCCTTGCGGCCCGCGTCGGCCTTGGCGCTGTCGCCGTACCAGAAACCGATGAGCAGGTAGCTGCAAAGCCCCACCCCCTCCCACCCGATGAACATGACCACGAGGTCGCCGGCCAGCACGAGCAGCAGCATCGCGGACATGAACAGGTTCAGGTAGGCAAAGTAGCGGGCGTGCCCGCGGTCGTGCGTCATGTAGCCGGTCGAATAGACGTGGATGAGAAAACCCACGCCTGTGACCACCATGCACATGACGGCCGCCAAGCGGTCGAATACCAGGACGATGTCGATGGTGAGCCCGGGCACGGCTATCCAGGTGTAGACCTGGTCGACGAGGGTCCCGGCTACCACAAGATCCGACAGTGCCCTCACCGACAGCGCAAAGCTGCCGAGCACGGTCAGGCAGGCCAGCCGTGAGATGCTGCGCTTGCGCAGATAATCACCGCGCACGGCGAACAGAAGGAAGCCCGCCAGCGGCAGCAGCACGATCCAGCGAAGATAAGAAGCCTCTACCACCTGAGCAGTTCCAAGCGGTCCGAATCCAGGGTCTGGCGCACCCGGAACACGGCCAGGATGATGGCCAGGCCGACGGCAGCCTCACCGGCAGCCACCGTCATGACGAAGAAGGCGATCGACTGTCCGCCCATGAGACCGAACGCGTTCGAAGCGGTGACGAAGGCCAGGTTGGCGGCATTGAGCATCAACTCGATGCACATGAAGACCACGATTAGATTGCGGCGCAGCACCACGCCGAGCGCACCGATGGAGAACATGGCGGCGCTAAGCGCGAAAAAATGTCCCGAGTTGACCATTGTCTGCTACTCGGTGTCGCCCTGCCCGGCCATGACGACGGCGCCGACCACCGCAACCAGCAGAAATACCGAGGTGAGTTCGAACGCGACCAGGTGTTCCTTGAACAGCACACGCCCGAGCGCCTCGGCCCCGCCGAAACCCTCGGCGGTCGCCACCGACAGCTCCGGAAAGGCCCCGGCCAGCAGGGCCACCGAAGCCACGGCAAGCGCCGCACCGGCGATGAGCGCACCCGCTAGATGGATCTTACGAACCGGGGCCGCCGGTTCGCCGCCGA
>CAYXZP010000003.1:68758-70995 GCA_964469485.1 uncultured Myxococcales bacterium | reverse complement strand
GCGATGAAAGAGTCGGGCGTCACCGACAAGGCGGCGCTGGTCTTCGGCCAGATGAACGAGCCGCCCGGTGCGCGCGCGCGTGTGGGACTGACCGCGCTCACGGTGGCCGAGCATTTCCGCGACGCCGAGGGCAAGGACGTCCTGCTGTTCATCGACAACATATTCCGGTTCACGCAGGCAAACTCCGAGGTCTCGGCCCTGCTCGGGCGCATGCCTTCTGCGGTGGGCTACCAGCCGACCCTTTCGACCGATCTCGGCGAGCTGCAGGAGCGCATTACGACCACGACCAAAGGTTCGATCACCTCGGTGCAGGCAATCTACGTGCCGGCCGACGACCTGACCGCCCCGGCACCGGCGACGACCTTCTCGCACTTGGACGCCACCACGGTGCTGTCGCGCCAGATAGCCGAACTCGGCATCTACCCGGCCGTAGACCCGCTGGACTCCACCTCGCGTATCCTCGATCCGAATGTCGTCGGCGAAGAACACTACGCCGTGGCCAGAAGCGTCCAGGAGGTCCTGCAACGCTACAAGGACCTGCAGGACATAATCGCCATTCTCGGGATGGACGAGCTGTCGGAGGACGACAAGCTCATCGTCGCGCGCGCACGTAAGATACAGCGTTTCCTGTCGCAGCCCTTCCATGTCGCCGAAGCCTTCACGGGAAGTCCCGGTGTATACGTGAAGAAGGAAGACACGATACGCGCCTTCAAGGAGCTGGTGGCCGGCGAACACGACGATCTTCCCGAACAGGCCTTCTACATGGTCGGTACCATCGAAGAGGCCCGTGCCAAAGCCGGCAAGATGGCCGCATGACATGGCGATTACGCTGCGCATAGTCACTCCCGAGCGCGTCGTGACCGATGCCGAGGTCACCGAGCTGTCGGCACCGGGGCTGGCCGGCGAGTTCGGTGTCTTGCCCGAGCACGCCGCCTATATCGGCATGCTCGATGCCGGACTCCTTTCCTATCTCGAAGCGGGCAACCGGCGGGCGGTGGCCGTGTACGGCGGCTATGCCGAGGTGACCGACGATGTTGTTACCGTCCTGGCCGACCGGGCCGAGTTGCCCGAAGAGATCGACGCGGCCGAGGCCCGCAGCGAACTTGCCGAAGCCCAGCGCTTGCTCGAGGCCGGCAGCGACGACCCGGCCGAGATGGACCGCCTGCTGGCCGGGCTAAGGCGCGCCGAGGCCAGGGCCGGCGCGGCCGCCTAGCCGGGGCTTGGCCACCGGCGGGCTTGCCTGTACACAGGGGCCGTGGGCAAGCACCGCAACCGCTTGGCCGACGAACCCAGCCTTTACCTCAAGCAGCACGGCGGCAACCCGGTCGATTGGTATCCATGGTCGAGCGAGGCGCTCGAGCGGGCGCGCTCCGAGAACAAGCCGATACTGCTCTCCATCGGGTACTCCTCCTGCCACTGGTGCCACGTCATGGAGCACGAGTCCTTCGAGAACGAAGAGATAGCCGGGCTCATGAACGAGCACTTTGTCTGCATCAAGGTCGACCGCGAAGAGCGGCCCGATCTCGACAACGTCTACATGAAGGCCGTGCAGATGATGACGGGCCACGGCGGCTGGCCGATGACGGGGTTCCTCGCGCCCGACCTCAGGCCTGACTATGCCGGCACCTACTTTCCACCCGAGGGCAGGGGCGGCATGCCGGGCTTCCCGCGTGTGCTCGCCGGAGCCCACCGGGCCTTCGTCGAGCAGGGCGACAAGGTACGCGAGAGTGGGCAGCGCATCGCCGAACTGTTGGCCACCGAGCCGGCCGGGCACGAGGCCGAGCTGAACGCGGCGGGCCTGCTCGAGGCCGGCCGCCGGCTCACGGGTCTCATGGACGAGACCTGGGGCGGCTTTGGCACGCAACCGAAATTTCCCGGGACCATGTCGTTGTCCTTCCTAATGGGCCTGAACCGGTTCGGCAGCGACGATGAAAGGCACGGGTTGGTGCGAACGGCGCTCGACCGCATGGCCGCAGGCGGGATCCATGACCAGCTCGGGGGTGGCTTCCACCGTTATTCGGTGGACCGCCACTGGCTGGTCCCGCACTTCGAGAAGATGCTCTACGACCAGGCCCTCCTGCTCGATTGCTACACGGAGGCCGCCCTGGCCTTCGGCGATCCGGCCTACCGGCGCGTCGCACTCGGTATCGCCGCTTACGTACTGCGTGAGATGCGCTCACAGGACGGCCCCTTCTTTGCCACCCAGGACGCCGACAGCGAGGGCGTGGAGGGCAAGT
>CAYXZP010000003.1:58076-68748 GCA_964469485.1 uncultured Myxococcales bacterium | reverse complement strand
GCATGGACCCCGGACGAGGTCGGTGCCGTCGTCGGTGACCGTGACCGCGACCTGGTCTGCCGCTACTTCGATGTCAGCGATGAGGGCAACTTCGAGGGCACCAACGTACTGACGGCCCGCGTGTTCGAACCCGACAGCGACGAGGCCGGAACTCGAATAGAACGGGCGCGCGGCTTGATGCTCGAGGCGCGCAGCCGGCGCGAGGCACCGGCCACCGACCGCAAGTTCCTCGTCGATTGGAACGGCTTGATGATCGGCGCGCTGGCCCGAAGCGGGGCCACCTTCGGGCGCGCCGACCTGGTCGCGGCCGCATCCGCGGCGGCCGACCACATTCTCGAGAACATGTACACCGGGGGCCGTCTGTTGCGTTTCTCAGCCGAGGGCGAGACCCGGGTCGCCGGTTTCTTGGACGACTACGCGTTCTTCGGGCGGGGTTGTCTCGAACTTTTCCACGCAAGCGACCCGTCCGCGGCCGGACGCTACCTGGAGGCGGCCATGGCCATGGCCGAAACCATGCTGGCCGATTTCGAGGACGGGGACCGTGGCGGCTTCCGCTTTACCGCGGCTCATCACGAGGACCTCATTGCCAGGACGCGCGACACGCAGGACTCGGCCGTGCCGGCCGGCAACTCGGTCGCCATCGAGCTGCTGTTGCGGCTGTTCGTGTTGACCGGCCGTGAGCAGTACCGGCGCGCGGGACGGGCTGGGCTCGAGGCGTCCCTGGCTGGCGGCCTGGCCAACCCGCACGGAGCCGGCCAGCTGCTCACGGTGGCCGGCCGCGAGCTGGCCGGTTACACGACGGTGGCGATAGTGGGGCCTGGCGGCGAAGGTGGCGAG
The DNA here is from genome assembly GCA_964469485.1 of uncultured Myxococcales bacterium. Taxonomy (GTDB): domain Bacteria; phylum Desulfobacterota; class Binatia; order UBA1149; family CAYXZP01; genus CAYXZP01. The sequence continues at coordinate 67,911 of CAYXZP010000003.1, read as the reverse complement.
TCTCTGGCGCGCGTCGTGGCCGAGGGGCACTGGCCGGAGGTCTCGGTGGTGCGCGTGACGGGCCCGGATGACTGGCTCCCCGAGCCGGTGAGGGGTAAAAATGTCCTTGGGGGGGGGGCGACGGCCTGGGTGTGCCGGGGCATGACCTGCATGCCGGCAGCTACCACCGAAGAAGACTTGTTCGCACGTCTCAACGCCGGTGGCCGAGACGGTCTCTAAGAAAGGCGGCGGGGTCCGCCAACTCACCTGGTGGCTGGCCTGGGCCGTCGTCTTCTGCGACATCGGCACCTCTGTCTATTATGTGCCCGGCATCCTCTACGACCGCGAAGGCATAGGCAGCCTCGCCCCCTTCTTCATAATCCTGACGGCCGCCGGCTTCGTCCTACTTGCGCTCAAGTACGTCGAGATCGTCGAGCGCACGCCCGATGGCGGCGGTGTGGTCGCCATCGGCCACATGGCCTTCGGCGAGCGCATGGGCGCGCTCGGCGGGATGTTCATAACCGTCGATTTCTTCCTGACCTGCGCTATCTCCTCGGTAGCGGCCTTCCATTACCTGGCAAGCGCCAATGACGCGTTGGTCGGCACCGCCGCCGCTTCTTTCTTCTCGCACGTGGGCGACAACGTGCCGCTTTACGCGATCGCGGGTCTTGTGCTTCTGGGCGTCGTCAACACGATCGGATTGCGCGAGAGCGCCACTCTGTCCCTGGTCATGGCCTCGGCCTCTCTCCTGACCAATCTCGTGGTGGTGGCGGTGACGGTCTACGACATGGGGGCGGACCCCGAGCGCTGGCGCGCCTTGGCCGGTGCCGTGTTCGACGGCGTTGGCGATCTCGGGCGCCGCGAGATGCTGATCGGTTTCGGCGCGGCCTGGCTGGCCTTCTCGGGACTCGAGACCATGAGCCAGCTGGCGCCCGTCATACGCAAACCGCTCCGGCGAACGGCCCGCATGACCATGGTCAGCGTCGTGGTGACCATTTTGCTGACCTCTCCGACCCTGGCCGTGCTGTCGGTGGGCGTGCTGCCGATGGCGGGCGCCGAGGTCGAGAGCGAGCGGCTCATCTCCCAGCTTGCTTTCGTAGAGGGGGGCAGCCTGTTGGGGATCGCCGTTGTCGTGACGGCCGCCTCGCTACTGCTGTTTGCCGCCAACACGGCCATCATCGGTGCCTACCACGTCTTCGTGGCACTATCGGAGCGTCGCTATTTTCCGAACCGCATGCGCCGCCGCCACGAACGGTTCAACACCCCCTACCTGGCCATCCGTTTCGCGACGCTGGTGCCCATCGGTGTGATCTGGGCAACCCACGGCGAACTCGGTCTGCTCGGCGATATGTACGCCTTCGGTTTGCTCGGTGCCTTTATGATCGAGTCGGGGGGGCTCGACCGCCTGCGTTGGCGTGAAGGGCAACGTGGCGCCGGCTTCTGGTTCGGCGTTCTGCCGACGATCATGGTATCGACGGCCTGGATCGTGAACATGGTGGAGAAGCCCACGGCGACGCTGTTCGGCGGCACCCTGGCGGCCACCGGCATGCTGGTCGGCACCGGGCTCAGGCGGGGCTGGATAAAGGATGCCTTCCATACGCTTCCGATGGTGACCAAGCGCGACATCGCCAAGATCACCCTCGGCGAGCGCGTGGCGAGCGAAGAGGTCCACGACATCATCACGTTGGCGGAGGCGCGCGAGGTCGTTCCATTCGTAAAAAGCTCGACCTTGGTGGCGGTAAGCGGACCCAACGCCGACGTTGTCGCGGAGGGCATAAGCCGCGCGAAAGGAATGGGCGAGTCCGCGCTCTACTGCATTTTCGTGGAGGAGTGGCCCGGTCTGTTCCCCAGTGAGGAGGGCGTCCTACCGAGCCAGGGCGGCATCGAGGCTCTCGTGGGTGCGGCGGTCCAGGCCGCCGAGGCCGGTGTGGAGTTGGTGCCGATATGGACGGCCTCGCACAACGCGGCGCTCGGCATTGCGCACGCCGTCGAGGAGCTTTCGGTGGCCGGTGTCATCATAGGGGTCCCCACACGTTCGGCCATGGACCGTCTGTTGCGCGGCCAGGTGGTAAGGAGGCTGCAGCGGATGTTGCCCGAACAGTGCCGCTTGGTCATTTGCGACTGACGATGTTTATCGTGCTGGCTTGGCGACGATGACAAGCAGGTCATTTGGATCGGGCATTGCGGCCGGCCTGGCCGCCGTGCTGCTGCTCGCCCGGCTACCGGCGGTGGCCGCGCAGGTCGAAGAGAGTGAGGGGGAGGCCCGCCAAGTGGTCACCCACTTCTTCCGCGGCGGCAAGGGGCTCAAGGACGTCCAGACAGTGATCGGGACTAGCCAGAACTACGCTGTCACCGACGGCGACACCTTTTGGGACATCGCCCGCCGGTTCGAGCTCGGCTACAACGAGCTGGTAGAGGCCAATGCCGGCATCGATCCCTGGGTGCCCGAACCGGGCCAGTCCTTGGTCCTGCCCACCGAGTGGATATTGCCGCGTACCGGCCATGAGGGGCTGGTTCTCAACATCCCCGAGATGCGGTTCTACTACTACATGCCTTCGCCGAGGGCGGGAGGCCGTTCCTCGATGGTGCTCAGTTATCCGGTCGGTCTGGGCCGGCGCGATTGGCAGACCCCGCAGACCGAGTTCAGCATACGCGGCAAGACCGAGAATCCGACATGGGTGATCCCCGAATCGACCCGGCGCGAGCGGCGCCGCGAGATGGGCCGCAACGAGAGGATCATCAAGGGCGGTGCCCCGGACAACCCGCTCGGCGGTCATCGCATCGAGCTCACCCTTCCCTCCTATGCTATCCACGGCACCAACAAGGGCTGGGGGATCGGTATGCAGGTGAGCCACGGTTGTGTCCGTATGTACGCCGAGGACATCGCGGCTTTCTTCCCCATCGCCGAGGTGGGCGCCAAGGGCCGCTTCGTGTACCAGCCGGTCAAAATGGGTATGCGCGGTGGGCGCGTCTTCGTCGAGGTCCACAGGGACATATACGGTGTTGCGCCTTGGCCCTGGCTGCTCGCCCAAGAGCTGGTCGATGAGATGGGCTTGGGGCGCTATGTAGACCGCGAGCGGCTAGAGGCCGTCGTAGAGGCGGCCAGCGGCATTCCCACCGACGTCAGCTACGTTGCCTGGCCCGCCGAGCCGGTCTCGGACCCTATCGAGTTCGACGAGCGTGGTGATCCGACCGGCGAGTACCCACCGGTTCCGCGGTCCTGAGGGAGAGGCCTACCACTTCGAGGACAGCTTGATGCCTATCTCTTTGTTGGTCACGCGCGAGCGAAGGCGCGGGACGACGCTCTTGCCGGTGCCCTTGGCCACCGAACTGACGCCGTCGAGCGGGGCCCGCGAGCCGAGTTCGGTGATCCTGATGATTGTGGCTATGGCCGTTGCCCCGCGCGTCAAGAAGTTGTCGGGGCCGTAGGCACCGCGAAAGGCCAGGGCGACCTCGCGCGGGCGCTTTGCCGTGTAGACGGCCAGTTGGCGCATCTCCGAAGGCGTGGCCTGTCGCTTGAGGCTGGCCGTCATGGCCTTGCGGTCGTTGATGGCGCGCACGGCATCGAGCCGGTCCACGCTGACCCCGGTGCTCATGGCCGGCAGCAGGTGGAGCGGCTCCCCGGCCACGGCTGCGGCCGCCATCGCAAGGATGGCGATCAAGGTCAGGGCCGCCGTAAGCAGGGCCTCTGGGGCAACTTTGTGGTGCTCGGCCATCCGTCCATCGTCATCACGGCCCTCGCTAACCGTCAAGCACATAAAAAAAGCCCCCCGAATGGGGGGGCTTTTGGGGTCGATAAGGCAGTAGCCGCTGTCCTCAGGATGCCTCGAGAAGTGCGGCCTCTTCCTCGCTACCCTCGCCGACGGCCAGGAGGCGCTCGTGCAGGGGCACGATACGGGCGCTACGCCGCTTGAGCGGCGAGCGCTGCTGGCGCCATTTCGACAGGCCACGGCGGATGTACTCGGGGTTGAGCCCTAGGATCTCGCAGATGTTCTCGTAGGAGAAGGGCCAGTCGCGCTCCCCCGACTCTATCCACTCTTCGGCGCCCTCGAAAAGCGTGCGGCCCTTGGGATCACGGGCCAGTGCGTACTTCTGGTAGCACTCGACGGCGTCCTGCAGGACGGCCAGCATGAGACGGCGCTCACGGACCAGGCCGCCCTCACGGGAGAAGGCCGCGAAATACTGTGTCGGCAGCAAGGTGTCCGGCTCGAAGAGATTTACGAAACGATCAGCCATGTTTTCCTCCCGCCCCCTATACCCGGGGTGCGCGGTGATGCAGAGCGTTATTATACACCCCGCCCTCCCTTGAACAACTATGAACTACGATGAAATAACTACGCCACATGCATTAACGTCTCTTATAAATGAGCCTCTGGCCGAAGTCCCAAGACCTTGGCCTAACCACTGTTATGACGGGCCCAAGGCTCAAATAATCAGCGCCAGGGCCGTTTTTTTACGGGTCGCATCCTCTTTTTTTGGGCCCGAAGCCCGTCAACCCCTCATGCCGACGCTGGCCAGGCCCGGTCCCCCCGTCAGGCGGCCTGCCCCCTATCGGCGGGGGGAATAAACCACCCCGTCCAGCCGACTGTCAACCCGAATCTCGATCAACGGCTGCTTGTAACGCACAGTGTGGCTTTAGGGCTAGGCGCTCTGCCGGGGCCGCTCGGTGTCGGCGGCCGGCAAGCGGAAGGGTGGCGGTGCCAAACCGAGCGCGCGGGCGGCCCGGCCCATGTCACGGACCACGCTGTCTGCCTCGCGTACCAAGGCCGCGGCTAGCCCGCTAGGGGCATCCGAGCCGGTCTGTTCCATGCACAGAAGGAGCGTTGAAAGCCGGCTTTCGAGCCGCTGGTAGTGACGGCTCGACCCGCCGGCCGGGCGGGCTTGCCAGGACCGCCACATCTCGAGATTGGCCAGCAGGCGGTCTCTGGCCAGTTCGGGCTTCTCGCCGGGCCCCGGGCTCCTGCGCGCCGAACGCCTGGCGGGCTGGGCACGAGCAAGCCCTTTTCTTACGGGGCCTTCGCGCTGTCCTTTGGCGGCCAGCCGCAGCCGCCCGTCTGTGCTGCTCACCGTCCCGATCACCGTGCCTACCACTGTTTGGCGGCCCGGCGGGGTCGGGAAGGGCAGCAGCTCGGGGTCGGCCGGGGCAAGCAGCAGGCGGCCGGCCGGATCGCGCGTGACCCGCCTCACGGTGAGCGCAGCACCGGCCCTTACTACGGCCATACGGCCATCCTCCAGGCGGCGGCCGGGTTCGACGATCAGATGGTCGCCGCGTGCGGCCCCGAGCAAAGGGAGGCTTTCCGACAGAAGACGTAGAGCGTAGAGGCGGCGCTTCTTGAAAGCGCCGGCCGGGAGGCCGAGGACACGCTCTACGAGCGCTGCTGAAAGGCGCTCCCTGGAGCCGGCCAGGCTGGGGCTGGCCAGGCTCTGCTGGGGTCTTGCTCGGGTCGCGCTAGGCACAGTACGATCGTAGGCGAAAAAAACACGAAAATCAATGGGGTTTTCCCTCGACCGCACATAGGGCGGGTCTAGGGAAGCTGGCGGGCGTAGTCGAGCTCCTCGATCAACCGGTCGACCTTGCCGCCCCAGGGGCCCTGCCATGCTTCGATCAGAGCGTCAGCGGGGCATCTTGCGCCGGCCACGGCCTCGGCCAGGGGGTCGAGGTGGACGGCCTCCGAACGGCCCTGCTCGTCGCGGCGGTCCTGGCGCTCGAGGCCTGCTCGGGCAATGCCGACGAGGTCGTTGGCAAAGTCGGCCAGGCGATGGCGACCGGCCCTGCCCGCCAGCCCGTGGCGGGCGGCCTCCTCGCCGCTGTCGAGGCGTTCGGAGAAGCTCCAGCGCCCGAGCAGGTCCAAAGCCGCTTCCAGGCAATCGCGCTCGTAGAGAAGACCCTTGAGAAAGGCCGGGGTCGAGAGCAGCAGATCGGCGCTTTGGCTGTCGGCCGAGCGTATCTCTATGTAGGTCTTGAGCCTGACCTCGGGAAAGATCGTCGATAGGTGGAGCCGCCAATCCTCGAGCGTGGCCTCGTGCCCGTCGTACCCCTTGGCCAGGACCTCGCGGAAGGGCATTGGCCAGACCGAAACCAGATCCTCGCCGCGGGCAAGGAAGTACATCGGGACGTCGAGCGCGTACTCGGTGTAGGCGCGAAACAAGGACTCGGTGTCGAAGGCGAACCCCAATACTCCGCAGCGGTCGGGGTCGGTGTCGCGCCAGACCCGCGCGCGGTAGCTCTTGTAACCGGTGAGCCGTCCATCGACCACGGGTGAGTTGGCCGACATGGCCACCAGTATGGGCACCAGCGCCATGCACAGCCGGAACTTGAGGCGGGCATCGGTTTCGTCCGCGTAGTCGAAGTTGGACTGGACCGTTGCCGTGTGTTTCATCATGCGGTGGCCCAGCGTGCCGGTGCGTTTCATGACCGCGCGCATGATCTCGTAGCGGCGTTTGGGCATCCAGCCGGTCGCCTCGAGCGGGGTCTTGGGCACGGCACCGCTACCAAGGAAACGGACGCCGAGCTTGCGGCCGACGCCGAGGAGGCTGGCTATGTGGGTGTCGATCTCTTGCCTGGCCTCGTGCACCGAGGCCCACAGCCGGCCCGACATCTCGATCTGGCCCCCCGGCTCGAGCGTGATCGAGGCTCCCTCGCCGCTCAGTCCGATGAGCCGGTCACCCTCGAGCACCTTCTCCCAGGCCGAGCCCTCGGCCATGGCCGCGAGCACGGCACCGACACCGGAGGCGCCGTCGTAGGGAATGGAGTTGCCCCCGGCGTCAACGGCCGGGCTTTCGTGTTCGACGCCGAGCCGCCAACGCTCCGGCGGCTTGGCGCCCTCGTGAAAGCCGGCTTCGAGGTCGTCTATGGTCAGCATGTCCGATCTGGGGTGGTCTAGCGCTGCCCGCCGCACCCGGCACAAAAGCGGTCGGTGCTGCCAAAGGCTTGGCCACAGTGGTCGCAGTAGGCAACCGGTCCACGGCCTGCGGGCGGTCCTGTCGCTGCTTGCGGGGAGTTTTCCATGGCCTCCATGGCCTCGAGCGCGCGCGACTCGTAGGTCGCGGTCAGCGAGTGGTAGTCCTCCTCGCTGAGCTTGCCCATGGCACGGTCGAACTCGGTCTCGCGGATGGCCAGCATGGCGACGCGCTTTCGTCTTTCGAGATCCCCGGCGGCCGTGAGACCCTCGGTGACGCTGTCGCGCGCGCCGCGGTATAAGGGTAGGGCGATAGCGGTGGCTATGGCCGCGATGAGAAGGACGCTGACGAGGAGCGTCATCGTTCGAGTTCCTCGAGTTCGCGGTGGAGCTGATCTTGTAGCGCGGAGGATCGCGAAGCAGCAAGCGGTTCTCCGTTACCTGCGGTCTTGTCGCCGGTCTCCCGTGCCGAAGACATCCTTCTTACCGCCACCAGCACCACAACGGCGCCCAAGATCAGGGCCAGATAGGGCCCGTACCAGGCCACCAGGTTGAAGCCCTTCCGCGTCGGGGCCGAAAGGACCTTCTCCCCGTATTCGGCCACGTAGCGGGCGATTATCTCCTCGCCGGTCTCGCCAGCGGCCAAGGAACTGGTGATGTCCTCTTTGACCGGGACGCCGAAGCTGCACTGAAGATGGTCGCAGGTCTGGACCGTGAGCCCGCAGCCACACTGACAGGCAAGCCGGGATTCGACCTCGCTCTGGGTCATGGCCGGCGCGGTGCCGGCCGTGGCCGACACGATGACCAGCGCGAAAAGTAGGGAGCTGGCCCTCACGCCCCGCTCGCTCTGCCCGCCGTGGTCCTGCTCACCCGAGGCCACGGCATTACCGCCAGACCGGTGCCGACGACCAGGATCACACCTCCCAACCAGAGCCAGGAGACCATCGGGTTGATGTAGACCTGGAAGGTCGCGTTCTTGTCGCCGTCGGCCGCGCCGAGGATGACGTAGAGGTCCTCACGCAGGGTCGAACGGAAGGCGACCTCGGTGGCCGGTTGCTCTGGCTTACGGTAGAAGCGCTTCTCGGGCCTTAGCTCGCCTAGCTCCTCGCCGTCGGCCGTGACCGCAAGGGTCGCGACCAGGCGCATCATGTGAGCATCGCTCACGTCCTCGACCCCACGGTATGAGAGCGTGTAGCGTCCCGTGTTAAAGCTCTCACCGGGGCTGACGCTGTGCATCTCCTCGACCCGGTAGACCGAGGACATGGTGATGCCGATGAAGATCAGGACCACGCCTAAATGAACGACGTAGCCACCGTAGCGTCGTTGGTTCTTGCGGACCAGGTTGAAGAGCGCCGGCGCGTAACTGTCACCGACCATGCGTCCGCGCGCTCTGGCGCCGCCGTGGAACTCGACGGCGATGGTGTGAATGACGAAGGCGCCGAGCGAGACCACAACGAGCGCCGACAGCGAGAGACTCCCATACACGGCCGGCAGCAGGAATACGGCCGATAACCCCGCGACCAGCCCCGTCAGTACCGGACCGAGAAAGGCCGTCCGGAGGTTGGCCAGGGTCGCCCGCCGCCACGCGATCATCGGCCCTATACCCATCAACAGCAGCAGAGCCACGCCGAGGGGCGCATTGACGCGATTGAAGAAGGGTGGGCCGACGGTGATCTTGACGCCGCGCACCCACTCGGAGATCACCGGGAAGATAGTGCCCCAGAAGGTCGCGAACGCGATACCGACCAGCAGCAGGTTGTTGAACAGGAAGGCTGACTCCCGCGACATCACCGAGTCGAGCTGGTTGCTCGGGCGAAGTTCCTTGCGTCGCAACACCACCAGCCATGCCGAGAGCACGATCACCAGCGCCAGGAAGCCGAGGAAGAACGGCCCCAACCCCGACTGGGTAAATGAGTGCACGGAGGAGATGACACCGCTGCGTGTGAGGAAGGTGCCGAAGATGGTGAGCGAGAAGGTCAGGATGATCAGCGACATGTTCCAGGTCTTGAGCATGTCCTTGCGCTCTTGGATCATGACCGAATGCAGGTAGGCCGTGCCCGTGAGCCACGGCATGAAGGCCGCGTTCTCGACAGGATCCCAGGCCCAGTAGCCGCCCCAGCCGAGCACCTCGTAGGCCCAGCGCGCACCGAACAGGTTGCCGAGAGCAAGGAAGAACCAAGCCATCAGCACCCAGCGCCTGGTCGTGCGGATCCACAGGTCGTCGAGCGAACCGGTGGCAAGCGCCGCGATGGCAAAGGCGAAGGGGATGGTCCAGCTGACGTAGCCGAGATAGAGCGCGGGCGGGTGGATGGACATCCAATAGTTCTGCAGAAGGGGGTTGAGGTCGCTCCCCTCGGCCGCCGCAAAGGGCAGCAGGGCGAATGGGGGTGTTATGAAGACCAGCAACGACAGGAAGAACAGCGCCACCGCCATGACGGTCGCGGTTACCCATGGCATGAGCTCGCGGTTGCGCCGGCGGTTCTGAAGCAGCACGAGGGAGAACAGTGCCGTCAGGATGAAGACCCAGAAGAGAAGCGAGCCTTCCATGCCGCCCCACAGTGCCGCCACGCGGTAGCGCAACGGCAGCGTGGTGCTCGAATAGCTTACGACGTACTTGATCGAGAAATCATGGGTCACAAGGGCGTGGACCAGCACGGCCGTGGCTATGGTGACCGAACCGTAAGCGGCCCAGGCCGCGTGCTCACCGCTGGCGACGAAGTCGGCCCGGCGCCTCAGCGCGCCGTAGACCGAGGCACCGATCGCCCAGGCCGCGGCCCCCAGGGCCAGCACCAAGGACAGGTTGCCCAGCGTTGTCACTGCGCGCCTTTGTCGGCTTCGTACTTCGAGGGGCAGGAGGTCAGTATGGTGCGGGCTTCGAAGATGCCGCCGGCGTGTCCGGGGCCTTCGATGATCACGTCGCGGTCCTCGGCGAACATGTCGGGCAACAATCCGGTGTA
>CAYXZP010000003.1:19228-58066 GCA_964469485.1 uncultured Myxococcales bacterium | reverse complement strand
ACGTCGAGAGCCCCCTCGTCCTCGATATCGTCGAGGGTGAACCTGAGGTCGAGCGCATCGGCCTTCCACTGCATGGTGCCGCTGCTCACGCGTCCGGCCACGCGCACCGTCTGTCCCGCGTAGGCACGGCCCGCGCCGAGGTATTCGGAGACCGTCAGCATGTACATCTTGGTCTCGTTGACGGCCGTGTACACGAGGAAAGTCACGGTCGCGACGATGATGGCGATGCCGACGATGAACTTGCTGTTGCGGTTCAACAAAGAATGGAGCGGGTGACCGGGCTCGAACCGGCGACGTCCAGCTTGGGAAGCTGGCATTCTACCACTGAATTACACCCGCCTCGGCCGAGAATATGGGCGAAGGGTCCCATGGCGTCAAACAGGACGCTATCGCTTAACCGCGCCATGCCAATCTGCTAGAGCGACGCGTTATGGCGGCCGAGCGCCCGAGTTGGGACGAGTATTTCATGACCATCACGCGCGAGGTCGCCGGCCGGTCGACCTGTCTGCGCGCCAAGGTCGGAGCCGTCATGGTCCGCGACCGCAGCATACTGGCAACCGGCTATAACGGCGCCCCCGCGGGCATGCCGCACTGCATCGACGCCGGCTGTCTCGTCTACGAGTCTCGCACGCCCGACGGCGGGCTGGAAGAGAATTGTTTCCGGACCATTCATGCCGAGATGAACGCGATCGCGCAGGCGGCGCGCAACGGTATACGCATAGACGGCGCCGACATCTACGTCACCCACACCCCCTGTGTCCACTGCTTCAAGGTCATCGTGAACACGGGGATCAGCCGGGTCTTTTACGAGCGGCCTTATAAGATGGAGACCCTCGAAGAGTTGCGTCAGGCCTCTTCGATCGAGCTTGTCGAGGTGAGTGTGAACGCCGGCTAAGGCCCGCTTTCCGCATCCGGCTCTATCCCCAAAAGCCCTCTCAGCTCCCGGCCGGTATACGAACCGGCGCACTCGGCCACGGCCAGGGGCGGTCCCTCGACCACGACGCGTCCGCCCCCGTCGCCGCCCTCGGGCCCGAGATCGACGATGTGGTCGGCGTGCGAGATGAAGTCGGTGTGGTGCTCTATCACGAGAACCGAATGGCCGCGTGCGACCAACCCGTCGAAGACCGAGATGAGCGTGTGCACGTCCTGCAGGTGCAGTCCCGTGGTGGGTTCATCGAAGATGAACATGGACCGGCCCTCGCTGGATTCCTCGACCAGGAAGGAGGCGAGCTTGAGCCGTTGGGCCTCGCCGCCGGAAAGGCTGGCCGTGGACTGTCCGAGTGAAAGGTAGCCCAGGCCCACGGAGGTCAGGCAGGCGAGCTTGTTGGCCAGCGCCGCACGGTCGGCGAAGAAACGGGCGGCCTCGTCGATCGTAAGCGCGAGCACGTCGTTGATGTTGAGGTCATGGTAGCGAATGCCGAGGATCTCTTTTTTGAAGCGCCTCCCCCCGCATTCGTCACAGGTGACGTCGATGTCGGCCATGAAGTGCATCTCGAGCGTCACGTTGCCGGTGCCCTGGCAGTGTTCACACCGGCCGCCGACCGTATTGAACGAGAAAGCCCCCGCGCCCGTCTTGGCGCGCCTTGCCTCGGTGGTCGAAGCGAAGAGTCTGCGGATGTCGTCGTAGCATTTGAGGTATGTCGCCGGGTTCGACCGTACGGAACGTCCGAGCGGGGCTTGGTTCATGAGCAGCATGTCCTCGATCTTCTCGAAGCCTTCTATCGAGTCGCAGTGCCCGGCCTCATGGCCGCCTTCTCCACGCTGCCTGAGGTAATTTTCGTGTATGACCTTCTCGACCAACGTCGACTTGCCCGACCCCGAGACGCCGGTCACGCAAACGAGTCGGCCGAGCGGGATTTCGAGCTCGTCGATGTCGAGGTTGTTTGCCCGGGCGCCGTGCAGCGTCAGGCTTTCGCCGTTGCCGTTGCCGTCGGATCTTTTCTGGCGGTGCAGCGCGCGGATCAGCAGCAAGCGTCCCGTCGGCGTGTCGCCGGCCGCGAGGCCCGCCGGCCGGCCTTCGTACAGAACTTCGCCGCCCTTGGTACCGCCGGCCGGGCCGAGGTCGATGACGTGGTCGGCGCCTTCGATGATGGTCGGATCATGCTCGACGACGACGACGGTATTGCCCATCCTGGTGAGGCGCTTGAGCACCTTGAGCAAACGTTTTCCGTCGCGTGGGTGGAGGCCGACGGTCGGTTCGTCGAGCGCGTAAAGCGTGTCGGTCAGCGAGCTGCCGAGCGCAGCGGCCAGGTGTATACGCTGCGCTTCCCCGCCCGAGAGCGTTCTCGCCTGACGGTCGAGGGTGAGGTAGCCGAGCCCCACTTCGACGAGATAACCGAGACGGTTCTTTAGCTCGCGCACCACCGAGCGGGTCCGTTCCTTGGTATCCGCATCGAGCTTGAGCCTGGGCAGCGCCTTGGCGAGGTCGGCGATGCTCGTCGCGGCCAGGTCGGCGATGTTGCGCCTACCGATACGCACCGCCAGGGCTTCGTCCGTCAGACGGCTGCCCTTGCACGACGGGCAGGTGCGGTAGCTCCTGTAGCGGGCCAGCAGGATGCGTACGTGGGTCTTGTAACGCCGCGACTCGAGCCATTCGAAGAAACCAGTGATGCCCGGGTTCTCCCGGTCACCTTCGAGTATCCAGGCCTGGGCCTCCTCGCCCAGCTGGGAGTAGGGGAGTTCGGTCGAGTAGCCGAGGCGTTCGGCGGCGGCGAGGAAGTCGAGCTGAAAATCGCTGTAGGCCGGCGTGCTCCACGGTGCGATGGCGCCGTCCCTGAGCGAAAGCCGCTTGTTCGGGATGACCTTGTCCATGTTGATGTCGACTATACGGCCGAAGCCTTCGCATTCGGGGCAGGCGCCAAGCGGGCTGTTGAAGCTGAACAGATGCGGGGTGGGGCGCGGGAACTCCTTGCCGCAATCACGGCAATGGAAACGACGGTCGAAGACGACGGGCAGCCCGCCGGCGCCGCCGGCTTCGGCCGCCAGCACTCGCAGCCTCCCGTCGCCCATCTCGAAGCCCTTCTCGATGGCCTCGGCCAGGCGCGTGCGGCGGTCCTCGGTGACCGACAGGCGGTCCACGACCACCTCGACGGCTTTTGCGGGTATGCTCGTGGCGCCGATATCGTCGATGGACACAACCTCGTCACCGACGACTATCCGCGACCAGCCCTGCTTGGCGAGAACAGCCGCTATTTCCTCCGACTCGATGCCGCCTGTCCGGATCTCGGCGCAGATGGCAACGCGTTGTCCCGCCGCCGTGTCGAGCAGGGTCGAAACCACAGCCCCGACGTCGTCGCTGCCGACCGTGCCGCGGCATGCGGTACACGACACGAGACCGGCGTGTGTCATGAGCAGGCGCAGGTAGTCGTGGACCTCGGTTATGGTGCCGACGGTCGAGCGGGCGTTCTTGATGGAGTTCTTCTGTTCGAGAGCGATGGCCGGCGGTATGTCACTTATGCGGTCGACGTCCGGGCGGTCCATCTGTTCGAGGAACAGCCGGGCGTATGTCGACAGCGATTGTACGTAGCGGCGTTGCCCCTCGGCGTATAGGGTGTCGAACACCAGAGAGGATTTGCCCGAGCCCGATACGCCGGTCACGACCGATATCTTGCGAGCGGGGAAACGGCAGGAGATCCCCTTGAGGTTGTGGGTGCGAGCACCCTCTATGCGGATGGCCTTCTTCAAGTTTAGTGCGCAACGGCCGGCCGGAAAGCGTTCACACATGCGACCCCGTTTCGCACATGCAGGGCGGGGCCAGCTGAGCAAAACTGACAACCTATCATGGCCACGACTGCTCGCAAGGAGGCCGGCCGGCCGGCTCCCGAGGCCGTGACGGTGCCGGAGGCCTGGCGCCCGGTGGCCGGCCTGCTGGCCGGTTTTGGGGAAAAAGGCGCCGCCCCACCCGAGCCTCCGTACCTGGCCCTGCAGGTGCACGGTGCTCGCGTGGTGACGGCCGATGAGGCCGCGTCCGGCTCGGCCGAGGCCGACGCCGTTGTCGTGGACCGTCCGGGCCGCCTTGTGGCCGTTGCCACGGCCGACTGCGTGCCCGTTCTGCTGCTGGCCCGCGGCGCCATGGGTGAGCCCGTCTGGGCCGCGGCCGCGCATGCGGGCTGGCGCGGCATGCTCGCCGGTGTGCTCGAGAACACAGTGGATGCCGCACGCCAAGCCGGGGTCGAGCCGGGCGCGCTCGAAGCGGCCCTCGGACCTTCGATCGGTCCATGCTGTTACGAGGTGGGGCGCGAGGTCCGGGCCGCCTTCGAAGACTCGGACCTCGGTAGTGCGGTGCGTGGCGGCGGGTCGCATCTCGACCTGAGGGCGGCCGGCGGCCGGCTCTTGGAGAGGGCCGGCCTGGCCCCCGCCCACATACAGCTCGCGGCGCCGTGCACCCTTTGTAGCCCGGCTCGCTATTACTCTTACCGGGGCGGGGCTAACCGTGGGCAGCGGCAGCTGAGCTGGATAGGTTGGCTGGCCCGAAAGCGGCCGCCGGATCCTCGAGCGAGGACTTGAGCACCCGCAACATGGCGCTGGACTGGTAGCCGTCGAGGATGCGGTGGTCGAAGGTCCCACCAAGCGTAACACAGGGTGCCGCCACGACAGCCCCATTGCGGGCCACCGGGCGCTCCTGCACCTCGCCGACGAGCAGGACTATGGGTACCCGCGATGGCGGCACCAAGGGTGCGAGCGCGTTCTCCACTCCCCAGATCCCGACGTTCGATACCATTGCCGAGCCGAACTGATCGAAGGGAATACCGAGGCGGCTGAGATCGAGTCTCAGTTCGTAGGTCAGGTAGCCGGCCAGCCCTATCGCGGCGCGCAACAGCGGCCCGGGCAGGCCCTTGAACAGACGCTTGGTCGATTCCGAGCCCGCGTCCTGGTGACGCCGTACCGCATCGGCGCGCGTGGCCACTTGGTCGGCGATCTCGGCGACGCTCAGCCTGTCGGCCCCGGCGATCTTTGCCCCGGACAGGTCGCGGCCACCGTCGGTGGCCACCTGGCAGTAGATATCGACACTATCGCGTAGGTAGATCCGGCGCCGGGCGATGATGGCATTGGACTCGGGATAGCGCGCGATGGCTTCGGCCAGGGCCTTGACGACCAGGTGCGTGACCGTGGGCGTCGCGGCGCCGGCAGCGGCCAGGTCTTCGAGGTAGGCCAGCGCCTTGGTCATGTCGAGGTTGATGAGCGAGTACACGCTCGGGTCACTGGGGGAGCTCCAGGCATGGGGGGCCATTCGACGCCAGGTCGAAGGGTTTGCCAGGGGTTTGAAACGTTCGGCCATCCGTGGGACCCGGGGCTGGCCCGTGCGCTTTCGACGAGCCGTGCCATTGGTGTACAAACAAGCGCGGTGTTGAGCAAGGGGCATTCCGGCGGGGGCCCGGGGGGTCGCCGGAGAGCGGAGAAAGAGAAAGGGGCCGGGCCGCCCGGGCGCAAGCCGGTGGCCCCACCCGTCCGGGTCGAGAAACCGGCCAAGCGCTACGACCGCCGCGATGAGGAGCGCGACGTGAACGAGGGTATTGAAGAGGAGACGAAGGGGTGAGGAGCCTGGCGCGGCGTTTGAGCCGGGCCTTGCTGGTCGCGGGACTGGCGCTGGCCTTGGTGGCGGCCTCGGCGGGCCCGCTGCGAGCCGGTCCCTATGCCGACAAGGATTCCGACCCCATGCGCATTCTCTATTACGCTGTGTATCCGGCCGCCAAGGCGGCCGAATGGTTGGTGTTCCGCCCGCTCCATTTTCTCGGCCAGCTGGTTGCGCCCGATGAGGACGAGCGGCGGGCGCTGTCAGAACAGTGCCGTTCCACCGAACGCCGCCCTCACCGTCATTGCAGGCCGGGCTGACCGGACCCTGCGCGGCCATGGCTAGCGAGCAAGCAGCAGTGAAACGGCTCGGCGTATTGCTGTTCCCCGATTTCGAGCTTCTCGATGTGTTCGGCCCCGTCGAGATGTTCGGCAACCTCGAGGGCGTGGTCGAGGTCCGCATGGTCGCGGCCTCGGCCGGAGCGGTTGCCAGTGCTCAGGGCACCGAGGTAGTTGCCGATCACGGGTTCGCCGATTGTCCTGATCTCGATCTCATTCTTGTTCCGGGAGGCGTCGGCACAGTTACGGCCGTGGATGACCAGGTCCTGATCGACTGGCTGGCCGATATGGCCGGCAAAGCGGAGACGGTCATGACCGTGTGTACCGGGACCATGCTGCTTGCCCGCACGGGGCTGCTCGATGGACGGCGTGCCACGACCAACAAGGCATGGTTCGGACCGGTGGCCGGCACCCGGCCCGAGGTCGAATGGGTAAGCGAGGCTCGTTGGGTCGAGGACGGCAAGTTCGTGACATCTTCGGGTGTTTCGGCCGGCATGGATATGGCGCTGGCCGTTATCGCGCGCCTGGCCGGGCCGGAGGCGGCCGAGACCCTTGCGCTAGCCACCGAGTACGAATGGCACCGGGACCCATCCTGGGACCCCTTCGCGGCCAAACACGGACGCGGGGGCGACTGAGGACCGGCGGCCGGTGCAAGCCCTGGTCTTCGAGAACAGCCTGGCGCGCACTCTGGCCACCAAGCTTGTCGGGCAAGTTCTCGCGCGCGCTTATGTGGGGCCGACATCCCCTATGCGGCACCGCAATATTCCCGAGCCGCAACTACCCGCAGACGACTGGTTGCTCGTACGCACCCGGCTCTGCGGCCTTTGCGGCAGCGATTACAAGCAGGTCTTCCTCAACGGCAGCTACGACAACCCGATGACCTCTCTTATCTCTTTCCCCCAGGTCCTGGGCCATGAGGCCGTAGGGGTTGTGGAACGGACCGGCCCGGCCGTAACCCGGCACAGGGTCGGCGACCGGGTCCTCCTCGACCCCTGGTTGGGCTGCGGCCCGCGCGGGCTGGCGCCCTGCAGGTGGTGCCGGACGGGGGACTACGCGCAGTGCGAGAACTTCACCCGCGGCGCGCTAGCGCCGGGAATCCACAGTGGCAACTGCAGGGACGCCAGCGGCGCCTTCGCCGAGTTCTTCCCCGCCCACGAGTCTCAGTGCATTCCCATTCCCGATGATGTCGACGACGAGGTCGCCGTCCTGGCCGATCCTTTCTCGGTCTCGCTGCACGGCATCCTGCACGGCCCGGCGCCCGAGGCCGCGACCGTGCTTGTTTATGGGGCGGGCACGCTGGGGCTGGCCGCGGTGGCCGTTCTCAAGGCTTTGTACGCGAGGGTGCGGGTCATCGTCGTGGCCCGTTACGGACACCAGCGCCGCCTGGCCGAGCGCTTCGGCGCGGACCACGTGCTCGAGCACCGCCCGGCCGCCGCCGTGATCGAAGCCGTGGCCGGGCTTACCGGTTCCGAGATACGGCGTCCGTGGCGTGGCCTGCCGATGCTCGCCGGCGGCGTGGACCTCATATACGACACCGTCGGCCTGCCCGAAACCCTCGAGGTCGGGGTCCGGGTGACAAGACCGCGCGGGACCGTGGTCGTCAGCGGTGTCGAGATACCCCGGCGCTTCGAGTGGACGCCGCTTTATTTCAAAGAGGTGTCCCTGGTCGGTTCGAACGCCTTCGGCATGGAGACCATCGGGGACCGTCGTATGCATGCCATGGAGTGGTACTTTGAGATGGTCGGCCAGGGACGCATCGACCTGACCCCCATCATCAGCCACCGCTACCGCTTGGGCCAGTACAAGCGTGCTTTCATGGACTGCTACGATCAGGGCCGCAGCGGTGCGGTCAAGGTGCTGTTCGACTACCGGTCCTGAGACGGGCGTTCAGGCCAGAAAGCGCATGATCTCGTCGGCTGCGCGCAGGCCGCTCGAGTAGGCCGCCTCCACGGTAGCGGCAATCGGCGTGGTCTCGGTTGCCGCCCCCGCCCAAAACAGCGGCCCGGTGTCGGAGGCGGCCAGGTCCTCGCGCGCGCCGACGCCGCTTTGCACGAGGAAGGTGTACCCGCCGTAGGCAAACGGGTCGCTGGTCCAGTCGATTCGCCGGTAGGCCTTCATCTTCGACTCCGCGTTGCAGCCGGGGAACAGCCTCTCGAGATCGGCCAGGGCGGCCGCGGCGGCGCGCTCCTCGCTCATGGCCGAAAGCACGGCCGCGCGCGGCCCGGTGGCGTAGGCGATCAGGACCGGGTCGTTCGTGCCGTCCGCAGCGTAGAAGACCGGCCAGTACAAGGTGAAAGGCCCGGTCCCGCAGCCGATGATGGCGGCCCAGCTAGGCCAGAAAGGATCGGAGAAGCTGAGCAGCACCTTGCCGACCGGCCCCATGATCATTCCGGCCAGCGCGCGCAGCTTTTTCCCCGGCAGCTCCGGGTCAAAGCGCACCGTGCCGGACTTGAGCACGCCCACGGGCAGCGTCGATACGGCCGTGCGGGCCTCCAACTCCTCTCCGCCGTTCGAACGAAGCCGCACCCCCTCGCGCCCCCACTCGATGTCCGCCACCGAAAAGCCGAAACGAATGTCGAGGCCACCGGCGATATAAGAAGGAAGGCTGTCGTAGCCGTCCACCAGGCGATGGTTGAGCCCAGTCTCGAGCGTGAGAACGCCGTCGGCCGCCAGGCCCATGACCCCGACCTGGTCGAGACTGCCGGGCAGGTGTGCGGTAAGCGCCATCTTTGCGAAGGTCAGCGCCCGGCCTTTGTAGCCTTTCTGTTTGAGGAACTTACGTGCCGGGATATCGGGCGGCGCGAAGCGGCGGAGCTCGCCGAGTATGGGAAAGGAGGGCCACACCGAGGGATGCATCAGGGTCCAGGGCAGCCACTTGGTGCCGTAACCGATGTTGAACATCGTGTTGCGAACGAGGGGGCAGGGGCGGGTGTCGAGTCCGGCCGCCTCGATGTCCGGCCAGGTCCTGGCGCGGTTGCCGTGCACGAACTCGGCGCCGGCCTCGACCGGCGCGCCCGCGAAGTCGCGCACCGAGTGGACGCGGCCTCCGATACGGTTGCGGCCCTCGACCACGGTGCAGGCGAGTCCCTGACCGGCGAGACGGCGTGCGGCCGTAACACCGGCCATCCCGGCGCCGATGACGAGGGCATCGAGCATGACCGGTCTACCCGGAGCCGAAGCGTGCCGCGGCTGCCTGCCTGGCCTTGTTCACGACTTCCGGAGCGACGGGCTCCATCCAGGCCATGCCCCGGCGCAGCAGCGACGGGGCTAGCGAACGCAGCATCTGCGCGGACATCAATTGGGCGCTCCACTTGGGCGCTATGATCTCGTGCTCGCGCCTGTCAATGGCGCGTACGATGGCCGCTACGACGACCTTTGGCGGATACTTTGGTCCGTCGTAGCTGCTTGGCGACTCGTCTTTGCCCCATATCTCGGTGTCGATGGGACCGGGGATGACGACCGAGGCGTGGATGTTGGAACCGGCGAGGTCGTTCCACAGGCCCTCGGTAAAGCCGTTCATGGCGCACTTGGAGGCCGTGTAGGGGGTCTCGCGGGGCGGGGCCACGCGTGCGGCGAAGGAGGACACGTTGACGATCCACCCCTCGCCGAGTCTTAGCATGTGGGGGATGGCCGCGAGTGTGGTCCATACCGACGACATGAAGTTGATCCGCATCACGCGCTCGACGTCGTCGGCGCTTACGTCGTAGATATGCTTGTGCATGGGGATGCCGGCGTTGTTGACGACGATGTCGAGGCGGCCGTGCTCGCGGGCGCTGTCGTTGATCACGGCCTCGGCGAACCCGCGTTCGCCGAGATCTCCCGCCAGGTAGCCGGAGGCCGGCGAGTAGCGCCGGCACTCCTCTACGAGCTCGCGCAGCCGCTGTTCGCGGCGCGCCACCGCGACCACCGTGGCGCCGCGGCGGGCCAGTTCGAGCGCGGTCTCGCGTCCGATACCCGAGGAGGCGCCGGTTATGATGCTCACCCTGCCTTCATAGTCCATGTCCTGTCTCCTTTTGCGGCGTTTCGGTCAGACGACCTGCAAGCGGGCATAGCGGGCCACGAGCTTCTTGAGCCCGACGCGGTCGAAGTTGACGACAACCTTCTCCTCGCCGCCACCGCCCCTGGACTTGGCGACCACACCGGGGCCGAACATCGGGTGGGCCACCCGCATGCCGGTCTTGAACCTTGCGTCCGGGTCGTCGAGGACGACGGCCGCACTATCGGCCGTCCCTGAAGCGAAAAAAGACGGCCTGGCGCGCGCGATGGCGTCGCTTCGTTCGTGGGTGAGCAGATCCTCGGGGATCTCGTCGATGAAACGCGATCTCGGGTTTCTTTCGTTGTGGCCGAAGACGTGGCGGGTAACGGCGTGTGACAGCAGAAGTTCGACCTGGGCGCGTGTCATGGCGACGTAACACAGGCGGCGTTCTTCCTCGACGCCGCTCTCCTCGCCGTCGGTGGATCTGGCGTGCGGGAAGAGCCCCTCTTCCATGCCCGACATGAATACGTGCGAGAACTCGAGCCCCTTAGAATTGTGTGCCGTCATCAGCGTCACAACGGCCTCATCGCTGCCATACTCGTCGATCTCTGCGGCCAGGGCGAGTTCCTCGAGAAAGGCCGCCAGCGGGCCGAGCGCGGCGTCCTCGGGTTCGAGCTGGCGGGCGTCGAAGTCGGCGTCAAAATTCTGGGCGACGGTCAGTAGTTCGCGCACGTTCTCAACCCGGGACTCGGCATCCTCGCCGCCGCGGCGTCGCAGGTACTCGACATAGCCGCTCTCTTCGATCACGCGCTCGAGCAGGGCGGCGACACCGGTGCCGCCGGTGCTCATCCATGCCTTGGCCGAGGCGGCGAAGACCTCCAAACGAGAGCGCGCCGCCGCCGAGCACCGCTCGGGCAAAGACCCCGATGCGAGCAGGCCCCAGACCGGCTCTCCCCGGCTCGTGGCTCGCGCGGCCAGGCGCTCCCAGGTGACCTTTCCAATGCCGCGCGGTGGGGTGTTGATGACGCGTGCCAAGGCTATGTCGTCGGCGCTGTTGTTGAGGAACTTCAAATAGGCGAGCAGGTCGCGCACTTCCTGGCGCTCGTAGAAACGCGTTCCGCCGACGATCACGTAGCGAATCCCGCGGCGGACCAGCTCCTCCTCGATCGCGCGCGACTGAGCGTGGGTGCGATAGAAAACGGCGGCTTCTCCGCGCCCCTGGCCCAGAGCCTCGAGCCCGGCCGCTATACGGCGCGCCTCGTCGCGCTCGTCATTGGAGGTGTAGACAGTGACCGTGGCACCGGCCCCGTTGTCCGTCCACATGTCCTTGCCCATGCGCGTCAGGTTGTTGGCGATCACCGCGGCGGCGGCCTTGATGATGTTGGCCGTCGAGCGGTAGTTCTGGTCGAGACGGACGACCTTCGCGCCGGCGAAGTCGCGCTCGAACTCCAGGATGTTGCGGATGTCGGCGCCGCGCCAGCCGTAGATCGACTGGTCGTCGTCTCCGACCACGCAGATGTTGCCGTGCCCGGCCGCCAGCATGGACACGACGAGGTACTGGGCATGATTGGTGTCCTGGTACTCGTCCACCATTATATGTCCGAAGCGCTCGCGGTAGCGTTCGAGCAGCTCGGGGCGGCGGCGAAGGAGAAGGACGAGATTGAGTATGAGGTCGCCAAAATCCATGGCCCCTAGCCCCACCAGGCGCTTCTGGTAGCGACCATAGAGTTCGGGCATGAGTTCGGGGGCCGATCCCGGGCCGCCGCTGTCGTCGGGGGTTCTGGCCTCGTTCTTTTCCCTCTCTATGAACAGACGCAGGCGGTCGTGGTGGTAGAGGTTCTCATCGACGTTGGCTTCCTTGACGAGATCTTTGAGCAGGCGGGTCTGGTCATCGCGATCGAAGATCGAAAAATTGTCCGGGTAGTCTATCTCCCCGGCGTGCCGGCGCAGGAGGCGGGCTGCTATACCGTGAAAAGTACCGACCCATATATCGGCGGCCGCCTGCCCGACGAGCGCACGGCAGCGTTCGTGGAGTTCGCCGGCAGCCTTCTTGGTGAACGTGACCGTCAGGATCTCGTGAGGCAGCGCGCGCCGTTGTTCGATCAGGCGCGCCACACGGTGGACCAGCACCCGGGTCTTGCCGCTCCCCGCCCCTGCGAGCACCAACAATGGGCCACTATCGTGCTCGACTGCTTCGAGTTGGCGGGCGTTGAGCGAAACCAAGGGACGCAATGGTGTCCCACCGCAAGGACGGCGGCAAGCTGAAGGCCTTTTCCGGCCGGGGCTTCTCGACTATGAGAGAGGCCTTGTCGCGTTACCAACCCAAAGATTCGGGCTACCACAGGGCGAAGCGGGCCGGCTACCGCTCGCGCGCGGCCCTCAAGCTCGAAGAGGTCGACCATCGCTTCGGTCTCCTACGGCCCGGGCTGGCCGTTCTTGACCTCGGTTGCTGGCCCGGCGGCTGGACGCAGGTGGCAAGCGCGCGTGTCGGAGAGAGCGGCCGGGTGGTGTGCGTCGATATGGAAAAGGTGGAGCCCTTCGCTGCAGCCAACATCGTTTTGGTCGCCGGCGATGTCTCGGACCCCGGTGTGCAGCGTATCCTGGCCGAAGGCCTGGGCCGTCCGGCGGATCTGGTCATGTCCGACATGGCACCCAAACTGAGCGGGATCGCCTCGGCCGACCGGGCAAGACACGAAACGCTCGTCGGTGTTGCCGTCGATCTGGCCGATCGTTTTCTCGGGACAGGCGGTGGTCTGCTCGTGAAGTTGTTCTCCGACTCCGAGGCTTGGTTCCGAAAGCGCGTGGAAGGGCGTTTCGAACGTACCGCCACCTTCAGGCCCGCATCGACACGCAAAGGCTCGAGCGAGATCTACGGGTTGGCACTTGGCAGGGTCGGCGCTCCCGAGGACCCCGAACCGTAAATAGACGGCTTGGGCGTCCGCTCGGCCGTGCTATACATCCTGACGGACCACGCTGTGGCTCTCCCGGCACGTAACATCCTACTCGGCCTTCTATGCGCGCTCTCGGCGGCCCTCGTTCTGTCGTGTCAGCAGGTGGATATGGCGCCGGAGGCCGAGAGGCCCCGAACCTTGAGTGCCGGCGGACAGGCCAAGGCCATGGCCGAGCCCGACCGCGCCCGCCTGCTCCTGTCGGTTGAAAGCCGTGCCGAGAGCGCCGACGACTCCGTGCGGGCAAACGCGCGCCTGAGCCTGGCCGTCGTCCGCCGCCTCGAAGCGCTGGTTGCCGAAGCGGGCACAGTATCGACCCGCTCCTACAAGTTGCGTCCCGAGTATGCCTGGGAAGACAAGGAAGGGCGCCGCCGCCAGGTCGTGGCCGGTTATCTGGCCTCGAACACGGTCCAGGTGGAGACCGCCAACCTGGCACGGCTCGGTGCCATGATCGACGCCGCGGTGAGCGCGGGCTCGACGCGTGTCGCCGCCGTGTCCTTCTTCCTCGCCGACCCGGGCCCGGTTCGCCGTGAGGCCGTGGCCGAAGCCACGCGTCTGGCCCGCGGGCAGGCCGAGGCCATCGCCGAGACCCTAGGGCTCGGCCTCGGCGATCTTCTCGAGGCCAGCACCAGCGCGCCAGCATCGGTGCCGGCTCCGCTCAGGGTGCAGGCTCGCGCCGTAGGCAAGGGCGAGACCGCGACCCCGATAAGTCCCGGAGAGATCGAGATAAAGGCCACGGTGAGCCTCGTCTACGAGGTCGAATAGGCTGCCACCATGCGCGTGAGCCGACTGTTGGCCTGCCCGGTCCTGCTGGCTTTCTGCTTCATGCTCGTGCCGGCCGTGGCAGCCCAGCAGGCCGGCAAGGGCGATCCCGAACCGCGCTCCGAGATCGACGCGGTGGCGGCCAGGGCCGCGGGCCTGCTGGCCGAATACATCCGCATAGACACCAGCAACCCGCCCGGTAACGAGGCCGGCGCGGCACGTTTTCTGGCCGGAGTACTGCAGGCCGAAGGCATAGACTCGCACATCTACGAGTCCGCCCCGGGGCGCGGCAATCTCTACGCCAAGCTCGAAGGCAGCGGCGGAGCGGGGGCGATCGTTCTGCTGAGCCACATCGACGTTGTCCCGGTCGATGAGGACCGCTGGAGCCAACCGCCGATGGCCGGCAAGATCGTCGACGGGGTCCTTTACGGCCGCGGTGCGCTTGATGCCAAGTCGGTCGGCGTAATACAGCTACTGGCGGCCGTGGCCGTCAAGCGCGCCGGTATAAGGCTGGCCCCCGACATTATCCTGCTTGCGGTTGCCGACGAGGAGACCGGCGGCCGCCTCGGGGCCGGCTGGATGGTCGAAGAACATGGCGAGCTGTTCGAGGGCGCAGCCTTCGTTCTCAACGAAGGCGGGTTCATCATCGAAGGTCAGGCGGAGCAGCTGATCTACAGCGTCGATGCTGCCGAGAAGGGACCCTGCTGGTTCAAGATCATTGCATCGGGACCCTCCGGGCACGGCTCGAGGCCCGCCGAGGGCAGTGCCGTGGTCCGGCTCGTCGAGGCTCTGGCCAAACTCAACGCGTGGTCCCGCCCCGTCGAGGTGGGCCCGGTGGTGGCCGGTTATTTCGCCGCCTATGCGGCCATCGACGAGGACCATGCCCGGCAGTTCCGGCAGCTCGAGCGCTCGCTCGCGGACGAGCGCTTCGGTTCTTGGTTCATGAGCCATCCGACCTGGGCCGCCCTAGTGCGCGACACGCTGGTACCGACCGTTCTCGAGGGCAGCCGCAAGACCAACATAGTGCCGGCCGAGGCCACGGCCGAAATAGACAGCCGGCTGCTGCCGGGGCACCGCTGCGACGATTTCCTTGCCCAGGTCGCCACTTTGGTGGGCGGGGACTCAGTACGTGTCGAGCCGCTCGGGGTCTCCTTTCCCTCCTCACAATCTCCGCTCGACAGCCCGGTCGTCGATGCGATCGAACGCGTTGCCGCGGCCGATAAGAGAACCTCGGTGGTAATACCGGGCATGGTCTCGGGCTTTACCGACTCGCACTACTTCCGGGAGAAAGGTATCGAGGCCTACGGCTTCGTTCCTCTCGTTGTGACCAAGGAAGAGCTCGATTCTCTGCACGCGCCCGACGAACGCGTAAGGGTGGCCGAACTTGAAGAGGGAGTGCGTCGAATGGTGGCCCTCCTCGTCGAGCTCGGCTCGTGAGTTAAGCACAATCACGAGCGCGTCTTTGTTGCGCGCAGCCCTGATTTAAATGATATTGGAAATGTTCGTGGCGACACGGACATGCTGCGTGCGACCCTGGCCGTCAGCCGGGCGCCGGACAGAGGAGGGGATGTGCGGATGGACGACGGTCGGTCGCAGGCCAGCGGACCCACGGTCTCGATAGACAGTATCGTCGAGCTGCTCTCGAGTTTGGAGCGCGAAGCCCGACGCCTGGTCCCGGGAACTGCGACGACCGTGCTTCTCATGCTCCTTCGTTTGCTCGAGAACTCGGGCTTTGCGGCTGCCTTCCGAGAGGCGCTCTCGGGGGCCGGGTGGCCCGGTCAAGGCGTGGACCAGTCGCGCCTGGACGAGGAACTGGCCTCTCTTCGCGAGAAGTCCCGGCGCTTTGAGGAAGCGGTGCAGGCATTGGCACGCACGCAGGGACGCTGCCTGGCCAAGCTCGAGGACAACGGCGACCCACACGGGGTGGGTGCCCGTCTTGACGCTTTCGAGCAGCATTTCGGCGACTTCAAAACGGCTCACAGGAGCAACACCCAAGGTGTGCTCGACGGCTTCGAGGGTATACGCGAGAGGCTGGCCAGGCTCGAGACGCGCAGTTCGGAGATGTCCAGGGAGGCCCAGGCGAAATCTGGGCGGCTCGATGCCCTGTCGCGCCACGCGGCCGCCGTTGAACACAAGATCGATACGGCGCTCGGTAGCCCACGGACGCCGGCGGCGGTCGATATTCCGGCACCGGCGCTCGAACCGGGAAAGACCGTGCAAGCGAACCGCTAGTCTGCTATAGGAGCCTCGCTCCGGAGCCGCCGTATGCGACGCCCAACGTTCAAAACGAACCGTGCACCCCTCCCCTGCCGGTCGTTAATCGTCCTAGGCGTGGCCCTGTCCGTCGCCCTGGCGGGCTGCGACAGGGAGTCGGAACCCAAGCCGCGGCCAAAGGTGGCCGCGCAAGAGGGCTTCAAGTATTACGTCGGCGGTCCGATCATCCAGTCCGATCAGTACGGTCGCAACAGGCTTAGCGGCTTCAACGGGACGATCATGCAGCCAACCAACCGTGGGCTGCTGGTCGGTGTCAAGATGGACAAGGACCGCAACTTCGAGTTCCGTACCTGGCTAAACGGCGCACTGGCGCAGTTGTCGACCGGTTTCATCCGCGATGACGGGACATACTGGTACCGCGAGCGCAGGGGCTACGATGCTGCGGGCACCCTCGTCACAAAGAGGGCCTTCGAGTACGACGACGAAGCCGAGGTGATGACCACCGTCGTGACCTACTACGACACCGATGACGGGACCGTGCTCGAGGAACGCACCCTCGAGATGCCGTACAAGCCACCGCCGTTCCCCGTGACGGCAAAACAGAAAGAACGGCGCGCCGAACGCCGCGAGAAGCGCGCGGACAAGCGCGTCACCAAGGAAGCCGAAGAGGGCACCCCGTAACCAGCGTGCGCGTCGTTCCGGTAGACCAGCTAGCGGACAATTACGCTTATCTGTTGATCAACGGCGCTACGGCCGCGGTTGTCGATGTCGCCGAGGCGGGCCCCGTACTCGAACGTGCTGAGGCCGAAGCCGTGACGGTCGTCGCCATACTGTCCACCCACCACCATTACGATCATGTCGGAGGCAATGAAGAGCTGATCGCTGAGCTGACCCGGCGTGCGGGGGCAGACGCGCCGCCGCGTGTTTTCGGCTACACGGGTGACGCCGGGCGTATCCCCGGGCTCACCGATGGGCTCGATGACGGCGAGAGTTTCGACGTGTCCGGGTTGCAGGGCCGGGCGATCTTCATTCCCGCACACACACGCGGCCACCTGGCCTATTACTTTGCCGGCGAGGGTACGGTCTTTACCGGCGACACGCTGTTCGCCGGCGGATGCGGCCGCCTGTTCGAAGGCGACGCTGCCCAAATGATGTCGTCGTTGGCCAAGCTCGCCGGGCTTCCCGATGACACTCTGGTCTACTGCGGCCACGAGTACACCAAGAAGAATCTCGAGTTTGCGGCCATGCTCGAACCCGGCAACCAAACCCTACGCGACCGTCGCGAGGAGGTTGACCGGACCCTCGCCGAGGGAAATCCGACCGTACCGACGACCATCGGCATCGAAAAGCTGACCAATCCTTTTTTGCGGACCGCCAGCCGCGAGCTCAGGTCTTCTGTCGCCGAACGTGTTCCCGGGACCGCGGACGACGACACGGCGATCTTTGCCGCCACGCGAGGTTTGAAGGACGCCTTCTAACGCCGCCGGTAGATCCTGATCGGGCGTTTGGTGTGCGGGTAAAAGAAACGCTCTTCGAGCCTGTAACGCTGCGTTGCCCATTCGTGGAACTGACGGCGCAGCGGGCCCGACCAGCGGCGCGCGACCAACATGAGGACGGGGTCGGCGCGTTCCAGGCCGCTGAGCATGCCGGCGAAGCCTCCCGCGGTGCGGTCGGCGACGAAGCGGTCGACGCCGAACCACATGTAGGGCCAGCGCCACAGGCTCGGCCGTCCCGTGTGGATACTGAACTCGGGCAAGCCGAGCACCAACACGCTGTCCGTCTCGTTGAGGCCAGCCGCAAGTTCGCTGACAAACCCGGCCTGTTCCTCGAAGCTGACGGGCGTGTGCATGCGGTTGCTCTTCGGAGTGACCGCGGCTGCTGCCGACAGTAGCAGTATCGCTAGGAGCGCAACCGCCTTGGCCCGCGCCCTCGTGGCCTCGGAGCGCGCTATCGAGCTAGCCGTCGAGGCAAGCCGTGCCAGGCCGACAGCCAGGGCGGCCGCGACGAAGGGTGCGAACAGGATGGTGTCGGGCCAGGCCTGCAGGCTTATGAAGGACATGGCCAGGTAGAGCAGGCCGGCCACCGTCAGCGGCCCCGGCCCGTGCCGGCGCGCCTCGAGGGCGAGCCCGAGTAGGGCCAGGGGTGCCAGCCGGAGTTCGACCGGGTTCCAGCTACGGGCCAGGCGGGCCAGCTGAGCCACGGTCTCGCCGGGGCCGCGCGCGTGCCACTCGATGTAGAAAAGGTTGAAGACGAGGGCCTGTTCGACGAAATCCCCGAGCGCCGCGACCGACCACAACCAGGCCAGTATGAGGGCCGCCGGCAGGGCGGCGCCGGCGGCGAGCCAGGCCAGTTGCCGGCCACGCTGCCCGGTCCCGGCCAGTTGCCAGGCGGCACCAGCCAGGAAACAAAGCCCGGGCTGCCAGCACATAACGGAGACCCCGGCGGCCAGACCGGATGCGAAGGGCCGGCGGCCACCGGCGGCCACTAGGGCCGCCAGGCCGAATACGGTCGTGGCGACCTTCGGGCGCACGCCTTCGAGCGCGGCCGTCGGCCACTGGTCGAAGGCCACCATCAGCAGTGCCGCTGCCAGAGCCACGCCAAGCGGCTGCGAGCGCCGGCAGATCGCGAACAGGAGAACGGGGCCGGCGGCCCCGAGCAATATGAACAGGGCGTGGGCACCTTCGAATGGGCTCAGCCCGAGGGTGGGCAGGCGCGGGAACACGGCGGCGCCCGCAGCCCCTAGGAGCGCGCCCCCCGGGGTCTTGTGCAGGAACACGTCTCGGTACGGGATGCGGCCCTCGAGAATGCCTAGCGACATCAGGTCCCAGGTGGCGGGATCGAGAACGGCCGGGCGTGCCAGCGGCTCGAAAGCGAACAAGAACGCCAGGCCGCCTAAGAACAGGGCTGCGGCAGCGAGCTTGTCGGTGCCGCCTGGCAAGCGCGCCTGCCCGCCCACGGCCGCTTAGTCCCGTGCCTGCGCGGCCGGGCTGGCGAAGCCGGCGACAGTAGCCATATCGACCAGCCAACGGTCGCCCGAGTGAACAAGCCCGAGCCTGTCGCGCCGCCTAGTGCCGTCGTTGAACAGGACCACGAGTTCGAGCGATACGCGGCCGGTCCCCACCCGCTCCTCGATGACCTCGGCCCGCCACATGATGCCGTTCTTGGTCACGCGGCCGGCCCAGGACTCGAGGCTGCCGAAGCTGCGCTCGAGTTCCTCGCTTCCCGAGCCGGGAAGCATGAGTTCGCTGAGTGCCGCCTCGTCGAAGGGCACCGCGTCAAGGGTGCCGTAGAAGAGCCGGGCCGCCGTGGCCGCCGGACTGTCCGCCCGGCAGAGCGCGAGCGAGAGCGCGGCCAGTGCGGCTATGACGGCGGCCTTGTGTGGTTTATTGCCAGCCACCCGGCCACAGCATGCCGCAGCGCCGGGCGCCGTCAAAGTTCGGCATTGCCGGTACGGCCCGAGTGATTTAAATACCGGCCTGACCGTAATGGGACATCTGATAGGACTGACCGGCGGAATAGCGTCCGGGAAATCCACGGTGGCCGCGATGTTGGCCGAACGTGGCGCCGTGGTGATCGATGCCGACCGGGTGGCACACGAGGCGTATGCCCGCGGCTCCCAGGGGCATGCCAGGGTAGTCGAGCGTTTCGGCCCGGAGCTGCTTGAAGCCGACGGGAGCATCGACCGCACGAAGCTCGGGGCCGTCGTTTTCAAGGATAGCGCCGCGCTCGAGGACTTGAACGCCATCGTTCACCCCCTGGTGCGCGGCGAGGTGGCCCGCCGGGTAGGCGAGGCGACCGATGCCGATCCGGGTGCGGTGATCGTGGTCGAGGCGGCACTCATGACCGAGACCGGTTGGACGGGGGGCGCGGGCACGCTCTGGGCGGTCTTGGCTGAACCGGCAGTCGTCCTCGAACGGCTCGTGGCTATCAGGGACATGGACCCCGCCGAGGCCGAGGCGCGCATGGCCACGCAGACCAACAACGATGAGCGCCGGCGTGTCGCCGCCGTCGTCATAGAGAACAACGGCTCACTGCTCGACCTCGAGGGGGCCGTTGATGCCGCCTGGCGGGAACTGCGGGGCAGCATCGAGCACTGACCACACCCGGGCGTCTGTCGTTAAACGGCTAGGTGGCGTCGCGGGCTATGGCGATGTCGATGAGACGGGTCAGGAGCTCGGGCATCTCGACCCCCGCCGTCTTCCACGACCGTGGGTACATGCTTATCGCGGTGAAACCCGGGATGGTGTTGGCCTCGTTGAGAAGCACGCGGCCCGCTTCAACGAAGAAGTCAACGCGCAGCATGCCGCTGCATCCGATCAGATCCCATACACGGCGGGCCACGTCTTCGAGTCGCTCGGCGGTTGCCTGCTCGAGTTCGGCCGGGACCAGGAGCCCGGCGCCCGAGTTCACGTACTTGTCTTCAAAATCATAGAAGGAAGCCTTTGGAACGATCTCACCCGCCGGCGCGATCTCGGGCACGGCGCCGCCGAGCATCGACAGCTCTATCTCGCGGGCGCGCACAGCCCGTTCGACGATGACACGTCGGCCCCAGCGGCGCGCTTGCGAGAGCGCCGCGGCCAGGTCCTGGCGCCGGTCGACCTTGCTGATACCGACCGATGAACCGAGTAGGGCCGGTTTGACGAAACAGGGGAATCCGAAGGCCGACTCGATGCGGGCGGCCAGTGCGGCGGCGTCATCGTTGCCGGCCGCCATGAACTCGACCTGTTCTATGCCGGCGCCGGCGGCCAAGGTCTTCATCGCCAGCTTGTCCATGGCCATTGCCGAGGCGGCCGAGCCCGCCCCCACGAAAGGTATGCCCAGGGTTTCGAACAGGCCCTGCACGGTTCCGTCCTCTCCACCGGGCCCGTGGAGGACAGGCAAGGCGATGTCGAACTCGTCACCGGCCCCTTCGCCGCCGTCGAGCGACAGCAGGCGCCCGCCGGAGACCGCAGGGGCCGCCACGACGGGACGGCCGGCGTCGGCGGGAACCTCCAGCAGCTCGCCGTCGGCGCGCCCGAGCAGGTCGCGCATGTCCCCGGCCAGCCACTGGCCGCTCTTAGTTACCGCGGTGGGGATGACCGTGTGGCGCAGCTCTCCGAGGGCCGTGATCACGGCACGGGCCGAACGCAGCGAGATGGCATGCTCGGCCGACACGCCGCCCATGAGAACGAGGACCCGAAGCGACACGGCCGCATCTTTAGCACCCGCGCGCGACCTGCCAAACAGGGGCAGTAGAAGTCCCGCTGATGAAGGCTGGCTACACTTGACGATAAGTGCTATTTGCCGCCACGGCTGCCGCGGCTGGGCAAAGCAAAGTGCACATCGAGACGCTCAAGATCTTCTGCGACGTTGTCGAGAACCAGAGCTTCTCATTAGCAGCCACGCAAAACTTCATAACGCAATCGGCAGTCAGCCAGCAGGTTAGGGGACTCGAGGAGCGCTACGGCAAGCGCCTTCTCGAACGCAAGCGCGGCAGCGTCCGGCCGACCGCTGCCGGCGAGATCCTCCACCAGGCCAGCCGCGAGATACTCCACGTCTTCGACCAGATGGAGGCCCGGCTGCAGGGCTTGAGCAACGTCATCACCGGCAGCATCAGGGTCGGGACCGTGCACAGTGTCGGCCTCTATGAACTCTCGGACCCGCTCAAGGCCTACTTCGCCGATTTCCCGCACGTAAACGTATACCTCGAATACGACCGGGCCAGCCATATCTACGAACAGGTGCTGCGCGGCAACGTGGACCTCGGCATAGTGGCATATCCGACAGCCCGGGCGCAGATAACGGTGCTCGACTTCCGCAGCGACAACCTCGTGGTGGTGTGTGCCCCCGAACACCATTTGGCCGAGAGCAACACCATCAGTATTGCCGACATAAACGGCGAGAAGTTCGTCGGCTTCGAAAAGGGGATACCCACCCGCGTGGCGCTCGACCGTGTCTTTAGCGACAACAACATCACCGTGCAGTACGTTGCCGAACTCGACAACATCGAAATGGTAAAGCGGTTGGTCGAGGTTGGTGCCGGCATAGCGCTCATCCCCGAGAAGAGCTGTGCCCACGAACTGCAAACGGGTACGCTGGTAAAGGCCGATCTCACCGACCGCAGCCTTACGCGCCCGATCGGCATCATTCACCGAAGCGGCAAACACTTCAGCCCCGCCGCCGAGAAGTTCATACAGTACATGCAGGCCGACAGCCCTGCGCCCGCGGGGCAGGCCGCGGCCCGCTAGCTCAGCCGGCCAGGCGCGCCATGACGAGGCTGGCGAACAGTTCGAGCGTGGCCGGTGAGCCGAGGTCGCCGAAGACGATGGCGAAGTCGGTGACCCCGAGTTCCATGCGCTTCTCGAGCGCAGCGGTGACCTCGTCGGGGGTTCCAATGACGGCCATGGTGTCGAGATCGACGAAACCGCCGATGAGCAGTTTGGCCGTCTCTACCTGAGCCGCGAGGTGCTGGCGGTCACGCCCGATAACCACGGCCATCTGCTCGCTGATCGTGATCTCGTTCATATCGCGCCCGATCTCGGTGCAGTGCTCGCCGAGCGCGTCGATGAGTTCGGGCATGCGCCCG
Source organism: uncultured Myxococcales bacterium (assembly GCA_964469485.1). Classification (GTDB taxonomy): domain Bacteria; phylum Desulfobacterota; class Binatia; order UBA1149; family CAYXZP01; genus CAYXZP01. The sequence continues at coordinate 35,751 of CAYXZP010000003.1, read as the reverse complement.
GCATCGGGCATCGGGCAGTTCCAGCGGCTCGCATGTTTAGCGACCAGGCCGAGGAGCACCTTCTTGCCGGCTCCGCCTATGGTTATCGGCAGCGGCCGTTGCACAGGCTTTGGCTCGAAGGGGACATCGCGAAAGCGGTAATGGCGCCCGTCGAAGTCCGTACGCTCGTTCTTGAAGAGGCCGTCGATGATCTCGAGGGCCTCGGCGAGCTGTTCGAGCCTGGTGCCGACGGGCGGGAACTCGTACCCGTAGCCCAGATATTCCGACTCCTGCCATCCGGCGCCAAGGCCCAATTCGAAGCGCCCACCGCTTATCTGGTCGAGCGAGGCCGCCATCTTGGCCAGCAGGCCGGGGTTGCGGTAGGAGTTGCAAGCCACCAGCGGCCCCAGCCGTAGGCGCTCTGTGGCCTCTGCGATGGCACCGAGCGTGGTCCAGGCATCCAGGAAGTCGACCTCCGGCAGACCTTCGGCCCACATGTGGTCGACCAGCCACAGGCCGCCGGGCCGTATCCCGGACCCCTGCGTAGCCCTGGGCCGCCTGCGGCAGGAAGAGGTAGAAAGAAGCTGGGCGGCTGCTTGGCACCTGGGTAAGCGGAAAGGGCATCTTAGCGGGGCCCCGTGGCCTGGCAACAGGGTTTTTGTTGCGGGCCGGCCAGGCCGGGGTATATCCTGTCCGGACCCGTGGGGGGCCCGCGGGTCGGCTGCTCGCTGTGGTGGAGCGACCTTTCAACAACCCCTTTGCCGAATCTCTTGCGTCCCTGCGCAAGCGCCTGCTCGAACAGGCCCACGAGCCGAAAGCCCCGCCCACACCCGCTGCCGGCCCCGCCATCGGCGACGACAAGGCCTTTGAGGCTGCCACGGAGGGCGCGGTGCCGCTCGCGGAGGGCTCCAGCCGCGAGGTTCCGCCATCTCACCCCGACAGAGGCGGCGCCAAGCGGCGCCGGCGCCGCTCCGGTGGCGAGTTCTCACTCGAGACCGACTTCGATGTGCGTTATTCGGACCTCTTCATAAGAGGGAGGTCCAAGGATGTTTCCGCACGCACCGCAAAAAGCCTCGAAGAAGGTCGCTTTGCTGTGCATTCACACGTTGACCTCCATGGCATGGTCCTCGAAGATGCCATGGCCAGGGTCGACGAGTTCATTGCAGATACTCAGCGAAGGGGGGAGCGTTGCGTGCTTGTCGTTACCGGCAAGGGCAACAACTCACCGGGACAAAAGGGCGTGTTGCGGCATTCGATACCCGAATGGTTGGCACGCGGTCCGAGCGCCCGGCGCGTGCTGGCATTCTCCAGCGCCCGGAACTGTGACGGCGGCAGCGGCGCGCTATACGTTCTGTTACGTAAAGCCCCGTCTTCGAAGTCACGCATCAGCGTAGAGACCGGACCGGGTCCATAGGAAGATAGAGAGGTTGTGGAGGTGGTTGAGGTGGACAACGAACTGACCAACGAGACCTGCCGTCTCGTCTATGTGGGGGGCGACGGCGATGTTTACGAGGCCGGTTATGGGGCCGATGCGGGCTCCGAACCGAGACGCCTGACCTGGGGATGGTCCGAGGGCGAATCCGATGACGGGCGGCTTCAGTACGTGTGGCCGTCATACTCGCCCGACGGGTCGCACGTGGCCTGTTTCGGCGTTGGTGCGGGACAGTCACCCTATGCCGGGCTTTACGCGGTCGACGAGGACGGCGTGGCCATGCACGAGATATGGCGGATGTACGAAGCGGTGCCGATCTGTGAGAGCTGGTCCGCCGATTCCCGCCACATCGCCCTGTTGCTGCAAAACGATCGCGGGCTGGCCCTCGAGATCGCCGACATCGCCAACCCCGGAAAAACGCGCAAGCTCGACGGCGGAGCGCCTTTATTCTGGTCGTGGTCGCCCTCGGGGCCGCTGATCGCGGTTCACACGGGTGGCAGCCGTACGGTCTACGGTGACGCCCGCTTGTCGGTGTTTCGGATCGAGGACGGCGTCGAGGAGTTGGCGAGGCTCGAGCCGGGGGAGTTCCGTACCCCGTCCTGGTCGCCCGACGGCGGCCGGGTCGCCTACGTCGAGGCACGCGGCAGCGACGAATTCCTGGCTTTTTACAGGGTCGCCGACGGGGTGAGCGAGATCGTCTGCCCGGTCGAGGGGCACACGGTGATGCTGTGGTCACCCGACGGGACCAAGCTCGCGATGTCGCAGGCTCTTGGCGACACGCCACACGTATTTAGCGGCGTTACGCTGGTCGATGTCCGCACCGGCGCGCGCGAGACGGTCAACGACAACAACGTCGTCAGTTTCTTCTGGTCACCCTGTTCGCAGAAGCTCGTTTCGCTATCGTTGGAGGACGGTGCCGGCATGGAGTGGGCCGTCTTCGATGTGCAGGGCATGACACAGCGGCTCAGCTCGCGTTTCTATCCGAGCCGCGAGAGCGTGTACTTCTGTTGGTTCTTCGACCAGTTCGCCGCCTCTCACCCCCTGGTCTCGCCCGATGGCCGGCGCTTGGTCTTTTCGGGCCACATCGCCGACCCCGACGGCCGGCGTGTCGAGGGCGAGAGCAGCGTCTATCTTACCGACCTGGCCGGCGACGAACCGGTCGAGCGCCTCGCGGACGGGCAGTTCGCATGCTGGGACACCCGGCTGAGGAATGTCACGAACAAGCAGGGTCTGGCGGCCGGCTGACGGACTGAGCCTTTCACGCCTGTTGTTCGGCGCGATCGTTCTGGTTGAACTGTCGCGCGGGCAAGTGTCCTTTCTCGTCCTTCCGGCCGTCGCCTTGGCCTGCGCCAGCGATTACCTGGATGGGCGGCTGGCCCGCGGCCGCGGCGAGGACAGCCCGCACGGCCTACTGATCGACAACCTGGCCGATGCGGCCTTCCTGGCCCTGGCCTTCTGGGGCATGGCCCTTGCCGAAGTTTGGAGCCGGCCACCCTTCGGGCGGGCGCTCGAGTACTTCGCGGGCGCCAACTGGCTGCCCCTTATCGCCCTCGGCCTTTCGTTCTCGACCTACCTTGTCCGCATCGCTCTGGCGGGCGGGCAAAGCAGCCGTGCCACACGCTCGCCGCGTGGGCACGCCGCCGGCGTGGCCAATTACGTCCTGGCCCTCCTCGGAGGGGCCGCCGTGTTACCGGGACTCTACCTTTCGCCTTATTTGCTCGAACCGGCCTTTTTGACTGTGTCTTTAATGAACCTGTCGGGGGCGCTCGAGAACCTGCGTCTGCTGGCGGCAGGCCCCCGGCCGCGCTAGGTCAAGTCCGTCTATGCTGGTCTCAGCTTCGAGGGCAGGCGTGGTCGGGGCGTTCGTCCTGCTCGCCCATGTCTCCTGCACTCCGGTCTCGCGCTTTTACGAGATACATACCGGGCAGATCGGTTGCGAAGAGGCTAACCGGCACGTTCATGACGCACTGGTCTCCATGGGAATGGTCATCACGGCGTTCCGTCTGGCCAGGCCCGGGAGTCCCGGTTACGTACGCGCGACCAAGACCGACAGCCGCGGGACCCGTAGCGGCGAGGTTCGGATCAGCTGCCAGCCGGACGGTGTGAGCATAGTGGCCGACGAAGAAGGTTTGGCGCTAGGCGGCGAACACGAGTTTGAACGCGCCGTGTTCCTATCGGTGACCGCGAGGGCCGGACTCAAGGTCGACCGTGGCCGCATACTCGGTCCCGCCGGAAACGCAGAGGGGGCAGAGCCGGCGCCGGCCGCGCGAGCGCAGGCGCCGCCGGTATCTGCTCCCCCGTCCCCCCGTCCCGTACGTCCCCCGAAGGAGGTGGTCGGTGTCGTGGTTCGCCTGGAGCCGCTCCGCGGTTTTGCCACCGTGCTCGACTTCGAAGCCGACCTTTCGCGGGCCGGCATCCTGCCGGTGCGGGTCACCGTGGCCAACGGGACGGCGCGTTTCTACGAATTCGACCCACGCGACATTGTGCTCAGACGTGCGGGCTCGCGGCGACGGGCCTACACGATCCCCGTCTCCCGGGCCGCGCGCATGCTCGAGGACACCAACCGGAAGATACTGGCGGAGCAGCTGCGCAAGGCCGCTGAGGAAAGCGGCGCCAGCGTCGATCTCTCCGTCATCGATCCGATGGTACTGACGGAATTGGGCGATATCGGAGCTGCCGTGAGGATCATCAAGGACCGGCTGCTTCGCGGTGGACTACTTCGCCCGAGCGGTCGTTTTGAGGGTTACCTTTATTTTGAGGTCGCCGAATACGACCGCGCCAGAATCACCATGATCGACACGGCCACGGGCGAGACCGAAGGCTTCATCGTCGAGTTCTAGTCGGCGGTCTGTGCGCGCAGGTCCTCGGTGATCTTGCGCAGTCCCCCGCTGAGTTCGGGCGCGACCGTGGACGCTTCGGCCTGGGCCAGCAGATGCTCGTATATGCGAAGGGCGGCCCGGCGGAGCTTGCGCGCCGCGACGGCGTCACGCTGGCCGGCCTCCTTTATGAAGGCCACAGCGAGTTTACGCAGCGGCTCGGCCGAAAGGTCCGCCGAAGCCTGAGCTTCGAGCAGACGCTCGAGTTCGCTGCCGGTACGCTCGAGGTCGCCGGTGGCGGCGTAGGCTGCCACGCGCAAGGAGTGTAGCTCCGCCATCAGCCCGGTCTGGTTCGGGTACCGCTTCTCGAAGCCTGCAAGACGGCGCAGCTGCTCCTCATGCGAGCCCGTGCCCGGCTGGTCCAGCAGTGCTGCCGCCATGATCTCGGCGCGCGCTTCCAAGGGCGCCATCAGGGAGCGCGCGTCCTCGGGACGGTCGGCGGCAAGCGCGCGGCTCTCCTCCAAGAAGCGGTCGCAGGCGGCCACGGCCCTGCTGACGTCCTGTGCGTCTACGGTGCGTCGTTTGCGGGCGGCCAGTACCTTTTCGACCCGGCACTGTGCGCCCATGAACATCGCCTTGAGCCGGAAGCCCCGCTCGCCGCGCACCGATTCGAACGCGTCGGCGCAAGCGTCCCAGAGTTGCCGGTCGCGACGGTCCTGTCCGAGCCTAAACCAGGCCTCGTAGGCCAGGCGGTGGTCGGGTGCCGCTTCGACGAAGGCTCGAGCGACCTCGACGCGGGAGGGGTCGCCGGCGGCTTCGGCCGCCTTGAAGCGCAGGTAGGCGGCCTCGCCGTAGTTGGCATCATCACGGGCGGCCTTCGCCAGATACGTTGACAGGTCGGCCATGGCCTCCGGGTAACGGGCTGCGTGATAGTGACAGTATGCTACCCCGAACATGGATTCGGCCTCGAAGTCGCCCTCTTCGATGAGGGCGTTGTAGAGCGGCTGTGCTTCCTCGCAGCGGGCCCTGCGCCTCAGGGAATCCGCGATCAACCACTTGACGAATGGGCTGGGGGCGGCCGCGGCCCATTCGAGCGGCTCCTCGACGCCGGCGTCGATCATCTGTACGACCTTGGACTTCCAGTAGGGACCCTTGACGTAGAGCTCCTCGAGGGTGGCCGCAGCCTCGACGCGCAGCCGGTGGCGTTTGCCGGCGGCCATGTCGCCGCGTTCGAGAACCAGCAGAAGCACCTTGGACCTGAGAAACAAGGCCTGCTCCCGGCTCTCTCCGATGCTGGCGGGCGTACGCAGGATGCGCGCCGAGGCTGCCAATGCCTCCTGCGTGCGCCCGGCGCCGACAAGACTTTCGATGCGCGCGATCTCGATACGGGTCAGTAGCGCGCCGGCCGGCTCGAGGGCGCGCGCCGCGTCGAAGTCGAGCAATGCGTCGTTGTACTTGCGCATGGCCTTGGCCACCAGTCCGTGCGCGAACAACGATTCGGCCTCGAGTTCCGCATCGCCCGAGCCCATCATGTCGGCGAAGCCGGCGCGCGCGCGCTCCAACAGCCGCATACGCTTCGAGGTGTCGGTCTCGTAACGGGTGGCGATCTCGTAACGCACCCAGTTGATCCGGTACAGGAGGCGCATCGCCAATTCTTCGCGCTCCCGCCATGCCGCGCTGTCCTGGGCGGCCTCGAGATCACCGTCGATGCGGATCACCTCGGCTTGCATCGCCTCGATGACGGCCGTGTAGCGTTCACGCGCCGCCTCTATCGCCGCCAGCAAACGTTCGGCCTCGGCAGCTAGCGGGCGGCCGTCTGCGGCCAGCTCGTGGAAGAGATCGGCCGCCGAACCGAAGCTGGCGACGAGCTTCTTCTCGGAGGCGAAATCCCAGGCGGCGCGCGCACGCTCGGCGCCCGACTTGCGCACCTGCTCGATCCGCGCGCCGAGTTCGTCGGTCGTTGTGGCCACGGCGGCGCCCGCAAGCGCGAAGGCAACAACGGCTGCAACGGCGGCGAGGCCCCGCGACGTCACAGCCGTGGTGCGCCCGAGTGGCCGGTCGCCCCCGAGACGGGGAAGATGACTCGTTCGATAGAACTTCTCAGGCAGTGATTGTAAAGCCCGATAACGTGGCGGTAGGCGACCGTGGGGCCGGCGTCGATCACCACCAACGAGTCCTTCGGGAGCAGCGATACCTGGCGGAGGACGCCCTGGTAGTCGGCGACCGGCCACTCGTCGAAGAAGTACTGCACCTCGTCGCCGGTCTGCACGAGACGGACGATCACCTCGTCGGGGTCCTCTTCGAGCTCGAGCTCGGTTTCGGAGAGTTCGTCGCCCAGTGCCAATTCAGAGGGCAACAGCCCCTCGATGGTCGATAGCGATATGGTGAACAGAAAATAAGTGAGGAGCAGGAAAACGCAGTCGATGAGCGGCCCCAGTTGAAGCTCGCCCGGGCCGGCACCGTCGCGAGCGCGGGAGGGACGGCGCATTAGCGCTGTCCCCCGTCGGGGCCGCTATCGGCGGCCTGAAGAGCGGCCAGCGCCACGTCCTTGATGCCGGCCTCGGCCGACAGCCGCATGACCCGCTGAACGTCACTGAACTCCGACCGGCGGTCGCCGCGGACGACGACCTCTATGCGGTCGTGGGCGTGCTCGCGCCGGTCCTTGAGGTACTTGAAGAGCGACGAGCCGGCGCGCTCGACACCGGAGACTACATAGGCGCCGTCGCGGGTAACGTTGACCGTTATCAGTTCCACCCGCTCGTCGGTGACTTCTTTGGCCTGGTCGGCGTTGGGAAGCTTGACCAGTTCTTCGCCTTGATGGCCGAAGCGGATCGACATCAAGAAGAAGGTGATGAGCAGGAAGGCCATGTCGATCATGGCCGTTACTTTGAACGACACCGAACGGGGCCGGATGGAGCGCGCGTGTCTCACGATGCCTGTTTGAGAGGTTCCACCATGGCTTCGGCTTCGGCGCTGGCCTCTGCGACTAGGCCGTCGACCCGGTTACGGAAGAAACCGAAAGCGTAGAGCGACGGGATGGCCACGATCAGGCCCATGACCGTGGTCATGAGAGCCTCGAATATCCCGCCGGCCAGGCGGCGCGGGTCGACACCGCCGACGGCGACCGAAATCTGGTTGAAGGAGTTGACCATGCCCATGACCGTTCCCAGCAGCCCGAGCATGGGAGTGATGTTGGCGATAATGTTGAGATGCTCGATCTTTCTCAGAAGACGTCCCGTGAGCTCGTCGGCCCTGTCTTCCATGCTTTTTACGACCGCGTCATAGCCTCGCGCGCGTTCATGAAGGCCGCTCGCCACTACGGCGGTGACGAACGATGCATCGTCGTCGTTCTTGCGTGCCGCCAACTCGTCGTAACGTCCGGAGGCCACGAGGCGGCGAATGTCGTCGATCTCCTCCGCCGGCATCATCGCCTTGGGCCGTATCGAGAGCGCGTACTCGATAACGAGGGCCAGGGCGACGACCGACAGGAGGATGATCAGATAACCGACCCATCCTCCGAAGCGGATCAGGTCGATGATGTTGTAGTTGAGCGCGCTGCCTGCCGGCGCCGGTGCCTGTGCCAGCGCGGTGTGCGCCGCGGCAAGGCCGAGGGCCGTGACAACGGCGATGAGCGTGGTTCTCCAAAGATTGGTCATCTCTGCTTTCTCTCCTATTTTTCGTCGGTATAACGTGCGACCTCGCGTCGCCACTTCGATCCGAATGCGAAGTAAAGTATCTGCTCGGCCAACTCCTGTTCGCTGCCGAGCGCTGCCATCTCGCCGCCGCCCGCAGTGGCGATCATGCGATAACTCTCGCGCACCTGTGCGTAGAAGGCCGGCAGCGGGGAGATCTTTTCGGGGGGTTCGTCGTAAAGCCACGTGTGTAGCTTGATCTCGTACTTTTCGTGCATCTGCCGGGTCACGTCGATGGCGCTTATCACGCCGCCTGCGTCCTCGAACTCGCCGGCCAGGGCCGCTAGTGCGGCTTCGTCGGCTTTGTGCGGCGGCGAGCTTCCGACCACTATGACCACACGCTTGGCACGGCTACGCCAGCTCAGCTCGTCGACGGCCGCCTCGAGGCCCTGGCGCACCCCCTCTTCCCAGTCCCCCCCGCCTTCGGCCCGCAGCGTGTCGATGAAGGCCCTTATCTTGCTGCCGTGAAAGCTGAGGTCGGTCCAGCGAGCCGTGAAATCCTCGCCCCGGTCGCGGAAGGCCACCACGCCGATCCGGGCGATCGGCACCAGGTCCTGTATGTGGGAGACGATGCCGAGGCTTCTGTCCTTTATGTCGTCTATGACGTGCTGCATGCTCGCGGTGGCGTCGATGACTAGGGCCACGTCGAGCCCGGACTTGCGCAGCCCCGCGATGAAGCTGCCGAACTCGCCCGACAGGGACGCGACCTTGCCGGCGCTCGCCGAGAATCGCGTGTTTATGCGGGCCAGGCGGTCGGGGCTCGGGGCCGTGACCGAGAAGCTCGACAGTTCGGGGAGCTTCACATGCGAGGTTCGCAGCCGATCGACGGTCAGGGGCACGACATCGACGTTCTCTATGAGATCCTCGAGTTCGGCTTCGTAGAGCGGTTCCTCGCGAAGCGTCAGCTTGACCTTGGCCCCCTTGGCCCTGATGTTGAACCCGAAGCCTTCACCGCCGGCGTTGATGGTGATCGTGGCAAGGACGAGCAGGAGCAAAAGATGGAAGACGGCCGACAGGGTGTAGCCTTCCAGCCGGCGCCGTAACACGACGCGTTTGCGTAAACGCTCGATCAGCAAGGCTCTGGTACTGTAATGGCCAAGGCCCGAAGTAACAAGGCAGGAGCACGCTAAGTCCGCGCCCCCGTTGAGTTTACGGAAGATAGAGGCTAACTTTCAGGGTCTGTGGCGACAGTTATAACAGAGGAGTGTATCAACTGTGCGGCCTGCGAGCCCGAGTGTCCCAACACGGCGATCTATCAGGGCGGCATCGAGTATGACTTCGAGGGTTCCAAGCACGAGGCCATCTCGGCGGAACTCTTCTACATAGTTCCCGAGAAGTGTACCGAGTGCGTGGGCTTCTTCGACCAGGAGGCCTGCGCGGCGGTTTGCCCCGTGGACTGCTGCATTCCCGATCCCGAGCGGCCCGAGGACGAGGCCGTATTGCTCGCGCGCGCCAAAGAGATCCATCCCGAGGAGGAGTTCGGCGAGGACTTTCCGTCGAGGTTCCGTGAGAAAGCGGCCGAGCCGGAAGCGGCGGTCGCGGAGGAGACCGGAACCGTCGCAGGGGAGACCGGAAGCCTCGCTAGCTCGGCTTCCGCGGCTTCCGCGGCTTCCAGACTCGAGGATGTCGAGGTGCCCATCAGCTGCCGTTACTGCACCGGACAGTACGAGGTGGCCTTCCGCTTTCTCACGCCCGGCACGGTGCTTCGCTGTCCGCACTGCCAGGCCGGTTTCAGCCCGACACAGAGGCTCTACCTGGCGGTGTCCGCGCGGCTCGACCATTGGGCCGAGGAGGTCAACGAGGCGGCCGAGCGGCTCGAAAAGGCCGTCGAGACCGAGCACAGGCGCTTCAAGCACCTCTCGGAGCAGACCGCGGCCACGCTTTCTTCCGACCTGTGTTCCATAGTCGACGGACTGACCGAAGAGCCCAAGCGCTCGATGTTCGGCTAGCGACCCCGCGCCGAAAGTGCGCGAATCTCTCTACCAACGCGTTTCATCGAGTCCCGGCGGTGTCGGCGTGACCGAGTTACTGTCGGCGGTGCTCGAAGGCCCGGTCTCGGACACCGAGTTCGGGCGCATGCTGGCCGGGCGCCTGGTGGCCGCCGACCCGCGTTTTGAACAGGACGGGGCCGGGCGCTGGCGCGCGGCCCTGCCCGATCCCTACGCCCGGCCCTACGGGGAGGTCGAGTTCGTGGTTGTCGATCTCGAGACCACCGGACACCGCGGCAAGGAGGCGCAGGTGACCGAGCTCGGTGCGGTACGAACCCGCGGTCCGCGCGAGACCGGACGCATGGAAAGCCTTGTCGACCCCGGCCTCCGTATTCCGCCATACGTTGCCAAGTTAACCGGCATAACCGACGAGATGGTGGCCGGCCAGCCCCCCTTCGAGGAAGTGTTCCGCGAGTTCGTGGCCTTCGCTTCCGGCGCCGTGCTCGTTGCCCACGACGCGTCCTTCGATGCCGAGGTGCTCGACCGCGCTTGCCGCAAGTGGTTGGGACGGCCGCTGGGCTTGCCGACGCTTTGCACCCTGAAGCTTGCGCGGCGCCTGTTGCCGGGACCGCAAAAGCTCTCGCTGGATGCCCTGGGCCAACACTTCACGCTCGAGGGCGGGCGGCGCCACCGGGCCATGGCGGATGCCGAGCTTACGGCGGCCGTGTTGGCCAAGCTGATGGACCTCACCGACCGTGGCACCGAGACCACCCTCGGCGAGATGCTGACCGGTCAGCACGAGCCGTCGGGCGCGCGGCCCAAGCGTGTCGCGGTCACCCAGCAGAGCCTCGAGCGGCTGCCGACGGGCCGCGGGGTATACCGTCTTCTCGACGCCGATGGTCGTGACCTGTACATCGCGCGGGCCGGCAACGTGCAGGAATCGGTGGTCGGCCTCCTCTTCGAGTTCGAACACCACAGCGAACGCATGCTCGAGATGGTGAGCGCCGTGCGCGACGTCGATTTCGAGGCGGCCGGCTCTGAACTCGATGCCCGGCTCGCCGAGGCCCGCATGGTTCGTACGCTCGAGCCGGCCTACAACCGCAACGACCGCCATCTTCCACGCGGGCACTTCGTCAAGGTCACGATGCGTGACGATTTTCCGCGGGTGTTCCCGACCGGGCGGGTCGGCGAGAGCGGCTCGCTCTATCTCGGGCCGCTCAAGAGCCGCCGCCTGGCCGAGCACTCGGCCGAGGTGCTCGCGCGTCTGTTCAAGCTACGTACCTGTCCGGGGCGGCTATCACCGGACCCGTCCTTCGTAGCTTGCGAACTGGGCCCCGCGGGCCACTGTAGCCGGCCCTGCGACGGCACCGTATCGAGCGGCGAGTACCGGCGGAAAGCGCGCGACCTGGAGCGCTGCCTGGCCCTCGGGCCGGGTGCCGTGGGTGAGATGGCGAGCGGCAGCTCCGAGCGCCGGACCCTCGAACGTCTCTACCGCGCCGCCTCGACCGGCGGCGTGTTGGTCAACGGGCACAATTATCTGTGCGCGGTCGCCTCGGACGACGGCGGCCTGTTCGCCGTGCTCGTGGTCGGGGGCCGTTACCGTGCCAGTTTCAGGCTACGGACGAACTCGGACCTGGCACGGATAGACGAGGCTTTGGGCGCTTCGGATCTGCCGCGTCAACGTCGCGGGGTCGAGTCGGATGCAAGCACTGTCATGGCCCATTGGATCGGGGAGCCGGACGATGGGCTTGTCGTCATGCTCGATGACAGCGCCCTGGCCGCGAGTTGGCAAGAATGCCGCCGCGACCTCGAACAAGCCCTGGCCGGGCAATAGGTTATGAAAGCCGACTGCCGACCGATATGATTTGAGACGCCGTGGCGTCCCCTTCCGCGACCGACCTCGATAGCAACCAGACTCCCACCGGACGTTGGTGGCGGTTGGTCTCCAACAGCAACTTTTGGGCTTTGGCGGCAGCCGTGGGTATCGGTGCCATCACGGCCCTGGCCAACGTGGCGTTCCATTGGGCCATAGACAGCGCCCGCGGGTTCTTCCAGGAGGACATGGCCGGCGCGCTCGGCGTCAGCGTGCACGGCGTGTCCTACAACGTCTTCGACGCCGGCCTGGCTGGCATACCGGAGCGCTGGTGGCTGATCCCGCTAATTCCCGTGGCTGGGATGACGCTGCTCGTCATCCTCGACCGCTGGTTTCCCGGAGAGATGAAAGGGTACGGCCTGCCGCGTCTTCTCGAGATGGTCAACCAACGTGGCGGCTACCTGCGCCGGCGCTGGATAACCCTCAAGACCATTTCGAGCGCTATCACGCTTGGTTCGGGCATGAGCGCCGGCATCGAGGGGCCGATAGCGCAGATCGGCGGTTCGATAGGGTCGACGGTGGCCCGGGCGATCCGGCCGACGGCGGACCGTCTGCGCGTTCTCATCGCCTGCGGCTCGGCCTCGGCGATCGCCGCGACCTTCTCGAGCCCGATCGCGGGCGTGATGTTCGCCGAGGAGATCGTGCTCCTGGGACGCTTCCAGGCCGAGTCGTTCTATCTGATCGTGCTGGCCGCGGGCTCGGCGACCGTGGTCTCGCAGTACCTCAAGGCCGACGACGCCATACTTTCAGCGCCGAAATTCGAGTTTCAGCTCAACCACGAGCTGCTCTTCTACGTCCTCATGGGCCTGCTGTGCGGCCTGTTGGCGGTGTTCTTCATCCGCTCCTTCTACGCGATACGCGACTGGTTCGAGCGTTCGTCGATCTCTCCTACCGTTCAGCCGATCGCCGGTGGTGTGGTCGTGGGGATCGCTCTCATCGTGTTTCCGCAGATCAGCGCGAGCGGGTACGAGACCATGAACGAGGCGTTCAAAGGGAACATGGCCGCTGAGCTTCTGCTCGCTCTCGTCGTGATGAAGATACTGATGACCGGTGTCACGCTCGGGTGCGGCGGCTCGGGAGGTGTGTTTGCGCCGGCAATGTTCATCGGCGCGGTCTTCGGAGGCGGTTTCGCCGCCCTTGTGAACATTCTCATACCCGGAGCGATCAGCGAGCCCGGCGGTTTCGCGCTCGTCGGCATGGGCGCCTTCCTGTCGGCAGTCACTCACGCTCCGCTCACGGCGATATTCCTGCTCTTCGAACTCACCCGCGACTACAATGTGGCCCTGCCGATCATCATCACGGGGGTGAGCGCCACGCTGGTGGCCAGGCGCGTATTCCCCGACAGCATCGATACACACGAGTTGGCCCGCAAGGGCTTCGACGTGCACTCGAGCGGGGAGACATCCGTGTTGAGGAATCTCTACGTGCGCGGGCTGGTGAACAAGGATTTCCAGCAGATCCCCGAGTCAATGTCGCTGACGGACTTTGTCCGCTACGTCACGAGCAGCAGCCATACGAGCTTTCCGGTGGTCGACAAAGATGGAAAGCTCAGCGGCACGATCGGTATTGAGGGTCTGCGCGCGGTCCTTCTCAACCGCGATGCTTGGCCCTACGTGGTCGTCGGCGAGCTGGCCGAGCGCAACGTGCCCACGCTTCGCGGCTCCGACACGCTTTACGACGCCATGGAGCTGATCGTCTCGAACGAGATCGAGCAGGTCCCGGTCGTCGACGAGGACGACGGGGAAAAGGTCGTGGGCATTCTCAAAGCCGCCGACCTCCAGAGCTTCTACCAGAAACGCCTGCTTGCCAGGGAACTCCACGGCTGATATCGCCCATCGGCCGCCGGGGCGGCATCACGCATGACAACCAGAACGGCGATCATCACCGCGGACGACCTCGGCCTCTGGCCCGAGGTCAACGATGCGGTCATGGCCGGTTACGACGCCGGCATAATCACGAGCGCGAGCTTGCGCGTGGGCGCACGGGCTTCCGATGCCGCCAGGAACTCGGCGGCGATGAGGCCCGGGCTCGGGGTCGGTCTTCACCTGGTCCTGTGCGAGGGCCAGGCCACGCTTGCGCGCAAACACATCGGCGATCTGGTCGACAGCGGGGGCAATTTTGCGAAACAGCCCATGGAGGCGGCCTGGTTGTACCGCCGTAGGGGCGGCCTGCGCGAGCAGCTCAAAGCCGAGATCCGCGCCCAGATAGAGAAGTTCCTAGCCTCGGGGCTGTTCATGACCCACATCTCGGGCCACCACCACCTCCACCTGCACCCGACCGTGGTCTCGGTGCTCAAGGAACTGGCCAACGATTATCCGATCTCGGCGCTGCGCAAACCCTGCGGAACGATCTGGCCCTGGACGAGGCGGCCGACGAGCTGGGACCGGCGCGTGGAGGCCAGGGCCATGAGGGCCGTGCTGGCCTGGGGCCGCTTGCGTGCGGGAGTGTTCAAGGGGCCCGAACGCGTCGAGCCGCTGAGCCTCGAACGTCCGGTCACCGAGCACGGCACGACCGGGCGCCTGGCCAGGCTCCGCCCGGGCGTGACCGAACTGATCTGTCATCCCGGCTCTTTGCTCGGCCGTTACGACGGTGTCGGTGAAGCCTCGCTGGTCACGAGCGCCTCGGTCCGTTCGGCGCTGGTCGAATCCGATCTGGAGCTGGCCTCCTACCGTGAGGTCGCCGAAGGTATCTGAGGAACTGCTCGCTAGATCGCCAGCGTAAGTATCCCGAGGAAGATCAGGAAGCCGAGCACGTCGGTGCCGGCCGTGACCAGCACCGAGGAGGAAACGGCCGGGTCGACGCCGAGCAACTCGAGCATCGTCGGCACCAGGCTGCCGAGAGCGGCGGCCACCAACAGATTGATGAGCATGGCCGACCCCAGAACCACGGAAAGGGCCAGGTCTCCACGCCAGAGATAGACGACGACGCCGGCGAGTGTGCCGAGCAGAAGCCCGTTGATGAGCGCGACCAGGCATTCGCGCCTGAGGATACGCATGGTGTTGCTGGCGTGGAGCTCTCCCAAGGCCAGGCCGCGGACCATGAGCGTCATCGTCTGGACCCCGGCGTTGCCGCCCTGGCTGGCCACGATGGTCATGAAGGCCGCGGCGATGGCAACCTTCTCTATCGTTGCTTCAAAGACGGCGATGGCCGCCGCACTGATGGTCGCGGTCACCAGGTTGAGGGCCAGCCACGGGAGCCTGGCGCGAATGGCGTGAGCGGCCTGCGGTGAGCCGATCATCTCGCCGCCCACGCCGGCAAGACGAAGCATGTCCTCGGTTGCCTCTTCCTCTATGACATCGACGACGTCGTCGACGGTTATGCGCCCCGTCAGCCGGTCTTCGGTGTCGACGACGGGAAGCGAAAGCAGGTCGTACTTCTCGAACAGGTGGGCGACCTCTTCCTGGTCGACGTCGACGCGGACCGAGACGACGTCAGTATCCATGATCTCTTCGAGACAGGTTTCGGCGCGGGCCAGTATGAGTTCGCGGATCGGAACGGCGCCGAGCAGGCGGCCCGCCGTGGCCGTGACGAAGATGTTGTGGACGTCCCGAAAATCCTGCGGGTGCGTCCGAATATGGTCGGTGAGCTCGCCCACCGTGGTGCTTGCGTGCATGGGGGCCAACTCGGTCTTCATGATGCCGCCGGCGCTATCCTCGGGGTAGGCGAGCAGATCGCCCACCACGCGCCGGGTCTCGGGGCTGGCGCGGAACAGTAGGGCCTCGCGCCGCCCTTCGGGCAGCGCCCCGAGAAGGTCGGCGGCATCGTCGGTGTCGAGCCCTTCTACAAGCGCGCTGATGCGCACGTCCGAAAGAGCCGCCAGGAAGGCCTCGCGGACGGGCTCGCTGACCTTGCGGATGACGTCGGATGCCTGCGGGGCGGCCAGCAGGTCGAAGATGCGGAGTTGTTCTTCGAGGTCTTCGAGCGTGTCGAGGAACTCGGCGAGGTCGGCCGGGTGGGTCTCGGCCGCCCTGCGAGCCAGCGCGTCGTTGTCCTGCCCGGTGGCCAGTTGCGCGAGAACGGCCTTTGCTTCGGCCTCTTGTCCCTTATCCTTCGGCATTGCTGTGGTCCGCCGGCAGCTTCGGGGCTGCTCTTACGAGCAACAAGGCCTCACGTCCAACATTGCCGCCCCAATCGTGCCGCGACATGACCGAGAAGGAGACCGTGGGCGGACCGTCTTGTACGAGACCGGCCAGCGTGGTCTCGCCGGCGAGGAGCCAATAAGGTCCGGCTTCCGGAAACTCGCCGGGCGAATCGAGCACCGGTATGCTGCGGCGCGCGTAGAAGACGGCACCGTAGTGCATTGTCTCGAAGATCCTGTGCACGGAGCCGGCCACCTCGGCCCTTTCCTCGCCGGGGCGATAGAAGAAGAGCCTTTCCCGGCCCACCGCCGGCGCTGCGGCTCGCACGAAGCTGGCCAGGCTCTGGCCGCGGGCCAACTCGCGCTGGACGGTAAGAACGGGAACCGCCGCCGTCATCGCGACCAACAGCGCCAAGGTCGGGAAGGCCTGCGACCATGCCGCGCGTCGTGTGGCCCGCGCCAACCAAACCAGCAACAGAGCCGTGGCAAGAGCCCAGCCGAGCATGACCAACGGCTCGGCCCGTAACGCCGAGATGACGGCCGGAAGGTTGGCGGCATCATTGGCGTTGAGAAAGGGTTCGATGGCATCGAGCAGGGATAGGCCGGCGGTTTCCAGGACCACGACGGCCGCCAGCAGGGCTATCACGGCCGAGATCAGCCAAACGGTCACCCGCACCGACCACAGGGCAAACTTGCCGGCCTCATGGCCGCCGAGCAGTCCGGCG
>CAYXZP010000003.1:0-19218 GCA_964469485.1 uncultured Myxococcales bacterium | reverse complement strand
ATCCAATGGCCAAGCACGAGGGCCAGGGCCGGATAGGCCGGCAGGATGTAGACGGGCCGTTTTGAGCCGGCCAGCGAGAACAAGACGATGGTCCCCAGGGCCCAGCACAGGAGGAAGCCCAGGGCGGCCGGGCTGTTCTGTGAACCGCCCTTTCGGACAAGACCGGCGAGAGCGGCCGGCAGCAGCAAGCTCCACGGCGCCATGCCGGTGAGGAGAGCTGTCAGGTAATAGGCCGGCCCGTGGACGTGGCCAGCGTCGACAGCCCCGGGGTCAAAGATCCGGTAGAGGTTCTCTCTGAGGAGCAGCTTGTCGACGAAGGCCTGGCCGCCCTCGAGCCAGGCGGCCAGATACCAGGCTACTGGCACCAGTATCCATAGAAGGGCACGGCGTCGGAAGAAGCCCAGCAGGTAGGAGAGGTCACGCGCGAGGACGAGATAGACGAACAACACCAAGGCCGGTAGGGCGGCGCCCACCGGCCCCTTGGCCAGGACGGCCAGCGCGGCCAGGGCATAGATAAGGGCCGGGTGGCGGCGCGCCCCGGCGCGGTCGAGAACGGCGGCGAGCAGGCAAAGGCTCACTAGCGCGGTCAGCGTCATATCGACGCGCGCACTGGTCGATGAGACCAGCCATTGTTGGCTGGTGAGCAGGACTAGGAAGGCCATCAGCCCGGTCGTCGCTCCGAAAAGACGCATGCCCGCCCAGGCGGTTGCGGCCAAGGCCACGAGCGAGGCCGCGACCGAGGGCAGGCGCACCGTGAACTCGTCGAGCCTTCCGGCAGCGAGGCTTGCCAGCGAGCCGAGCCAGTGAAAAAGCGGCGGTTTCGAGGGGATGTCGGTCCCGTTCCTCAGCGGCAGCACGAACTCCTGCGTGTCGAGCATGGCCATGACCACGGTCGCCTCGCGCGCCTGGCCCTTGGTGTAGAAGGGAAGGTCGAGGGTGGCTGCGACCAACAGGCCGGCGGCGGCCGCGAGCATGAGGACGAGGCCGAGCCAGAAGCCCGGCCCGGCTCCGTCAGCGGCTGGCTCGGTGACCTTCTCTGCTTGCTCGACCCCGGACACCGCTTGGCATCCTAGCGCGCCCGCAACTAGCATGCATTTCGGTAGCCCTGTGATCCAGCTCGAAATCGATTCCTTACCGCTTGCCGGCGGCGGTCGCTTCGACCTCGCAGAGGCCGGCCCGAGTCTGCTCGTCGTATACAAGGAGTCCTGTCCGACCTGCCGTCTGTTGCTGCCGCCGCTCGTGGAGGCCTACCGGCTCTCGGGCGCGACTTTACCGCTGCTGCTCGTTTCCCAAGACGATGCCGGAGTTGCGACGGCCCTCGTGGCCGAGCTCGGCCTGTCCGTGCCCGTTCTGCTCGACGGGCCCGCTTACCAGCTTTCTCGTGCTATCGGCCTTGCCGGTGTCCCGATGACGACCACCCTCGAGGCGGGCTCCCTAGGTGACCCGGTTGAAGGCTTCGACCGCGCGGCCATACGCGGCCTCCTGGTGACGATCGCCCGAGCCAGCGGCACGGACGAAGCTGTCCTTGCTCCCCTCGATGCTCCCGGTCTGCCGGACTTCCGTCCCGGTTGAGTCTCCTTGCATGTGTGAGGGCCGTCGGTCCTCGCTGGCGCGTTAGCTGGGTTCGACCGACGCTGTTGCGGGCGGAGCGATATCGGCTTCTTGTTCGGCGGTTGCGGCCGGCGCTTCGTCGCTGGCCCAGTTGATCTTCTTGTAGTCGAAGTCCTTGCGGCCGGCCACGTTGAACTTGATGATCTCGAAGTAGGGCGAAAGATCGAAATCGCGTGGCGTGACCACGCGCGGGTTGCACGGCGTGAACACGTGGGTCTCGAAGACGCTGGTCGGGCGGCGGCCGAACAGGAAACGCCCGCGCCGCTGTGCTTCGGGTTGTTCTCCTTGCCCGCCGGGTTCACTGATGGCCGGTTGCACGGGGTAGCGGACCTTCTGAAAGGCCATGGCGATCTGCGCCGAGCAGATCAGTTGGCGCGCGATACGCGGCGATTCGAGCACGCGCAGGCGAAAGCGCTCGGGCATCAGCGAGACCGGCAAGAAGTAGATGAGAAGCTCGACGATATGGCGGACGCTGTAACGGGTGCCGAGCTGGGAGACCACACTCTCTATGACGCCGCCAAGGTCGCCGGGGCGCAGGTTCAGCGGCCGGCATATTCGGAGATTGTGGTGGGCGTACTTCTCGAGCCTTGCCGGCGCCACGCCGTTCTCTATCGTCGCCTCTACGAGCAGACCGTCGGCCTCGGCGCCGAACTCATCCCTGATGTCGTCGGCCAACTGCCCGCCGCGGGCAACCAGTGCGTCGCCGACGTATAGGGCGACATGCGACCAGGAGCTTTGGGTCAAGTACTTTATGACCTCGCTGATGCGCTGCGAGCCCTCGATGAGCAGGACGTCACCCGGCCGCAGGGTTTGCCGGAGCAGCGCCATGTCGGTCGGGAAGCGCTCGTGGTAGCCGCGGTACTCCTGGACGAGCAGGCGCGTGAGCAGTCTCACGATGAGACGTTTGATGCCGAACTGAAGCCGCCTGGCCATTACACTAGATTCTAACCCGGCCCGGCCCCGCTAGAAACGCATGCCTTGCGGGCCCTCAGGCAAGCAGTTTTGCTCCGACCGTCCACAGCGAGACGGCAGCGAAGGCGGCGTAGAACAGGGCCACCGCCGCCATCAGAGCCCCGGACAAGGGCGAGGGGCGGCAGTGGGCGGGAAGCAGGCGGCGGTTGGCCACGAGCAGGAGCGGGCAGTAGCAGGCCATGGCAATCCCCCCGAAGAAACCGGCCGAGAGAAGGAAGACGAAGGGCGGCAGGCTAGACCAGGCCCAGGTCAGCGCCGTGCCGACCGCCATCCAGGCCAGCGCCGTGCGCCGGTAACAGCGCCGCTCGCCGAGCCGGCGGGCCCAGGCGTAGTTGGTGGCGAGCAGGTCGGCGCAACTACGGGCCACGCCGTCGAGCAACACCAGTTGTGTCGAGAACAGGCAGGCGATGCCCACAACCATGAACACACGCGTTCCGGCATCTCCCCAAACGGCCCCGAGGATGGCCGCTTCTTCGAGCACCAACATCTCGCGGCTCGGGACTATGCCGCGAGCGTGCAGTGTGACGAGTGCGGCAAGGATGAACAGGAGTATGGTGAGGGTGTTCATTCCCCAGAAGAAGATGGTCTGGTCGCGGCGTATGTGCCGCATCCAGCGCGCCCAGCGCTCGCGGTTTGGTCCACTGTCCCTTATCTCGTAGGGGCCTGCGGCCGCCTCGCCGGTGGCGGCCATGCCCCAGCCCTTCTTGAGCAGGTAGTAGGACAGCATCAGGTTCGTGGTCCCGCCCGCGCCCGCGAACACGACGGCGGAGAACAGCTCGTAGGCCGGCAACCCGGCCGGTTTGTGGCCGATGGCCATGAGACCGCGGCCGAGTTCCGCGAGAGCCGGCCCGGTGGCCACGCGAAACGCGATGGCGATGAGGCCGGCGAGCATGACGGCTACCAGGACCACCGTTATGCGTTCGATGGTCCGGTATACATTCTTCGGCCCGAACATGACGGCTCCTACGGCCGCGAAGGTGAGCGCCGTCCACTGCCAAGGTTCCCCCGGGCCAGCCGGTCCGACGGTCATCGCTTTCAAGGCACCGGCGCAAGTTCTTGCCCAGCCCGGCAGTATCCAGCCGGCCACCGTGAGTCCGAGGAAGACGGGGACCCAGGCGCGCCCGAGGCGGGCAAAGGCGGTGAAGGCACTTTCGGCCGTGGCCAGGGTGTAGCGGCAGACCTCGAAGTTTATGACGAGTTGTAGGGTGAGCCCGAGCACGGCGGCCCAGGCCAGGCCGGCGCCGAAACGGGCGGTGGTTACCGGCCAGACCACCAGTTCGCCGGCGCCGATGGCCAGACCGACCACCACCACGCCGGGGCCGACGAGCCGGAAGAAGCCGGTGGGCAGGTCGGGTAGGTCGGCGGGCCGAAAAGCGGCGGGACCGGGCCGCGCCCTGTCGTGTCCGTTGGCCTGGCGGTTCAGATGAGCCCTTTGCTGGCCAGGTATTCGGCCACCAACACGGCGCCGCAGGCAGCACCCATCTTGGTGTTGTGTGTTACCAGGACGTACTTGAGCCCACTCGTGTAGAGCGGTTCCGCTCTCAGGCGTCCGACGGTGGTGGTCATGCCGCCCCCGCGGTCACGGTCGAGCCGGGGCTGCGGACGGAAAGGGTCGTCCAAGACCTCGATGAGCGTTTCCGGCATCGACGGCAACTCGAGGCCGGCGGCCGCGCGGCCGGCCTTGCGAAGCACCCCGGCCGCGTCCTCGGGAGAGGCCGCAGTTTCGAGTTCGACGGAGACCGCTTCGGTATGGCCCTCTATGACGCCAGCTCTCGTGCAGGTTGCCGAGACCGCCAGTTCGGCGTCGACGATGCCCGCGCCCGCCAGTGTGCCGAGCAGCTTTCTGGTCTCGCTGGCCACCTTGTCCTCCTCGGCCGGGATGTAAGGGATGATGTTGTCTATGGCGTCGAGGGCCGACACGCCCGGCGAGCGGCCGGCTCCCGAAATGCCCTGCATAGAGACCATCGACACCCGCTTGAGACCGAAAGCATCGGCCAGCGGCTTGAGCGTTATGGTCAGGCCGGTCACCGTGCAGTTGGGCTGGGGCACGATGAACCCCTCCCAACCGCGACGCTTGCGCTGTTCGGCCAGAAGCTGCTCGTGGCCGAAGCTCACGCCGGGCAGCAGAAGCGGCACGTCATCGTCGTAGCGAAAGGCCGAGGCCGTGCTCACGACCGGGCGCTTGGCCGCCCATAGCGGCTCGAGTTCGCGGGCCGCATCCGACTCGATGGCCGAAAAGACGATATCCACGGCCGCGGCGTCCAGGTCTTGGCCGAGCGCTATTTCCAGGTCGAGCGTGGCGGCCGGCGGTTCGCCTTCGGCCCACCAGCGCATCTGGCCGCTCGTGGTGTCACGCAGTGCGTCGCCGTACTTCTTGCCGGCTGAACGGGCCGAGGCCCCCAAATGGGTGAGTTCGAACCACGGATGGCCGGCTAGTGCGGCTACGAACTGCTGTCCGGCCACACCAGTAGCACCCACGACCGCTACTGTTTTCTTCTTCATCAGCGAATATGACAGGCGCGTAGTTGCCCGCCCGTTCAGGCCCGGTTATCCTCAAAGCTGATATGGCACGGACGTCTGCATCGCGAAAGCAACAGCGCGTAGCCGTCGTTCACGACTTCCTTCCTTTCCTGGTGCGTCGTGTGCTCGGCTGGCGTATCGGCCCGCGCGGCCTTCTGTTTGCGCGAGCCAGTTCGGCCAGCGTTGTCACGGTGATCCACCGCATCCGTGATGCCTGTTCGGGAGATACGGTCGAACACCGGATCGCGCAGCTGCGTCCGACGGCAAGCACCGCGTACCAGCTGTTCTGGAAGAAGGGCAACGGTCGGTGGACGGCTTACTACGACAAACACGGGGACCTCGTGATAGGCTCGCTGGCCATATGCCTCGACGAGATCTCGCGCGACCCCTTCGGTTGCTTCTGGTAGCCCCGGCGACCCGCTTTCTTTCCTGCACCCTTCTTGTCTGCTCTCTGGCCGCCTGCCAGGAGCCCTGGCGCATACCGCGCATCGAGCCCAGCCTGGAAGGCTGGAGCGACATCTACCAAGGAGTGGATGGCATGCGGCTTCACGTCTTCGATACCGGCACCATGGACGTTCCCGAGGCCTTGTTGTTCAGGGGCGGCAACTGGCTCGAGCGGCGTTCGCTCCACGCCCTGGCCTTCGTCGTCGAACACCCGCGCGCCGGCCTCGTGGTGTTCGACACCGGGTTCTCGCAGGCGATAGCCGACGACCCAGAGGGCTATCTCGGCGGTTTCATGGCCCGCCTCGCACAGATCGACCCGGCCGAGGCGGGCACGCTCGACCATCAGATGGCAGCGGCCGGTCTCGAGCCCGGGAAGGTCGGCCATGTTGTGCTCTCGCACATGCACTTCGACCACACCGGCGCTATCGAAGAGTTCGGCGCGGCGACTGTGGTGGTTGCCGCGGCCGAGAGAGCACAGGCCGAAGCGGAGCACAGGCCGCTCGATTATTTCATCGAAACCGATTGGGACAACGTCAAGAACTGGGTCGAGATCGACTATTTTGACAAAGCGCCTTACGCGACATTCATCGCCCATCACGACCTGCTCGGCGACGGGAGCATCGTGCTGGTCGATGTGCGCGGTCACACGGCCGGCTCGCAGGCGATGGTGGTGATGCTTGCCGGCGGCCCGGTGCTGCTGACGGGAGACGCCGCGTGGACCGAGGAGAGCTGGCGTCACGCGGCCCGCCCCCTGATGGCCACCGACCTGAAACTGTGGTGGGAGCAGATCTGGCGCTTGAAGAAGTTCGTGCAACTCGTGCCGGCCGTTCATGTGATAGCCGGACACGATCTCGGAAGGCTCGCCGACGGCTCACGCGACGACATAGAGCTGCACTAACCGGCGTGCCGACTCAGCCGAGGTCCTGTCCGTAGGAGAACTCGACCTGGTTGCCGTCGGGGTCGCGCATGATCGAGTAGTAGCCGACCACACCGCCGGCATTGACGGGTCCTTCGACGAGAATACCCTCCGAGCGCGCCATCTCCGTCAGGCGGTCGACGTCCTCTGGCGTTCCCACGTTATAACCGATGTGAGCCATGGGCGGCGGCGAGACGGAGTCGGCGTGGCTGGCCTCGATCAGGACTATGACGAACTCCTTGGCCCGTCCGGGCTCGGCAAGCCACACGACCGTGACGCCGTGGTCGGCGCGGCGGTGGACCTGCTCGAGACCGGCGTAGCGTTGGTAGAAGGAGACCCCGGCCTCGACGTCATGGGCGTGTATGGCGATGTGGGTGCACTTGGCTTGCACGGTTCTACGGCAGGGCCCAGCCGGGCGCGCCTTCGAGCGAGATGTCAAGGACGGGTATGGCGATGAACCAGGTCAGGGCCACCACCACCGCCACGGCGATCAGGTTAAGGCCGATCCCGGTCCGGGCCATGTAGGCCACCGTCAGGTCGCCGCTCGAGAACACGATCGCGTTTGGGGCTGTTCCCGAGGGCATCATGAAGCAAAGCGAGGCGGCCAGGGTGCAGGGCACCATCAACAGCAAGGGGTCGCAACCGCCGGCGGCCGCGCTGGCCGCCAGGATAGGCATCATGATCGTGGTTATGGCCGTGTTGGTGGTGACCTCGGTGGCGAAGCTGATGAACAGACACACCGCGGCCACGGCCAGCAGGGGAGGGGCTTGGCCCACCCAGGACATCTCGCCGCCGAGCCAGCCGGCAAGTCCCGATACGCGTATGGCCTCGGCCAGGGCGAATCCGCCGCCGAGCAAGACGATAACCCCCCAGGGCAGGCGCACTGCGCTTTCCCAGTCGAGAAGCCTCGTGCCGCGCCCGTCACCCGAGGGCACGATGAACAGGACTACGGCCATTGCGATGGCCACCGTGGAGTCGCCGACCAGTTCCGGCGCGGGCAACAGCGAGGACCAGCCAGGCAGCGTCGCGCCGCCGAGGTCTAGTGGCCGACGGAACATCCACAGGAGAGCCGTCACGGTGAACATGACGAGCACGCGTTTCTCCGGGGTTCGCATGCGGCCGAGCCCCTCGAGCTCACGGCCTATGACCGTGCGGTCGAGCGTGGCGGGCATGCGCCCGAGCGGCGAGGCCACGTACACGAGATAGGCCCAGGCAAGCGGGATCATGACGGCGACCACCGGCACGCCGACCATCATCCATTGGAAGAAACCGATTGGGACGGCCTGCGGGAACAGCTGCGAGAAGGTGCCGGCAAAGACCGCGTTGGGGGGCGTTCCCACCAGCGTGCCCAGTCCTCCGATGGTCGCTGAATAGGCCACTGCCAGGAGCAGGACGGGGGCCAGGGCGCGCCCGAGATCGGGGTCCTCGCTCTTGAACTGGGCCGCGACGGCCAAGGCTATGGGAAGCATCATCATCGTCGTGGCCGAGTTCGATATCCATATGGAGATCAGGGCCGTGCCGGTCATAAATCCCAGCACCAGCCCGGCCGGGCTCCGGCCGAGCCTCATGACGATGTTGAGCGCTATCCTCCGGTGCAGGTTCCAGCGCTCGAGCGCGGTGGCGATCACCAGACCGCCGAGGAAGAGCATGTTGGTCTTGTTGGCGTAAGGCGCCGAGATGTCGCCGGCGCTGATCACCCCGAGAGAAGGCAGCAGGACGAGCGGCAGCAGTGCGGTAACGGCCACGGGAACGGCCTCGGTCAGCCACCAGACGGCCATGAGAAGGGCTACGGCGGCGGTAAGCCGGGCCGCAGGCTCCATGCCGTCAGGCCCGTCCACGAGCGCGAAAGCGAGAAAGGCCAGCAGGCCGCCCGGCAGTCCGGCCCGCCTAAGCACCGCCGCAGTATGAGGCCAGCACCTCTATGGCGGTTGCGCGGAAGCGGCCCCAGTTGCTCCAGTCCTCGCGTACCGCCAGCAGGGATCCGGCGTAGGCCGGCAACTCGTCGAGAGCCGCTTCGCGCCACTCGGATATGTGTTCCTTGGGATCGTTGTTGCGCAACTCGCCGGCGGTCTCGCGCAGCAGGAACAAATGGGTCTTGAAGGCCGAACGGGTCGTTCGATCGCGGTAGCTTATCACGGCGACGCAGGACTCGATCTCGACGTCGAGGTTGGTTTCCTCCCATACCTCACGCAGCAGCGCCCCCTCGACGCTTTCGTGCCGCTTGATCCCGCCCGAGGGCAGTCGCATTACCGCGTCCGGGTAGTTGCGTTTGGTGTGCAGAAGGAAGCGGCCGTTCTTACGGCGGATGGCCATGCAGACCTCACCGTATTTGCGCTCGCTGAGCGGCGGAAAGTCGATAGAGGGCAGTTCCGCCTCGATCTCCTTCGGCTGTCCGGCTCCGCTCACGCGCCCTTGTCCGGCCCGAGGGCCGCGGCGAGTCTCGCCGCCAACTCCGCGCTGCGCCCGTTCTCGGGGAGCTGCATGGTGCAGCCGGACGCCGCCGCGTGGCCTCCACCGTCAAAGCGCGAGGCGAGGCGGGCAAGATCGATGTCGCAGGAGGGTGTTCGGCGCAGACTGACAGCGCCGCTGCGGTGGTCGAAGAGAGCGAACACGGCCTTGTCGAAATCCCCTTTCCACTGGTCGGCGATCTCGCCCGCGTAGTCCATGCACTCGGCCGCCACCACTGACAACCCGAGTCCGTCGACGCTTGCGGTGGTGCGGGTCGAGC
The DNA here is from genome assembly GCA_964469485.1 of uncultured Myxococcales bacterium. Lineage (GTDB taxonomy): Bacteria > Desulfobacterota > Binatia > UBA1149 > CAYXZP01 > CAYXZP01. The sequence continues at coordinate 10,027 of CAYXZP010000003.1, read as the reverse complement.
GGGCGAGTGCGAGGCTCTCGGCCATCTTGCGTTCGGCCTGCTCGAGCGCAAGCGTAAGTTCGGCGCCGTAGGTGATGTTGGAGTCCATCGAGAGCAGGACCCGGTATGCCTCGTCGTGCTCCATCGCACGCACGGCCAAGGCCAGGCGCCGGGAGCCGTCGCGCGCGAGCACCCAGCGGTCGACGTCATCGGCCAGCATGACGAGGTTCTCGAGCGCGAGCAGGCCCGGCTTGGATTCACCGAGGCGGGCGGCGCGGTTGCGCAGATAGTTGAACAGCAGCCGGGAGGCCGCATAGGTGTCCTCGAGAACGTGGTCGGTGAACTGCACGTCGAGGCCGCCTTCGGCGCGCCTGTCGATCGCCGATTTGTGGTGATCGACCCAGTAAAGCTCGACGCCAGCCTCGGCGAGAGAGTTGAGGTGCTTGTCGGTGGCGCTTTCGCGCCAGGAGATATCGGTTATCCACAACTGTTCGCACGCGGGGTCGGCCGGGTTGTACTCACGCAGGGTCTCATCGATGTCGCGGTTGCTCGAGAACCGCGCCGTGAACTCCGACCCTGCAAAGTAGCGGGCACCGACCACGGCGCAGGTCAGGCCGTCGAGGCAGTTGGGCCCGTGGCTTACGAGTGTGACGCGGCGGTCCGATCCCATGGCCCGCCGATACTATGCGGCAGGGCGGGGCGGGACAACAGCCCTAGAGTCGGGCGACCTCCTCACGGTGGCCGGAAGCAGCGGCACGGTAACAGGCATCGGCCACGGCCACGGCCGCGAGCCCGTCGCGGTAGTTCACCGGCGGTTGCTCGATGCCGTTTCGCCAATCGGCAACGAAGCGTTCCAGCGCGGCCTTGACCGTGTAGACCGGTCCGGCGGTTTGGAGATCTTGCCGCCCGCCGGGTCCCAGGCGGTAGAGCATGCCGGTCACGTGATCGCCGACGAGTTGGCCATGCTCGCCCGAGATCTCGACGAGGCCGTTGTAGCAGGCCGCGGTCCGCGAGCATGTGACCATGGCCAAGGCCCCCGATGAGCCGTTGTCCCCGAGAGCGATCGTGCTCGTGAAGTTATCCTCGGTGTTGACCGTGACCACACTCGTGCTCTGGCAGGTGACAGCGGCCGGCTCGAGACCGGTGAGAAAGCGGATGAGGTCAAAACAGTGGACGCCGGTGTGCAAGATGTTTCCGCCTCCCGAACGCGCGGGGTCGTCGAGCCAATCGACCCGGGCCGGCGGCGGGAAGCGCTGGCTCATGACCACCGAATGGATCCGCCCGAGCTCGGGCACCAGGTCGCGCATGGCCCGGCAGACGGCATTGAACCTGAGCGTATGGCCGGCCATGCAGTACACGCCGGCGTCCTCGATAGCCCCCAGGATCTTGCGGCCGGCGGCCAGCGTGGGAGCGACCGGTTTTTCTATGATCAGCCGTTTGCCGGTCGCCGCTGCCGCGGGCACCAGGTCGGGCAACAGATAAGGAGGAAGCACGAAGGCCAGCGCGTCGATATCGGCGCTGCGCGTGAGTTCGTGCGCGTCGGCCGTGTAACGGCAGCCCAGTTCGTCCGCGAGGCCGCGCCCGTCGGTCTCGCTGCGCCGGCAAAGGGCCACCAGCTCCACGCCATCGACGTCGGTGGCCGCGTGACGTGCATAGCGGCTGCCGTGGCGCCCGGTACCGATGACGGCAAGACGTAGATTTCCCACGGTGCGTACCATAGGAACGCGGGCGGGAGCCGTCAAAGGTGGGCGCAACAAAGCTGGTAAGCAACCGGAACATGCCGCTTGTGCTGAGGCGGCTCAGGGTCGCCTACAAAAATTCACAGGCTCCCGTGGTGACGCTGATCGCCGAGACCACACGCGATCCCTACCGCGTACTGGCCGCCTGCATCTTGAGTCTCAGGACACAGGACGGGACCACGACAGCGGCATCGAAGCGCCTGTTCGAGCTGGCCCCGAGGGTCGATGATCTGGCGGCCGCCGAGCCGCGCAGGGTACGCAAGGCGATCTACCCGGTGGGTTTCTACAATACCAAGGCGCCGCAGCTCGTCGCCATGGCCAAGCGAATAGTCGAGGAATTCGACGGCCGGGTGCCCGACGACATAGACACGCTGCTAACCCTCAAGGGGGTGGGCCGCAAGACCGCCAACCTCGTTGTGAGCGCCGGTTACGGCAAGCCGGGCATCTGTGTCGACACCCATGTGCACCGTATATCGAACCGGTGGGGATACGTGCGCACCGAAACGCCCGAACAGACCGAGAACGCCCTGCGCGCAAAATTACCGCGCCGTTACTGGCTCGAGTACAACGACCTCCTGGTGTCGTACGGGCAGACGCTGTGCAAGCCGACCTCGCCGTTGTGCAGTCAGTGCAGTATCGAGAGCCTCTGCCCCAGGCGCGGCGTTACCCGCAGCCGCTGAGCTCAAGGCTGCGGGTCAAAGGCGCCGACGAGTTCCTTGCCGTCGAGACGGTCCATGCTTTCCCGGCTCGCCTCGTCGACCAGCTCGAGCGTGATGGGACCGGCCACCCCGTGGCCGGCGGCCAGGCCGGCTATCGAAGCGTTGAGCTTCGATTTGAACTTGTTGCGCACCACCGCCGGCATGGCCTGCATCGGGAAGCCACGCATTATCACTTCGCCCCGGGCCCCGGCTTTCCAGTCGAAGGCCGTGATCTTCGATCCGGCGATCGGATGCCCGGCGAGCAAGCGTTCGACGGCCCGCTGAAAATCGGTTGTCGCGTTCGAACTCGGGCCGGCAGCGGAGCCGGCCCGCCCGCTGGCCGCGGCCAGCGCTTCTTCGGCACGGCGAACTTGCTCGGGCTGTTCAGCCAGTTCTCTGGCCTTCTCGAGAGAGACCAGCGCTTCCTCGGTGCGGCCTTCGGCGTGCAGGGCGAGACCGAGGTTGAAGCGGGCCTGGAAGAACTGCGGGTCGGCGGCTACGGCATCCCGGTAGGTCGCCAATGCTTCAGCCCGCCGGCCCTGGAAGAGCAGGGCCGAGGCGAGGTCGGTGGTAACGGCGGGGTCCCGGGGCTCGAGGGCCAGGTAGCGGCGGAAACCGGCCTCCGCCTCGGCGTAACGGCCGGCGTCGTAGACGATGTTGGCCTGGGTGCGCAGCGCTTCGAGATTGTCGGCGTCGAGCCCGAGGAGATGCTCGACGGCTTGTGCGGCACCAGGCATGTGGCGGCGGTTGAGAAGCCCGGCCCGGTAACGCGCACGGGCCAACTTCTGCCACAGCTCTATGTCGTCGGGGGCGGCCTCGGCTTGCTCGCCGAGCTGGTCGAGAAAGGCGATGACGTCGGCCGGCAGCTCTATGTTCGGGTGGCGGCGCGGGCCTTGATGGGCCTCTTTGGCCGCGCCCTCGACCGACGCACTGCCCGGCACGGCGCGCTTGACGGGCGCGCGCCTGGCCTGGTCGTAGTAGAGGCCGCCCGCTCCTACGGCGACGAACAAGAGGAAGACCGACAAGGCTGGAACAAGGGACCGGCCGGGGCTACCGGCGCGCTGGCCGGCGCCGCTGCACACGGCGGTTTCTGGTCGGTCTGTCGGCAAGGGACTCGGCGTTCGAGTATAGAGGGGGTTCTCGAGTAGGCGAAGCTAGGCGCCGTTTTGCCGGGACCGCTTCATTTCCTCGATCTGCTCCCTGTAATCGGTGCGCCTGGTCAGAAAGATCGCGGCGCCGAACACGTTGACCGATATGGAGATGAAATAAACCATCGTGGCCGAGAGCATCATCGCGCTGCGTGCGGTCGAGGTGGCGTTGGCCACTATCCCGAGCTGGTCCAGAAGGCCCATGAAGGCGCCCTCACGGAGCCCCACGCCGGCGATCGAGAGCGGTATCATGGTCGCGATCTGCGTCATGGGCCCGACCTTGAGGACGTCACCGAGCGCGATCCCGGCGCCGAGGGCGAGCGAGTTGGTGTAGTAGGTGAGGAACCAGAACAGGTAGACGCCCAGCCCCAGTGCCACCGCCGCCAACAGGCTCGCGCGCCTTTTCGAATAAACGGTGAACGCGTCGACCATATTGGCCAAGGGACCTTCTATCTTGGCCTTGAGCGGGAAGTTGAAGGCCAGCAGCCGCGTGATCAGCCCGGGGCGGAACAGCAGAACCAAGGCCGCCACCAGCAGCATCCCGAAAAAGGCTCCGAAGACGTAGAGGAAGCGGGGGTCGATGACACCCGCAAAGAAGGGCAGCGTGAGAAGGACCAGCAGGCTCAGTGAAAAGAAGGTGCCTATCATCTTTTCGATGATGACGACCGAGACCGAGGCCTCGGCCCGCTGTGTATAACGGGCGATATCGTAGGCCTTGTAGGCCTCGAGCCCGGCGCCGGTCGGCGTGAAGGTTCCGAGGAAGCGGCCGACGAGAAAGGTCTTGACGATATGCGGGAACGGCACCGCGAGGTCCTGGCCTCTGAGCAGCACGTTCCACCGCATTATCGAGAATATGATCGCGCCGACCTGCATCGCGAAAGATGCCAGGAACCAGGCCGGCCTATGGCCGAAGGATTCGACAATGTCGCCGAAGCCTATCTCGAAGCGTTTGAAGATCAGGTAGAGGATCGTGAAGGTCACGCTGACCTTGACCAGCGTGAGGAGTCTTTTTTTCATGTCGCCCACCTTCGCGCAGCGCCTACAAGAAAAAGGGCCGGGCCACTGGGATCGCCCAGCGCCCGGCCCCGAAAAACCGGGACTTCGGGACCCTTACCCTTTCTTTTCCTTGAGGATGCCGTCGATGATCTGTTTGTACAGTTCGAACGATCTCCCGGCCGGCTTCTTGCCGTTGATCAAGAAGGTCGGGGTGCCCCGTACCGAGGCCTTCTGGGCCTGCTTCATTTCGTCGGTTATGAGCGCCATGGTCTCGGGCGACTGCATGTCCGCCTTGAACTGTTCGACATCGATGCCGATCTCGCCCGCCCATTTTTCGAACGACGCTTGGTTCATGTTGCGGTAGTCCGAGAAGATCTTGTCGTGCATCTCCCAGAACTTGCCCTGCTGACCCGCGGCGATGGCCGCCTTGGCGGCGGGCATGGCCTGCTTGTGGAAGGGCAATGGGTAGTTTTTGTAGACGAATTGTACATCGTTCGGATACGCCTTGAGAAGTTGCTCCACCAGACCGGCGGCTCTAGCGCAAAACGGTCATTGGAAGTCACTGAATTCGATGATCGTTACCGAACCGTCCTTGGCACCCTTGGAGAAGGACTTGCCGACCGGGACGTCGTAGACCTTGTTCGGGTCCTCCGACGGCCGTGACGGGCGCGCCGCCGCCGGGGCTCGCGCGATGATCTGTTTCTGGCCGGCCTTGAGGCCTTCGAGCTTGGCGAGAATGTCCTTTTGCTGGGCCTGTATCTCCTCGACCTTGGCCTTGATGTCACCGACCTCTTGAGGCCCGGCGCAGCCAGCCGCGTAGCTCACCATGACGGCGAGAGCGAGGCTTAGCCCGAGTACGGTCTTTCTCATGTCCACCTCCGGAAAATGACTTTGTGTGGTTCGCCCGCAGGGCGTGGCACGCCACGGCGGCTATACTTTCGGAGGGTGTTCGACCTGTCAAGGTGATTCGGGATTGAGGGCGGCGCCTTGCGCTGCTATCCACCTGGACCGCCGTCGGGGCGTTTGTATGGGTCGAGAGGGCTGGAACAAGCTTCTTCGCTACGTTGTTTCGGGGCTGGCCGTATGGCTGCTGGCCCGCCAGGTCGAGGGCGTGGCCCTCCTTGGCGCCCTGGCCGAGGTCAAGGTGGCCGGGGTGGTCGTGGCGGTCGCCATCTATCTGGCAGGCCAGTTGATGACCGCCTACCGCTGGCAGGTCATAAGCCGACGGGTCGGTTTCAACGAAGGCTTTGGCGCGATCTGTCGTTATTACTTCATCGGCATGTTCTTCAATCTGTTCGGGCCGAGCACGCTGGGTGGCGATGTCGTGCGCTCGCTTTATCTCGGACAGAGCGACGGCCGGCGGACGGTGGCGCTCAACACGGTCATCTTCGACCGTCTTTCGGGGTTGGCCGTACTCGTTCTGCTGGCGCTTACCGCGATGCTGACCTTCGGCAGCTACGGCCTGCCGCCCGTGCTGTCGGCCCTGACAGTGGCCGCGGGGCTCGGGATGCTGGCGGGTTGGTGGCTCATTCCACCGCTTGTCAAGGTCTTCTTTGCCGACAGTAACCGCATCCGCGAGCTGGTAGAGAACGATCTCGGACCCTTCTGGCGCGACGGCAAGCTGCTGTGGGACATGGTGTGGGTATCGGTGCTCTTCCACGTGCTGCAGGTCGTTGCCGTCATAATACTCGGCGAATCACTCGGTCTCGGCCTGCCCTGGCCCTATTATTTTCTTTTCCACCCGCTGGTCACCATCTTCAGCGCGCTTCCCATCAGTCTTGCCGGCTTGGGAATCCGTGAGATCGGGTACGTTTACTTTCTTTCCGATCTGGCCGCGGTATCGCGTGAGACCGCGTTGGCCTTCGGCATACTGTGGCTGTTGATACTTCTGGTGTCCTCGGGTGTCGGCGGGCTCGTGTTCCTGGCCAGCGGCACCTCTTTACCGCAGTTGCGCGGCGACCGCTCAGCCGAGTGAGGCCCAGCGGCCCTCTTCGTCGTAGGAGACCTTGAGCCGGGTCTCCATCAGCTTGCGGAACTCGGCCGCTGATCTGTCCTTGCCCCGTTTGATGAGGTCCGGCGACTCGGAGACGAGCCAGATCATGTCCTGGGTCATGTCGGCGCCGTGCCCGGTGTTGACGACGAATGCCGGGACGTCGTGGAGAAAGACCTCCCACACCGACAGCTGGGCCTTGAGACGGTCGAGGACGAAACGGCCCAGTGCCTCATCGCCGTTCATGAGAGCCGCGACGTCGCCCTTCTTGGCCGCCTTGTAAGCTTCGAGGAGACGGTCGCCGACAACGCCCTGGCCTATGAGCAGGGCCGAGACATCGGTGTAGTCGTTATAGAAGGGTTGGTGCTTGCCGGAAGGGCCGCGGCCGCGCAGGATGAACTCGAGCGCGTGTTTGGGAGAGACGTGCCTGAGCGCGAAATCGAGTTCCTCGTCGTTCTCGAGCAAAACCAGCGCCGAAACACGGTGCACGTCGCGGTCGGCGTAAAAGTTGTCCCAATCGGGATCGTAGAACAGGCGTTCGTGGGGATATTCGTGGTTGGTCGTTCCCAATGACGCGCGCCCGCCGTCGGCGCCGAAGTCAGCCGTGGCGTTCTCGATGATCGGCTCGTTCTCTGAAAGGATCAGGTCGCGGCTGAGCAAGGTGCGGCTGCAGGAATAGAAATGGCGCTCGGCCGGCCAGACGTCCCACTTCCCCTCGCCGGAGGGGACGATGTGGAGCCAATCGTCCTGCCCTATATAGCCGACCCCACGAACCTTCTCCTCGATCTTGTCACCGCCCTTTTCGAGAAGCGCATAGCGGCGTGCGAGCTCATCGCGCCTTCTAGTGTGGTTACGCTCGGCCCAGCAGGCGGCCGCCTGTGACTTCCCGGAGCCGGCGCTGCCCATGATGACCGTGGCGGTCGTAGCGGTGCTGAGCACGGCGCTGGAGGCGTGGGCCGAAATGACGTCGGCCATCGACAGGGCGCTGGCCACCCCCGAGTGCACGCCGCGTCCCTTTATCTCGCCGTGGTAGTCGGTGTTGATCGTGATGACGTAGATCGAGTCCCCGATCTCGTCGAGGTTGGCCGCCCAAATGAAACAGGACGGCAGTATGGATTTCGATGCGCTGTCGAAGAACTGGGAATCGCGCAGCCGGCTCGGCAGTCCGAGCGCCATGGGGTTCTGTTTCTTCTTCTTCAGTTGCGCGACGAACTCCTTGTAAGAACGTTCGTTGGGGGGAATGCCGACTATCGAGATGACACGGACCATTGGTAGCGGACGTTCGAGCATCGAGAAGCGCTCCTCGAGTACCGAGGAAAGCTCGAGGTTCAACGGGTCGTTTATCTGGTAGAAATTGACCTGCACGGTCTTGTAGAGTTGCGGGACGTTGCCGCGGTGCTCGCACGGCACGCCGCCGCTGAGGAACCTGGCGCGCAGGGTCTTGCCGTCGTTGATCGCGTTCATCGCGTCGAGCCATGCGCGCGCTTCCTTGACGTCACGGTCGTGGCTCTTCTTGTCGATACGGGCGACGATGCGGTCGACGAGCATCGACTGTGTCGTGTTATAAGAATTGAGGATCGGGCCTATCCGCGGATCTTCCGCGGTATCGGCGTCCTGCCTCAGAACGACGTCGCCCCGGTCATTGAGTCCAACCTCGCGCATACCCGGGTTGTGGCGGACGTAGAGACCGCCGAGTTCGATAACGCGTCCGATCTGTATCTTGGTGCCTTCGAGCGTGGCGCGTTCGGTCTTGTCGAGGCCGGCGATCTCCACGGGGATGATGTAGGAGGCCGTCTGCTTGGTCATGTCGGAGTTGTATACGCGCACGCGACGCCCGAGCTCGGACAGCGTCACGCCGGAGTCACGGATACGGTCCATGTCGAGCGCGCTTTCCTCGGCCAGCAGGAGGCGCCCCTCGGCGCTACGGGCGAGCTTGCGCGAGGACACGGCCTTTGGTTTGAGGAAGCGTTCGATCTGGGTGGCTAGGGTCTCTGCTTCGTTGGTCATGTGGGTGCCTCGCGGCCGGCAAACCGCAGATATATATGAAAGAGCGCCCAGCGCGTCAACGCACCGGGCGAGCTGGATGGTCGGATGGCCGAGGGAGCAAGAAGGGTTCTCGTTGCGGGCTGCGGCGCGATCGGATCGGTCTTTGCCTGCATGCTCGCCCAGGCCGGCCACCGTGTGTCCGTGCTGGCCCGACCCGGCCTTGCCGGGGCGGCCGCCTCGGGCGGGGTCGAGGTGGTCGGCATATGGGGCCGGCACAGCAGCGGTCCGCTGGTCGCCCACAGCCGGGCCGCCCAAGCCAGCGGTGTCTACGATGCCGTCTTCGTCAGTTGCAAGTCCTATGACAGCGCCGTTCTGGCGGGCCAGCTGGCCGCGGCCGGCGTCGAGACCGAACTGCTCGTCTCGATGCAAAACGGGCTCGGCAACGTCGAGGCCATCGCCGGGGCCTACCAGGGCTGCCGGGTGCTCGCTGCCCGGGTTATATTCGGCGCGCTGTTCGAGGCAGAAGCGACCGTGCGCGTGACGGTGGAGGCGGAACCGGTTCTGCTCGGTGACCCCGCCGGTGGTCGCGATGAGGGGGCCGAGGCGTGGGCCGGGCTTGTCGATGCGGCCGGGATAAATTGCCGGCCGAGCGAGCAGATCATGGCCGCGTTGTGGGGGAAGGTGTTCTACAATGCCGCGCTCAATCCGCTTGGCGCCATACACGGGCTGACCTACGGCGAGCTTGCCGGTGATCCGGGCCACCGCACTCGCATGGACAGGGCCATCGCCGAAGCTTTCGCGGTGGCGGTCGCCGAAGGAGTGGAGATGCCCTGGACCACGGTCGACCAATACCTCGAGCTGTTCTATGGACGTTTGGTGCCGTCGACGGCGGATCACCGCTCGTCGATGCTGCAGGACATGGAACGCGGCAAGCCCACGGAAATAGATGCCATAACGGGCCAGGTGTGCAGGCGCGGAGCGGCGGCCGGGATCGCCACGCCCGAGAACGACGGTCTGATGGCCATGGTCAAGGAGATGGAGGTCCGCTGAACCGATGTCCGTCGAGCTAGGCGCCGGCGTCCTCGCCGACCTTCACGAACACGCCCGCGAGGACTACCCGAGCGAGTGCTGCGGGGTGGTCGTAGCCCTGTCCGATGGCAGCCAGCGGACCGTACGGATACGAAACGTCCAGGACGAGATGCACGCCGCCGACCCCGACAGCTATCCACGTAGCTCGGAGAGCGCCTATCTGTGGGATTCGACCGACTACAAGAAGGCGCTCGACATGTGGGAGTCGCCCGGCAACCGCTTGCTTGCCTTCTATCATTCGCACCCGGACCACGAAGCGTATTTCTCCGAGGAGGACCTGGCCCAGGCCACGCCGCTGGGCGAGCCTTCCTATCCCGAAGCTTTGCAGATCGTCGTTTCCGTTGTCGACGGGCAGCTCGGCGACACCAAGGCCTTCCGCTGGTCGGTGGACGAAGAGAGCTA
>CAYXZP010000002.1:60665-71426 GCA_964469485.1 uncultured Myxococcales bacterium | reverse complement strand
AAAGCTCGAACCAATCGATGCCCGGGTCCGAGTGCGAGTAGACCTCGTTGATGCGCACCGAGGTCAGCGCGCTGTAGGGCACCGCCGCCCGCAGCGCCGACATGTCCTGCGTAACGGCGCCCGCGCTGTAGAGGTTCGGCTCCCCGAAGCTGCTCGAGGTGCCGTCGTTGTAGTTCGACAGCGGCGTGGTCGAGGCCGTCGGGGCCTCCTCGAGCTTGAACACCTCGTTGGGCCCGATGGCGCCGATCGGCTTTACGGCCTCGCCCGCCGGCCCGAAGACGGTGGCCCCCGCGGCGTCCGTGACGGTCAGCTGCCAGTCGAGGTTGGAGACCTTCCACCTGACGTCGTTCGGGTCGCAGGCCGGGCTCACACACGCGACCGTCACGTAGGTACCGGAACTGTCGGGGTGGACGCGCAGGTTGATCCACCAGCGCCCGAACTCCGGACGATAGTCGGTGACGTTGTTACGCAGTTCCTCCGAGAAAGTAAGGATGGTGCCGCTTCGCAGGTCCGACCATACACCTTCGTCGCTGAGCGTCAGTGCGAAGCTTTCCTCGCCGGCGCCGCCCGTATCGTTGGTCACCAGCATCTGCCAACCGCGCATGTCGAGGTGGTCGCTTACGACGACCAGCTCGAACCAATCGCCGCCGTTGGCCGAGCGCCGTCCCCAGAAAACATCAGTAGCGTCGCCTGCCAGGTACTCGCCCCCCATGACGGCGTTGTACTCGTTGAGGACGACATCAGCGGCCGCTGCCGCAGACGGCATGGCAAGTAGCAAGGCGCCCTGCAGCACGGTGAAAAAAAATCGTCGCATCGCGGGAGGGCCCCGGCCGCGGCCGGGGCCCCCTTATGTCCTAACATGTCCGGCCGATGACTGTCACCGCCTTCGCGTCCTGCGGGGACCTCGGATGCCGCGTCGCATCATTTTATGCCCTATCCCATTGACGAAAGCGGGCCGGTTGTCCTATCTTTTACGGATCATGCAGCAGACGGCGGCAGGGAGTCCCGGCGGGGAGCGGCAGATATTCTCGCGTTTCGAGTGCAAGTATTACCTGCCTGAGAAACTCCTCGACCCGATACGAGAGCATATCGCCCCGTTCACGCGGCCCGACGCCTACACGGCGGGCGACGGCCACAGCTACACGGTCTGCAGCCTATATATGGATAACATCGACCTGCAGCTCTATCGCATGGCCGCGCAAGGGCTACGCAACCGCTTCAAACTGCGCATACGCTATTACGACGAGAGCGGGCCGGTGTTCTGCGAGATAAAGCGCCGCAACGACGACGTGATACGCAAGACCCGTACGCGCACGACCCGGGCCGAGGCCTGCGACCTGCTGCGCAACACGCTCGGGCGTCCCCTCGAAGGCGTACTGCCCGATACCGGGGAGTTCGCGACCATGACCGCGCGGTTGGACTGCCGCCCCTTGCTGCGGGTCAAGTACAGACGCGAGGCCTATGAGTCGGTGGCCACGGACTCGGCTCGCATAACCTTCGACAGCAAGCTCGAGCAATCCGTGACCACCGAAGACAGCCTCGTGCTGTCGGGTGCCTTTGCGGCGGTACCGGCCAGGGGGGTGATCCTGGAGGTCAAGTTCACCGACCGTTTCCCCGGCTGGGTCGGGTCCTTGGTCGAAAGGTTTCAGTTGCAGCGGGTCTCGGTGCCTAAATACCTCATGTGCGTCGAGGGTGCCGTCAACGAGGGGCACTACCTGCCGGCCAACCGCCGCGACTTTGAGGCCGTCGTACGCATGCGTGCGTATTCGGGAAGGGCATAGACGATGAACTTTCTATACGGTCTGGAACGGTCCGCGGGCGGCGGTATCGGTGCGCTAGAAGGCGTGGCCATATGCGTCCTGCTCTCGCTCGTGCTCGGGCAGGCCATTGCCTGGACCTACACGATGACGCACAGCGGGCTCTCCTACTCGCGTTCGTTCACCCAGTCGCTGGTGCTGCTCACCGTGATCGTGAGCTTGGTGATGCTGGTGATCGGCAACAACATCATCACCGCCTTCGGTCTGATCGGGGCGCTGGCCATCATCCGCTTCCGCAACGTACTCAAGGACACCCGCGACACGGTCTTCGTATTCCTGACCCTGGTCATCGGCATGGCGGTGGGCTCGGAGAAATACGTCACCGCCGTAAGCGGAACCGTGGCCACCCTTATGGTGATGTACTACCTCTACTACACGGGCTTCGGCACATACGGCCGCTTCGACGGCCACCTGACCTCTGCCGCTCCCGGCGGCGTCGACCCCGGAAGCGGCCACTTCCGGGTCATCGATGATTTCTGCCGCTCCTTCCGCCGGGTCTCTCTCAGGCAAACGGCCGGCGGCGAGACCGAGGAGTACGTGTTCGAGGTCCGCCTGAGGCGAGACGCCGAGGGTGGCGCTTTGCTCGAACGGCTAGGCGGCATGCCCGGCGTGAGGAACGTGTCGCTGGTACTGCGGGACGACCTGTCGGAGGTGTAATGCGGTGAACTCGCTCTTCTCGACCATCCGCCTCGACCGTATCCGCGACATGGCGCGCGACCGCCCCGACATCACTGCTTGGTTGGCCGCCGTCGTGGTCGTGACCCTGCTGCTGCTCGGCCGCGGCGCCGCCGTGGAGTACCCGGCCATCGCCCGCGCAAAGAACTTCGAGGTCTCGCCTGTCACCGCCGGCGTGATCAAGCGGGTCACCGTCGATATCTACGAGAGCATAGATGCCGGCGACATGGTGGCCGTCTTCGACGATTCTCCCTTGATGGCCCGCCTGGCCACCGAGCAGGCCGTTCTCGGCCAACTCCGTGCCGAGCTGCTATCAGCGCAGTCGGTCCTGCGCACGGGGATCGGCCCGGCCCGCCTCGATTGGCGTGACCAGGCCCGTCGCTTCGCCGTCGACGTAGAACGCCTTCGGCTAGACACGCTCGCGCTCGAAGTCACGATCGAGAACGACAAGGTCGAGAAACAACGCCTCGGCCTTGCCCGCGACCGCGTGGCCGACCTGCGCGAACAGGGCATTGTCTCGGAAGCCGAGTACGACGAGGCCCATCTTTTCTATCAGCAGATGCTAAAGCGGCTCGAGCACAACCGTATCCTGCTCGATGAAACGGCAGGCGAGCTTCGCGGGGCTTTGGCGCGCAAGGCCGAGTTCGACAGCCAACGGCCCGACACCGAGGCCGGTAGCGACCTGCTCGGCCCCTTCAGCGCCGCCGTGGGGGCCCAGCAAAGGCGCCTCGAAGAGATCCGTGTCGAGCGCGAACGCTTGATACTCAGAGCGCCGGTCTCGGGCCAGATCAGCCAGGTCCTGGCCTTGGCCGGGCAATCCGTGCTGCCGGGCGAAGCAGTGGCCACCGTCTCGCCGCGCTATGCCAACGAGGCCATCGGCTATCTGCCCGAACACGCCGCCCGCCTGGTACGGCCCGAGCAAAGGGTGCTGGTGTCGACTCTGGGGCGTCCGGTCTCACGCGCCACATCTTACGTGCTGCGCGTCTCACCGACCGTCGAACTGTTGCCCGAACGCCTGTGGCAGCGCGCCGGATTGGCCGAGTACGGCCGCGCCTTCACCATCGCCGTGGGCTCACCTCTCGAGGCCCTGCCGGGCGAGGCCCTGGCCGTACGTGTAGCGCACTAGCCGGCTCCGACCCCCCCTTTTGAGGCTATAAGCGTGGTTGTTCAAAGGGGCCGTGCATGGCCATACTGGTCCTACGGCCCTTCCGGCCCGTAGCTCGGACAGATGTACCTCATTGCGGCCAGATCCACGGTTGTTGGCCTCGCCTGTCTGCTGCTGGCCGGGCCGGCCGCCGCCGCTCCCATCATCGTCAACGAGTACAACGCGGTTGCCCCCGACGGCTTCCTCAAGGGCGGCACGGCCGCGGCTGACGAGGACGGCGGCCAGAGGGCCGACACTTTCCTGGGGCGTGTAGCCGGCAACGGCGGCGACTGGTTCGAGCTGGTGGTGGTCGCCCACCCACTGGACATCCGCGGCTGGCAGATCAGGGTCACCGACGATGACGGGCTCCTCGATGCCCTGCTGACCCTTTCCGACCACGCCCTGCTCGCCAACCTGAGCGCCGGGACCATCATTACGATCGCCGAGGACCTGGCCGAGGATGCCGGTTACGCACCGGCCTCGGGCGATTGGACGATCAACCTGCGCGCGGGAACCCAAGGCTCGGGAACCTTCATAAGCGCGACCGCCTTCGATGTCTCCAACAACGACACCTCCTTCGAGATCCATGATGCGAGCGGCCGCTTGATGTTCGGCCCCAACGGCGAGGGTCCGGGCGCACCGAGCGGCGTCAACCAGCGTGAGGTGGCCAAGCTCGAGGCCGACCCCCTGGCCGCGATCACGGCCGACTCCGACCACTACAACGATGGCAGCTCGAGCACCTTCGGGTCGCCCAACATCTACAGCGCGGGTGCCGCCACGCAGGACTTCACGGCGCTTCGAACGGGCCTCGGGGTCGGCGACGGCGACCTCGACGGCATCGCCACCTGCCGGGACAACTGCCCCGAGACCTTCAACATAGACCAGGATGACGCTGACGCCGACGGCAACGGCGATGCATGCGACGCGGCGGGCCCGGGGCTGCCCGAAGGCGGCTGCGAGCAGGCCGACGCCTTCAAGCCCGACGAACTGCTGGAGGTCGAGGTCTACATGAGCGAGGCCGACTGGAACGCGCTTCGTCTGGTACAACCGAACATCGGTGAACTGTTCCCGGCCACCTGTCCGGTCCGGCCGGCGCCAACGCTATTTCCCTGGTACCAGGCCGATGTGGTGGTGGGCGGCGTGACGATAACCAATGTCGGGGTCCGCAAGAAGGGCTTCTACGGTTCCACGACAGACCCCGACCGGCCCTCGCTCAAGGTAAAGTTCTCCGAGTACCAGGAGAACATAGACCTGTTCGGACTGGACCGCCTCACCCTCAACGGTCACCCACAGGACAGCTCGCTGGTGAGGACCTGTCTGGCCTACAAGCTCTTCCGCGAGGCGGGGGTGCCGGCGCCACGTTGCAATCACGCGCACGTGCGCATCATCCACGAGACCGGCGTCGTCGATCTCGGGGTCTACAGCCACGTCGAGTCCATAAAGGACCCGTTCCTCGAACGCGCATTCGGGGATTCCGACGGTAACCTCTACGAGGCTCAGCTGGCCGATTTCGAGAAAGATTTCCTGCTGCGCTACGAGTTGAAGAACAACCAGGGCTCCAACGACACCAGCGACCTATGGGCGGTACACGATGTCGTGTGGCCACCCGGCACCACCGAATCGACCGTGTTCGACGGCAGCATAATCGACGACCTCGGCACGTTGATCGACCTGGACGACTTCCTGACCTTCTGGGCCATGGAGGGACTGGTCGGCCATTGGGACGGGTACTCGGGGGACAAGAACAACCATTACATCTATCGTGACCCCAGCGACGGCCTGTTCCGCTTCATACCGTGGGGAACGGACGCCACCTTCGCCGGCGGGCATCTACTGAATCGCATCTTCTTCAACGACCCGCGTGAGGGCTTCCCTTCGCCGCTTTACTGGGCTTACGGCATAGTCGCCCGCCGACTCTACGAAATTCCGGCCGGAGCCCAGGCCTATCGCGACCGTCTAGAGAGCCTGATGGACAGCCTGTGGGACGAGGCGGCGCTAAACGCCGAGGTCGACCGCGTGGTCGCTCTGGTCTCACCGGTGCAGACTCCCGCCGCCTTCGCGCTCTCGCAGACACGGGAATTCATCGACGGACGCCGCCAGGTCTTCGAGGACACATTCGGCAACGGCGTGGAAGAATGGGACCGGCCGCAGTACGACCGTGTCTGCATGAAACCGCAGGGTTTCTGGAACATCACGCCCTGCCCCACCTGCGGCTACGCGAATTGGTCGAACAAATGCCATGGCGCCATCGCCAAAGCGGGCTCGCTGCTGGTCAAGAAATCCACGAAGATGGTGCTGAAGTGCCGTGACGACTTCAACGCGGGCAAAGCATTGTTCACCGGCGAGGCCGGCACCGTGCCGCTGACGAACTTCGACGATTGTTGGGAGGAGACCAGGACGGCGCGCACGGTCGACAAGGTCGGCCTCAAAGCACACGCGCTGGTCTCTTCCCGCTGCATGGACGGATACCTCGTTTCCATGAGCACCTGCGCGATGACGGTCGACGAACTGGTCAACGCCACGGGTGACGGCGGCTGCATCGTCGACACCCACCTGGACGAGATCGACGCCGCCATCGAAGCGCTCTACGGGCCTTCGCTGGCTCCCGAGCAAAGCGACCTGGCCCGCTGCCAGGCGAGGATCGGCAAGGCCGGTTACATCTATCTTACCAAAACGCTCAAGGCCCATCAGAAGTGTCGTAGTTCTTACACCAAGGGCAAGGAGCTTTACCGCAACGCGGACAAGACGGGACCGCTCAGCAACTCGGGGGCATGCACAGGGGAATACAAAACGGCGCGCATGCTCGCCAAGGCCGGGACCAAGGCCCGCAAGCTGGTCGGCGGGTCCAAGTGCTCCGACCTTCTAGTCGGTCAGCTCGACGCCTGCGCATCGACCGTCGATGGCCTGGTCTCACCCGACGGTCAGAGCGGGTGCTTGATCGAAGACCACGCGGAAGCCGTAAATCTCATGCTGCGCAAGCAGTACTGCGACGAGTTGGTCTGCCCCTGAAGTGAACGTACCGCCGCTCGAGCCCGGCTGTCCGTGGTACGAACTGAGCAGCTGGGCGCTCCCGAACGTCAAATGGTGCGAGGCCGCCCGCTGTTCCTGGATAGTGGAACCGGCCAACACCTGGTCCAACCTGGCGCTGTTCGCACTGGCCCTGTTCGTGTGGAGCAGGGCCCGCGGACGTGACCCTCGCCTGGCCTGGTTCGCACCGGCCGCCGCCTTCCTGGGTGCGGCCTCTTTCATCTACCACGCCTCCTACACCTTCTTCTTCCAGTTCTTCGACTTCTTGGGGATGTTCGCCTTCGTCGGCATTCCGCTGACCATCAACATGGAACGGCTGGGGCTGATCGCGCGCGCATCTCAAGCCCGCGCGCTCGCGTGGGGCGTAGGCTCGGGCTGTATTCTTGTCGTGGTGCTCTACGCGACCGGGGTCCCCATACAGGGCATCGTGCTGGCCGCCACCCTGGCGGTCATCGGCACCGAGCTTCGACTGATGCGTACCGGGCAGCGCGCCCGGGAGTATCGATTCTTCTACTTGATGGCCGCCGTCATGGCCCTGGCCTCAACGTTCTCCGTGCTCGACGTCACACGCGTCCTTTGCGACCCCACGAACCATCTCTTCCAGGGACACGCCACCTGGCACCTGCTGAGCTCGCTCGGCATGGCGGCCGGCTATCTCTTCTACGAACGCCTGCTGGCCGAGCCGTCCGCTTAGCCAAAGGCCACCAGGAGCGGGAGCGCGATCAGAAAGGACACGCTTAGCAGGCCGGCTGCGACGATCAGTGCGCAGCACGATACCAAGCCTTGGTGACAACCTTCTCGTATTGTTTTTACTTGCATATGCACCTTTTACCTCCAAAAAAAACCTACCGAACCGCTTCAACCAGCTCGGCGACATCACCTATCAAACGGCCCAGCCGCCTCTTGCCGAATAGCTCGGCAACCCGTTGCTGAGCCTGCTCGCGCAACGCGAGCGCGCTGCCCAGCACTTTCTCCCCTTTGGGGCTAAGACTGATCACCCGCTCGCGCCGGTCCTGGCCCGCATCGACACGAATGAGCCCGTCCCGCTCCAAGGGCTTGATGTTGCGAGTGAGCGTGGTGCGGTCCATCACGGCCTTGTCGGCCAGAACCCCTATCGTTACCGGGGCGAGCATACGCACTCCGCCCAAGAGCATGATCTGGGAGGCCTTGTAGCCTGTGGGCCTCATCGCCTCATCGAAGACCTGGGTGATGGCCCTCGAGGCACGCCTGAAGTTGAAGCAGGCACAGCCCCCCTCTCGTAAAGAATCCGCCCGATCGGCCATAATGTGTATATACATCCTTTGTGGGGGGCTGTCAAGGGCCCCGGACCTCACCGCCCGGCGAGACCGTTGAAAAACCTTGACGCCGCCCGCACGACCATGCGACCTTGGTATATTCGTCCCGGGTCGGCACTACTGACCCTCACGCTGACGGGCCTGCTCGTCGCCGCGCCGGTTCACGCCGCAATGCTGGGCGGCGGAGGCAACCGCGCGGCTGATTGCCTTGCCACGGTCGAGGTCGCCGACAGCGCGGCCAACGGTTCGCGCAAAGCCGAATGCGACGACGGCGACGCCGCCTGCGATGACGACGGTCAGAAGGACGGCGTCTGTTCCTTCCTGGTACGGGTCTGCCTCAACTCGACCGCGCTCGAAGCGTGCACCCCCTCGTCGACGGATGCCGTCACGGTGGCTCACGCCGTCGATAACGGCGACCGCAAGTTCGACCCGGAGTTCCAGGCACTTCAGAGCCGCATAGACGCTCTCGACCTTCCCGACGACTACGAGGCCGACGACTGCACGGCCCACACCACGCTTACGGTGGCGCTGAAGGGGCCGCGCCGCAACGGCAAGATGGGACGCGGCCGCAAGAAGCTCAAACTTTCCGCCTACGGTGTGGCCTCGGGCCGTGCGCTTCGCGACCGCGACCGGATACTGTTCCGTTGCCGGGCGGGCGGCGACGGCCGCTACCTTGCCACCGAGCTTTATTCGGGCAGCTTCGACCGCGTCGCCAGACAGATATTCGGGCCAAGCTGCGCGCTTTCGGGATGCCATGACTCCGAGAGCCAGGCCGGTGGCATGGTCCTGTTGCCCAATGCGGCCTATTCGCAGACCGTGTCGGCAACGCCGGCCAACGCGGCCGCGGCAGCCGACGGCCTGGCCCGTATCGCGCCCGGTGAGCCCGGGGCAAGTCTGGTCTACCTCAAGGTCACCGGTGAGCTTCCCGCGAGCTACGGCTCGCGTATGCCACCGACCGGGCGGCGTGTGCGCGGCTGGCTCGTCGAAATCCTGCGAACCTGGATAATAGGGGATGCCGTTCTCGGCCCGGCTCCAAGCCAGGGCTGGGTAACAGGCACGGACGACTGACATGGCCGTGGTTTGGAACAACGACAACGCCGCCCATCTGCTGAGAAGGGCGGCCTTCGGCGACAGCCCGGAGAACCTCACCAAGTTCCTCCGGCGCAACGCCACGATGGCCGAGGCTGTCGACACCCTGCTCGGTTTCAGACCATCGAAGAAGAAACCACCGGCCAAGAACGAGGTCGACGAGTACAACGTCCGCAAGATGCAACGCTGGTGGCTCAAGCAGATGATCAGGAAGCGCAAGCCGGCCGATGGCTGTCGCGAGAAGCTCGTGCTGTTCCTGCACGGTCTGCTCGTAAGCGGCCTGGCCGCCCAGCCCACGCTCAAGTACACCTCCTACCAGAACCGGCTGTTCCGCATGTACGCCAAGGGCAACTACCGGGACCTCATACGCGAGTTCAACCGCGACCCGGCCAACCTCCATTTCCTCGACGGCATCCACAACGTGGCCAGCAGCGACGGCGTCCACGTGAACGCCAACGAGAACTTCGGCCGCGAGCTGATGGAATTGTTCACCCTCGGCGTGTTCCAGCTGGGGCCCGGCGGCATGCCCGACCCGTCCAGACCAAACTACAGCGAAGACGATGTCCACCAGCTCTCGCGCGCCTGCACCGGCTGGACCACCATCGACCGCGACCAGGGCGTGTGGAACCCCTGGCACTGGGACGGCGGACACTACGACGATGACGGCGACGGACTGCCCGACCCGATGACGCTGTTCGGGCGCACCAGCAACAACCTCCGTATCGATGAAGGGGTCGCCGGGAGCGAGGACGACGTCCTAGAGCTCATCTTCTCGCGCACCGATGACGCCGGCAACAACCAGGTCGGCATGTTCCTGAGCTCGAAACTGTGGAGCTTCTACGCTTACGACGCTCCGGCCGACGGCCTCGGTGACCTGCTGGCCGAGTTTGCCGCCATCTTTGCGGACAACAACTTCGAGCTGGCCCCGCTGCTGCGGGCCATGTGGACCCACGACGAGTTCTACAGCGACCGTGCCAAGGGACGCAGCGTAAAAAGCCCGGTCGAGTACGCCGTGGGCTCCTTCCGCGCCTTCAACATCAAGAGCAGCGCCCGCTGGATGGCCGAATCCGACGAAGAGCTCGGCGAACGGCTCGGCGGCATGGGCATGGAGCTGTTCCACCCGCCCAACGTGGCCGGGTGGCCGGGCGGGCTTTCCTGGATGAACAGCGGCACGCTGCTCAAGCGCATGGAGTTCGCCAAGGACCTGAGCATTTCCGATTGGGGTTCGAGCCGGCTGAGATTGCGCAGGCTCAAGGACCTGCCCATCCGCGACGACGCGGCCGACCCGTCGGTCGTCGTCAACGCCATAGTCCGTCGTGCCGGTCTCGACTCGGGTCCGCTGGCACTGAGCGGGTCGCAGATAGACGCGCTCATGGCATTCGTCACCGACAACGGCGCCAAGCAGACCTTGGACCTGAGCGACGAGTGGACCGACGATGCCCAGCACAAGGTCCGAGGGCTGATCGCGCTGGTACTTCAGGCCGCCGAGGCCCAGCTACAGTGAGGACAAGTCGGTGACGATGACCAGGAGACAGTTCCTCACGCGAAGCGCCGCCGGCACGGCCGGTGCCATGTTCGGGCCCGCGCTCGTACAGTTGGCCGGCACCCGGGTGGCGTACGCCGCCGTGCCCGGCGACCGCATAGTCGTTTTCGTCCAACTTTATGGAGGCAACGACGGACTCAACACGGTCTATCCGCTTACCGGCACTCAACG
>CAYXZP010000002.1:0-60655 GCA_964469485.1 uncultured Myxococcales bacterium | reverse complement strand
CCGGCAACGACCGCGGGGCTTTCGCCCTGGCAGACCAGCGGCGCGCCGGTAAGCGACATCCTCTCGGTCGGCCAGAACGAGGACGGCCAGGACTACGCCCTGCACCCCGCGCTCTGGCGCTTGCACCAGACCTGGCTCGACGGCGATCTCGCCATTATAAACGGGGTCCACTACCCCTTCGCCGACCATTCTCACTTCCGCAGCGAGGACATCTGGTACACGGCCGACCCGCTCGGCGACACCGGCAACGGATGGTTCGGCCGCTATCTGGACCAGGCCGGCTACGGGGCCACCGATGTACCGGCGGTGATAATGGGCAACCAGCTCAACCCGCTGTTCACGCCGACCGGGACGAGCCTTTTCGCCTTCAAACACCTGGCCCAGATCCAATTCCCCGCCGAGGGCAGCAAAGCCGCCAAGCAGGCCCTCATCCGGCAGATGTACCAGCAAAGCGGTGCCGCCGACCCTGCGGCGTGGCCGGAGCTGGCCAAGATAGGCAACACCGGGGTAGCCACGCTCGATGCGTCACAGCTCTACTACGTGCCCGGAAGCGGGCTGGTTCAGGCCGGCAAGGTCGAAGCACTGTTGCTCGACTCCCAAGGCCGTTACCGGCGCCGAAACGACCTGGCCTCCCCATCGCCGCTGAACGAGTCGGACGACGGCTATCTTACCGGTCTCGAACTGGCCCGTGACTTGCGGCATGTGGCGGCCACGATACGCGCCGACGTCGGCGCGCGCTTCTTCCACGTCGCCGTCGGCGGCTTCGACACCCACTCGAGCCAGGAGCAGGGCCTGTTCCATTCCAACCTGCTCTACGAGGTGGGCGCGTCGGTGGCGGCCTTCTACCAGGAAATGAAACAGGAGGCCGCGCTCCCCGGCGGCTACACGGGCTATCAAACTGGCGATCTGTCGGACCGTGTGTTGGTGGTCACGATCTCGGAGTTCGGGCGCACGATACGGCAGAACTCCTACAACGCGGGTGCGGCCGGCACCGACCACGGCACCAGCTCCTGTCAGTTCGCCATCGGCGCGGCCGTGGCCGGGGGCCAGCACGGGCTATATCCACAGTTGGCTGACCCGGGCAGCGAGAACGAGGACGACCTGCGCATGACCTACGATTTCCGGGACTTTTACGGGACCATGCTCAACCGGTGGCTCGAAATACCGGTCTCGGCCCTCGGCCCGGGGCCGGGCAAGCTCTTCCCGGCCACGCCCTACACCGATGCCGACGGCAGCAGCTATACGGCCTTTACACCTATAGATTACTTGCCGGGCTGAGCGCCGGACCGCCCGCTGCGCCGGCAGGCTTGGGGGGCAGGGTGTCAAACAGGTCGGCAACCGCCTCGTGGGCGGCCTCGTAACGGCTCGACGGCCGTGACAGCGCGACCAAGAGCCCCGAGAAGCCCGAACGTCCCACCGCAGAGTCCCGCCACAGCACCGAGTCCGGCCCGACCAGACGAGCCGACACACGAACACGGTAAACGCGACCACGCTCGCTGTCCTCGACAGCCGCTTCCTCGACAGAGATGTAGAGTCTGGCCGCGCGGTCGGAGCGGGCGCTTTCGCGCTCCTGCGGTCTGACCTCGATCCGGTAGCTCAGCACGGGGTAACCCTTGGCCGGCAGCAATCTCATCGCCGCTTTGTGGACATCCTGTTCGACGCCCACCAACTCGAAGCGCCCGCGCCGGGCATCCTCGACCCTCATGACGACTATGCGGCCCTCGACACCGGTTTCGCTAAAGCCCTTGTCGAGTTCGAGCGCGCCCGAGGTCACGGGCGTACACGACAGTGACGTCAGCGCTCCGGCGACCACCAGGGGGAGAACAAGGCGGCCGGCCGGACTCAACGGTCTCCATCCCGCAGGCGGTCCAGTTGCCGGCGGCCGCGGCGCCAGGCCAAAGGCAACATGCGAGCGACAAGGCCGGGGAAGAGGCCCGCGATACTGAGCAGCCGCCCGCGAGCGGCCGGTACCAGGACCTCCCGGGGCCGCGTTACCATCGCCCGCAATACCGCTTGTGCTATCGCGACCGCCGGTATGGGGGAGTCGGCAAAGGACAGCGCCGCCATATCGTCGTCTATCTGCCGAGCGAGCATCGGCGTGTCCACCGGTCCTGGGCACACAACGGTAAAAGCGACCTTTGAGCCAGCCTGCTCCAGGGCCACGGCATTGGTGAAGGCACGCACCGCATGCTTGGTGGCCGAATAGGTGGCAAGGCCCGGCATCGGAACGAAGGAGGCCAGGCTGGCGATGTTTATGATGTGGCCGCTTGCTCGCTCGAGCATGGCCGGCAGCAGGGCCGTGGTACCGTTGATGACGCCGAGCAGGTTGACCTCGATCATGTGGCGGTGCGCGTCAGCGCCCATCTGCTCGGCCCGCCCGCTGTGGGCGAGGCCGGCGTTGTTGACCAGTACGTCGGGCAGTCCCTCGTGTCCCGACAGGTCCTCCAGAGCCTTTGCCCAGGCCTCCGGCCGGCGAACGTCAAGGCCGAGGGCCCGGCAAGGCCCGGCCAAGGCGGCCGCCCGGGCCTCGGCGGCGGCCTCGTCGATGTCGGCCAGGACAACACGATAACCGGCCCGGCCCGCGGCCTCGGCAATAGCCGCGCCTATGCCGCTAGCGGCACCGGTCACCATGACGAGCTTGCTCATCCTTCTTATATGTTCGACGCAGCAAACGAGATGCAAGCGCCGCCGCACCGAGGAGCAGCTAAGGGTTTTCCCGTAGCAACCCCTGGGAAATTCCCAGTATCTTTTCCAGCCCGGCCGATGCTATAGCTGTCCGGGGACGAACGAGATCGGCGAGACACACTCGTCGCATCTTCCTCCAGCCTGGTGGGGCGGTATCCTTTAAAAGGGAGCCGCCCCACTTTTTTGTGCAGGACCCAGGGCGCGAGCGGCCGTCGCTCCGAGGATGAGCAGGGCCCCGGCCATGCCCCACGCGCTCAACAGTTCGCCGTGTACGAGCCAGGCCCACAACGAGTTGGCCACCGGCTCGATGAGCAGCAGCAGCGATACCTCCAGCGCGGTGACCTTGCGCACGCCGTGCGCCAGGAAGACATAGGCCAGCCCGACCTGGAAGAGCCCCAGATAAGTCACGATCGCAAAATCCCCGAAAGCGGCCCCGCGTACCGGGAACGCGAAGGGGAGGCACAGGACGGCTGTCATGACGTTGCCGGCCACCAGCGCCGTTCTCAGACCGGCCCGACCCAGGTCGCCCTCGCTTCTGGCCAGCCAGCGGATCCCCGAGATCGTAAAGGCCCACAACAAGCCGCTCGTGGCCGCAAGGATGTTGCCGGTGGAAGGATCGGGCGCGGTCGCATAGACCCGAGGGGTTCCGAGAAAGAAGCCGAGCATGCCGGCCACCACGACGGCAATGAAGGGTATGTCCTTGGGCCCCAGCCGCTCGCGTAACAAGAACGGGCCGATGAGCAGGACGTAAAGCGGTGCGGTCGACTGCAGGAATATAGTGTTGGCGGCCGTGGTAAGCCTGTTGGCCGCGACATAGAAGATCATCGCCCCCGCGTATGCCAGCGCCACGGCCAGCTCGCGCGGGCGCCAGCGTAACGGACCGCCGGGCATGAGGCCCGACAGCACAAGTGCCGCCAGCACCGAACGGAAGCCGGCTATCTGCCAGGCATCGAGCGAAGCGAGCTTGATCACGGCCCCGCCCGTCGAGAACAGCAGGGCGGCGGCGACTATGGCCAGATGCGGACCGACGACCGGGTCCTCAGTGTCGCTTTAGTTCGAGACGGCCGATCTGGGCCGTGTGCACCTCGTCGGGGCCATCGGCAAGACGCAGGGTCCTCAGCCCGGCCCAGGAGCGGGCCAATCCGAAGTCACCGCTCACGCCTCCGCCGCCGTGCACCTGTATGGCGCGGTCGACAACACGGAGCGCCGCGGCGGGGGCAACGACCTTTATCTGGGCAATTTCGGAGCGCGCGGCCTTGTTGCCGACGCTGTCCATCATGTAAGCGGCTTTGAGTGTCAGCAGCCGGGCCTGTTCTATATCCATCCGCGATCGCGCGATCTGCTCGCGGACCACCCCCATCTCGGCCAGAGGCCGCCCGAAGGCCACCCGTTCCTTGGCACGCCGGCACATCGCCTCGAGCGCACGCTCGGCAACGCCGACGCAACGCATACAGTGGTGGATACGGCCGGGACCGAGACGGCCTTGGGCGATCTCGAAACCGCGGCCCTCGCCGAGAATGATGCTGGACGCGGGCACGCGCACGTCCTTGAACTCGACCTCCGCATGACCGTGCGGCGCGTCGTCGTAACCGAAGACCGTCAGCATGCGCTCGATGTTGAGGCCCGCCGTGTCCATCGGCACCAGGACCATCGACTGCCTCTCGTAGGGACCGGCTTCGGCGTCGGTCTGGCCCATGAAGATCGCCACCTTGCAGCGCGGGTCGCCCGCACCCGAGGTCCACCACTTGCGCCCGTTGATGACGTACTCGTCGCCATCGCGCGTGATCGTCGAGCGGATGTTGGTCGCGTCCGATGAGGCCACCGCGGGTTCGGTCATCGCGAAGCAGGACCGGATCTCACCGTCGAGCAAGGGTTCGAGCCACTGCTTTTTCTGTTCTTCGCTCCCGTACCTGGCCAGCACCTCCATGTTGCCGGTGTCGGGCGCCGAGCAGTTGAATATCTCGGAAGCCCAGTAGGAACGTCCCATCTGTTCGGCCATGGGCGCGTACTCGAGGTTGTTCAGACCGGCGCCATGCTCGCTCTCGGGCAGGAAAAGGTTCCACAGACCCTCGGCTCGCGCCTTTGTCTTGAGTTCTTCGACAAGGGCCGGGACCTGCCAGCGATCGCCCTCTTCGAGCTGGTCGTGGATACGTTGTTCGTTGGGGTAAACGTGCTCGTCCATGAAGGACTTCACGTGGTCGAGGATCTCGGTGGCACGCTCGGACATTTCGAAGAACATCGCTATTTGTTTCCCCCTTTCGAAGCGAGGCGGCCGGCCCCGAGTGCCGCAACAATACAGACCCCGCCTACGCGTAACAACGAACGGCCCTAACGGCTCGACTCAGACGGGCCGCTCGCGTATTCATCCTCGCGGCATGAAACATTTCCTCTTTCACCTCATGCCCTACCGCGATCTTCCGCCCGACTTCGAGGAAAAACACGATTCGGCGTGGGTGTGGGTGCCCAACGAGCTGTTCGAGCCCGACAAGGGCGCGGTCTACTACAACGAGTACATCGATCAACTGGCCGCCTCCGAGACCTTCGGCTTCGACGGCGTGTGCGTCAACGAGCATCATCAGAACGCCTACGGGCTCATGCCCTCCCCCAACATCATCGCGGCCATGCTCGTGCAGCGCACCGAGCGCATCAAGATCGCCATAGTCGGCAACGCCCTTCCCCTCTACAACCCGCCCACACGCGTGGCCGAAGAGATCGCCATGCTCGACGTTATCTCGGGCGGCCGCATCATCTCCGGGCAGGTCATAGGCGGCGGCCCGGAATATTTCTCCTTCTCGATAAACCCCACCGAGGCGCGCGCCCGCTTCGCCGAGGCCCACGAGCTCATCATGCGGGCGTGGACCGAGCCGGGGCCCTTCGAACACTACGGCGAGTACTACAAACTGCGCTACGTCAACGTCTGGCCAAAGCCGTTACAGAAACCCCACCCGCCAGTGTGGATACCCGGGGCGGGTTCGGTGGAGACCATGGAGTTCGTGGCGCGCCACCGTTACGCCTACATGGGCATACCGTATTTCCACATCGACTTCTTCAAGAAGAACTACGCGATGTTCCGCGATATCTGCGAGAAGGAAGGATACAAGGCGCACCCCGAACAGATGGGACTTCTCATGCCGATCTATGTCGCCGAGACCGACGCAAAGGCACGCGAGGAGTTCGAGGAACACTTCTGGTATTTCCAGAAGAAACTTATTCCGGGCCTCACGCTGTCACCGCCCGGCTATACCTCGGTGCAGTCCGCCCTGCGCATCCGACGGGCCTTGACCGACGGCCATACCTTCGTAAATAGCGTCGAGAGCTGGGACGACGTCGAAGCCGGATGCTACGCGCTCTGCGGAAGCGTGGAGACCGTGGCCGAAAAGATCATAGAACACTCCAAGGACATCGGTTGCGGCAACATGCTTGGCCTCTTCCAACTCGGCAACATGCCCGCCGCCAAGGCCATGGAGAACGCCCGCCGCTACGCCGAAGAGGTCATGCCGAGGGTGAACGCCGCCATACCGAACGCCGGCGAGGCGATGCCGGCGCCGATCCCCTTCCCCGACGCCGCCTGAGAATGGAAGCGACACAGACGACGCTTTCCGTGGCCGGGCGCAGGGTCGAAGAGATCCGCGGCGGCAGCGGCCGCCCGCTTCTCTATCTTCACAGCGCGATGGGAGAGGCGACCTGGATGCCGCACCTGACCCGCCTGGCCGAACGCTACGAGCTTCACGCTCCGGCCCACCCCGGCTTCCTCGGCTCCGACGGTCTCGACAGCATCACGGGTGTCATCGACCTCGTCCATCACTACCTCAGCTACATGGACGAGTTGGGGTGGGACAGCGTCGATGTAGTGGGCCTTTCCCTCGGAGGTTGGATAGCGGCCGAGATCGCGGCCCGCTATCCCGAACGGGTCCGTAAGCTGGCCCTGGTATCCTCGGTCGGTATATGGCTGCCCGACAGACCGATCGCCGATATCTTCGCGCTCGACAGCCGTTTTCCCGAACGGCTGCCAAAGTTGCTGTTCCACGACACCGACAACCCCGTGGCGCAGATGATGGCGCAGCCCTTCGAGGAGGTTCCCGACGAGGTCCTCGCCGAGGTCATGAAGGGTCTGGCCGCGACCGCTCGCATAGGCTGGAACCCGCTGCTGCACGACCCGGCCCTCGAGAGCCTGCTGGGTCGCGTAAGCGCCAAGACGCTATGTCTGTGGGGCGACGACGACCGCGTCGTGGCCACAGACTACGGCCGGCGCTTCGCCGAGCTGATACCGGATGCCGAGTTGGTCGTGGTGCCGGAATGCGGTCACATGTTGCCGTTCGAGAAGGAAGAGACCTTCATCACGGAACTCACCTCGTTCTTCGGGTAAGCGTCCGGCGCGCGCTGGCTCAGAGCGAGAGAGGCCCGACCGCGTGCACACCGCCGTCGACCACGACGGTCTGGCCGCTTACCATGTCGGAACCGGCAATGAGCGCGACTATGGCCGCGGCGACATCGGAAGGGTCGCAGACCCGTCCGGCCGGCGCCCGCTGGCTCATGAGGTCCTTTACCGGTTCGTAGGCATCGCCGAGCCCACGCCCCAACCAGCGTCCGGTTATGAAGCCCGGCGCGACCGCGTTGATGCGGATCTCGGGTCCGAGCGTCGGCGCCAGGCCCTGGGTAAGCGCGATCACGGCCGCCTTCGAGGTGGCATAGGGTATCGAGCTGCCGCCCCCCGATATTCCGGCCAGACTGGCCACGTTGACGATCTCCCCGCCCCCCTGGCCGGCCAGCGCCGTGCGGGCCGCGCGTATGCACTGGAAGACACCGCGCAGGTTGACGGCGAAGATGCGCTCCCAATCCTCGGTCCTTACCGCTTCGAGATCGTTCCATTCGATGAAACGGGTGGTGCCGGCATTGTTGACCAGCACGTCGAGACCGCCGAACCCGTCCGTGGCGCGTCCGACCATGGCCCGGCAGGCCGCGTCATCGGCAACGTCGGCGAGCATGGCCACCGCCCCGACCCCGAGCGCCTCGATCTCGGAGGCCGTGGCCTCGGCCTCGGCGCGGGAAC
This sequence comes from uncultured Myxococcales bacterium, assembly GCA_964469485.1. Taxonomy (GTDB): domain Bacteria; phylum Desulfobacterota; class Binatia; order UBA1149; family CAYXZP01; genus CAYXZP01. Next base: position 52,920 of record CAYXZP010000002.1, on the reverse strand, counting down.
GGCTGTAGTTTATGAGTACCGAACAACCGCGGCGGGCCAGCTCGAGGGCGGTCTCGCGGCCCACACCGGTACCGCCGCCGGTGACGATCGCGCGCTTCCCATCAAGTTCCACCCTACTTGCCGGTGAAGGACGGCTCGCGCTTTTGCTGCCAGTGGGCGACGCCCTCACGGAAGTCCTCGGACCCGAAGCTCTCCAACATCTCGGCGATCGCCTTGTCGTAGGCCTCGGCCAAAGGCTCGAACTGGGCATCGTAGAATTGCTTCTTCATCACGCGCAGCGAGCGCGGCGAGGACCGGTGCGCAAGGTCCGAGGCGATGTCGTGTAATGCGGCCGAGAAGTTGTCGTGAGAAATGACGCGGCTGACCAGGCCGATGCGCAGGGCCTCTTCAGCGTCTATGATACGGCTGCTGAAGGTCAGATCGATGGCCTGCCCGAGACCGACCAAGCGTGGCAGTATCCAGGCCAACCCATATTCGGCGACCAGGCCGCGCTTGGCAAAAGCCGTCGTGAAGCGCGCGTGCTCGGAGGCGATGCGTATATCGGCATACAGGGCTATCACCAGGCCCAAACCGGCGGCCGGTCCGTTGATCCCGGCAACGACGGGCTTGGCCACTCCCGGCAGGAAGCTGTGCTCGCGGCGGAAGTCCTCTCGTGCGCCGTCGCGGCCATGGAGGTCACGGTCGGCGGCCGATCGACCGTATTCCCCGGCTTCCCCGGCGAGCCGGTGAGGCTCGCCGTCGGCCAGGGCCCCGAGCGAGGCAATGTCGGCGCCGGCCGAGAAGCCGCGCCCGGCACCGGTTATCACGATCACGCGAGCCTCTTCGTCGGCCTCTGCCGCCAGTACGGCGTCGCGCAGTTCCGCCGTCGTTCTCAGGGTCAGTGCGTTTAGCCGGCCGGGACGGTTGAAGGTGACGGTGGCAACCCCGCCAGCGACATCGTACTCGATCTCTTGGTAGTTCACGCCGTTGTCCGGTGCCGCTGGTATTCGTCTATGCCCCAACCGATCTCACCGGTCTCTTCCAGCACATAGTCGGCGAAGTTCTCGTATATCACCGTCGACTGCCGATCACGTTCGGCGCGCACGGTCTCGAAGAGATCGGAGAATCTCCTGGACACCAAGGTCCAGGCTCGACCGGAATCGTCACGGAAGCGGTAACGGGTCGCCACCGGGGTACGGCCGTCGTCCTCGGTCTCGAGGGTCTCGAATTCGACCTCGTTCACACCCACGTTGCCCGCCGCGGACGATATGAAGCCGTTCATGTTGTATGCGTCACCGCTGAAGGAACGGGTGATGTTGATGGTCTTCTCGGGCAACTGTACCGCGGCCCAGTTCCAACCGTCGATCTTGCTCTCCTCGCGCCTGCCCCAAGAGTGGTCCCTGTGTCCGAGGCAGTCGATGGAGATCCGCCGGCCACCCTTGCCATCCTTGTCACCGAGCGTACAGGTGCCGCTGACCTCCATCCCTTGTTCATAACGGCGCTGCCGCAAGTGCGGGATACGAGCGCGGTTGGCGGCAATGCGCCGACCGGAGTAACTGAAAGCCTCGAAACGGGCCTTGTAATCAAGCTCGAGGCGGTAATCGTCCGAGGTAACCCGCACACGGTGATGCTCGAAGGGTTCCACGACCTCCACCGACAGCGTGCCGTCGTCGAGGTGGACATCCCTAGCGCCAATCGCGACCTCGTTGCGGTGAAACCTCACACGGCCGTCGATCATGTAGGCGGTCGAGAAGACCGCCTGGCCGGCCGTGCGCACCAGCGATATGTGGGCGAAGCCCCAGACACCGGCCCGCCGGTCGGCAAGGTTCCAGTAGTAGTTCTCTTTCCAGGTGCTGCCCGGCTCGCGCGGCCAGTCGTGGAGTCCCTCGTCGGCCGCCGCCAGCATCGCGGGCCTTGTAATAGCCGACAGGGCGTGGTGCAAACCGCGACCGGCTACTAGCCCATGTTGGCGCGACGCGTCATATTCTTTGTCTGCGCTATTCTATTGCTCGCCGGAGCTCCGGCCGGCGCCGAGGAGGCTACGGGGCCGCCGGCGGCCGCGGCCCGGCCGGCACACGACATGTTCTTCTTCAGCCCGGACTGGCGGCCGGGCAACATCAATGTCGTCGCGACGGCGCTCAAACGGTACTTCGCCGAAGAGGGCGCCGGCCTCCGCTTCCAGGCCTTCGACAGATACGGAGACCTCGTGCGCGAGGTTGAAGCGCGCCAGCCGCCCTTTCTTACGCTGCCGGTCTGGGTGGCCGAGGACCCTGATTTCCCGGCCAAGCTGACCCCCCTTTCCACCCCCCTGCTCAAGGGCCGGCCATCCTACCGTAAGGCGCTGATGGCCAAGAGCGGCATCACCGGGCTTGCGGCAATGGCCGACCGCTCGCTGGCGGCCACCGTACCGGGCCCGGGTCTGGCCAGCCTCGAAGCAATGCTACCCGGCCTGCCGGTGTCGAGCGGACGCGTCGGGGTGATCCCGGTGCCAAAGGACATCGACGCGCTACTGGCGCTTTGTTTCGGCCAGGTAGATGCGGCTCTCGTAACCGAGACCGAGTACAAAAAACTGTTGTCCGTCAACCCGGCCATCACCCGAGGGCTGATAACCGTGGCCTACACCAAAGACATCCCCTTCCCGCGCTACTACGCCACCGAATGGGCCAGTCCCGACATGGTGGAGCAAGCACGCGCACTTCTATCGAATCTCGGAACGACGACGAGCGGAAGAACCATCCTGGCCTTGTTCGGCTACGATGGTATCCGGCTTTTCCCGGCCAACGGAGACCCCCATGCACCTCACTAGACGATACTTGACGGCGGCATGTGTGCTGTTGCTGGCTCTTGCGCCGCCCGCGGGTGCCGGCGCCGACCGAGCCACGGTGCTCATCGTCAAGAGCCACGATATCCCGCAGTACCAAGCCCCGATCGACGCCTTCAGGCTCGCGGCGGGAGCCGATACGAAGGTCGTCGAGATGCGAGGCTCGCGCAGCGCGGGGGAAACCGCCGTACGAAAGGCACTGGAGGCCGACAGGCCCGACGCGATACTGGCCCTGGGGGGACAGGCCGCTTGGCTCAGCCGCCGCGTGCTGCCCGATACCCCCCTGGTCTTTGCAATGGTGCTGGGATGGGAAAGATACGGCCTCGGCGATGGGCCGGTGACGGGGGTCGCCGTCGAGATACCGGCCCGCGACGTTCTGACCCGGCTCAAGCTGGTCTTTCCGCACGTCAAGAAGGTCGGCCTGATAACGAGCGGCCACACGCTCGCGCAACGAACCGAGGCCATAAGGCGGGCGGCCGGGGAACTCGCTCTCGACATGGTCGAGGAACGCGTCAGACATTCCGACGACGTGCCTGGCGCCTACCGCCGCATGCGCACCGACATCGACGCCCTGTGGATGTTGCCCGACCCGGTAGTGGTCACCCGCGACAACTTCGCTTACCTCGAAGAACGCAGCAAGCACGACGGCGTGGCCTTCTTGGCCTTTTCCGAGAACTTCGTGCGCGCCGGCGCGCTCGTCTCGGTCTCCCCGAGTTACAAAACAATGGGGTCGCAGGCAGCCACACTTCTGGCCCGATTGTTGGAAGACACCGGGCGCCCGCCGACCGTACAGACGCCGCTGGGAAGCCGTTTGGTGATCAACGCGGACACGCTCGAGATCTTGGGGCTGGCGATCGATTCCGACACCATCAAGATGGCCGACACCGTCATAGGCCCCGGCGGTGAATGAGCAAGCGTAGGGGGAGCTGACCGATGCATCGATACACACGCACGTCACCGGCGAAGATCGCAGTCTGGATCACCGCAACGATCATGTCCCTGGTGCTGGTCCTGGAGACAAGAGCGGCCGAGTCCGGCGCGGACCCATTTGAGAGCCCGGAGCCCTCACTCGACCACAGCCCCGAGCTGAGCTTCTTCAAGGTCGAAACGGACATCGTCACCTCGGTTTCGCGCCACCCGGAAGCCCTGTGGGGTTCGGCGGCCGCCGTCTACGTGATAAGCGGCCGCGATATCGCGGCCTCCGGCGCCGACAGCCTCACCGAGGCCCTGCGCATGGCGCCGGGCGTCGATGTTGCCGACGTCGACAGCAACTTCACCGCCGTCTCGGCGCGCGGGTCCAACGGAATCTTCGCAGACAAGATGCTCGTTCTGCTCGATGGCCGGCCGATCTACACGCCGACCTTCGGGGGAACCCTGTGGAAACAGTGGAACGGCTTCCTGCCCGACATCGAACGTATCGAGGTCATTCGTGGACCCGGCGGCACGCTGTGGGGTTCCAACGCCGTCAACGGCGTCATCAACATCATCACCAAGGCGGCCGGCGACACCCCCGGCGGGCACATCAGACTCGCGGCAGGTGACAATTCGACGGCCACGGCCGGGCTCCGGTTGGGCGGCAGCGACGGCACGCTCGACTTTCGTGTGTTTCTGAAAGGGGCAAGCTCGAAGGGCTACGGTGGCAACTCGGGAGCCGCCATAGAGGACGAGAACGACGAACACGGTCTCGGCTACCGCTTCGACTGGGATCTCGGCCGGGGGCTGCGCTTCATCGGAACCGGCGAGCTATACGACAACCGGCTGGCCATCACCGCGCTCGAGAACGACGGCAGCGCGCAGGTGCCGCCCGACAAATTCGAGACCGAGCTATACACGACCTTGTGGCGGCTCGAGAAGGACTTTGCCGACGGCGCCCAAGGACATTTGCAGGCGGCGACCGACTACGTCGACCGGCGCACGCCCTTCCTGGGTTCCTTCAACAACATCAGACGCACGGTCGAGGTGGAATTGGATTACGGACGGCGTTTGGGCCGGCGTGACCGCCTGTTCATGAGCTGCGGCGTGAACCTGAGACGTAGCGAGTTCGACTTCACCAACGGCGTCGCCTCCATGGGGTTGGTCGGTAACGACGGCAGCATCACCCTTCCGCGTGACACGCTCAACGTGCTCGGCGCTTACCTCCAGTACGGCTACGAACTCGACGCGGCCACGAAGATAACCTTCGGCACCAAGGTCGAGAACAACTCCTTCACGGGCACCAACCTCCAACCCTCGGTGCGCGCGGCCCGCCGCCTCGACGAGGACCGGACCGTGTGGGCGGCGGCCTCGCGTGCCGTCAACACCCCTTCTTTCGGCGACATGTACGTGGTCATCCTGGGAACGCCGACCTCGAGCATCATCAACAGCGAGCCCACCACGGTGATCCCCCGTTTCATTGCCGGTGGCCGTGCCGACGACACTGAGATGGAATCCTACGAGATCGGTTACCGCGACCGTATAAACGACAGTTTCTCGTACGACCTAACGGCCTTCTACCACGACTACGACAACGTAGCCTCGTTCAGCGGCGCAAGCATCAACCAGTCCTTCCCGCAATCGGGGGTCATGTACTACGACACCTATATCGACAACGCGACGGCGGCCTACGGCTACGGGGGCGAGGTGGCGGCCGACCTCACCCTCAACGACCGCTGGCGCGCCGAGTTCAACGCATCCTTCATCCACAACCGCGCCGACGGCGACACAAACCCCGACACGCCGCAGTGGAAGTTCAACCTCCGTCAATGGATAGAGGCCTCCCCCAGGCTCGAACTGGTCCCCTCGCTCCATTGGGTCGATCGTGCGGTGATAACAGCTCCGCTCACGGGGGCGGACACGACCATCGATTCCTACCTGCGCCTCGACCTGACCGCCAACTACCGGCTCGACGGCGGCACCACCGTGAGCGTGATCGGAAAGAACCTGCTCGAACGCTCCCACGAAGAGTTCTTTTCGGAGCTCCTGAGGCCGGTAAGCCCCGTAACGAGGGGCTGGATGATCCGGCTTGCCCGGGACTTCTAGGCCGTGCAAGGATGTACGGAGTAGGTAGGCAAGAGCAATGGCTAGATCGACGAAAGCCCCGGCGATGGGGCTACACCTCAAGCTCGTGGTCGCAGGGGCCGCGACGACCTTCGTCTGCATAGCCATAGTCGTATCGATTACGACCTACTGGCAGTCCCGGCTGTTGAGCGCCGAGATCGGCCACACCAGCATCGCCCTCCGCAAGAGCATGGTCGACCGCGGAAGGCTGCTGGCCGAGAGCATGGCGGCCAGCATGGAAAGCGCCATAGCAGGCTACAACCTGACCTTCGTCGGCGAGAGCCTAGGGTCGCTGGCGTTGAGCAACGACGAACTCGACCACGCCTATGTCGCCAACACGGCCGGAAGTATCCTCGTACACACCGACCCTTCCATGGTCGGACAACCCGCGCCGTATATCCCGTCTCGCGGGCGCCCGGTGTTCAGACAGGGTACTCGCGGCTCGAGCCACGTCGAGATCACTCATCCCATCCACGTGGGAGGCGAACTGTGGGGGAGTCTCGTGCTCGCCTTCGACCTGGCCAGGATCGAAACGCGCCAGGAAGCCGCGCTTGCGAGGGGCGGCGGACTTGCCACACGAGGCGTTCTGGTGGCGCTTGCCGCAGGCTTTGCAACCGCGCTACTCGGGCTGGCCGGCGCGGCATTTTTCAACAGGCGCCTGTTGCGTCCCATCGGCGAGCTCGCGCGCGAGACCGAAGCGATCGCCCAAGGCAACCTCGAGCAACCCATTTTGGAGGTTACCTCGCGCGACGAACTAGGCCAGTTGGCCAGACAGTTCGACCGCATGCGAAGTTCCATCAAGTCGTACGTCGGCGAACTCGTGGTCGCCAAACAAGAGGCCGAGGACGCGACACGGGAGGAACAGAACCTGCGCACGCAGCTCGAGGACTATTCCAAGAACCTCGAGGGAAAGGTGCGCGAACGCACGGCCGAGCTGCAAACCACCAACGAGAGACTTACCGAGTACGACCGGCTCAAGACCGAGTTCCTGAACAACGTTTCTCACGAGCTCCGCAGCCCGCTCGCCGCCATCTCAGCCGCAGCCAAGATCATCAACCGCTACGGTGATGCCGACGGTCGCAACGAGCGCAAGTTCAGCGCGGTCATAACGGCCGAGACCGGCCGGCTGGCCCGCCTGATCGACGACCTCCTCGACCTGGCCAAGATCGAGGCCGGGAGGATAGATTGGGAACTCGAGCCCATCGAGGACCCCGCCGAACTCATCGACCACGTCGTGCAGACCTTCAAGCCGCTGGTCACCGAGCACGACATCAAGCTCAGCGCCAAGACGGCGCGTCCGCTGCCGGCCATCAACGGCGACGGCGACCGCCTCATACAGGTGGTCACCAACCTGATGGACAACGCCGTCAAATACACGCCCAAGGGCGGCCGTATCCAGTTGCTCGCCGACGAAACGACACACGCGGGGACCCGTGTGATACGCGTGCGCGTGACCGACACCGGGCCCGGCATACCCGACGAACAGCTCGACATCGTCTTCGACCGCTTCCACCAGGTCCGGCGGGAGGAGGGCGAGGACAGGCCCATGGGAGGCACCGGGCTCGGTCTGGCGATCTGCCGTGAGGTGGTCAACTATCACGGCGGCACCATCTGGGCCGAACGTCCGTCGAAGGGGGGTACGCGCATCACCTTTGTCATCCCGGTCGGCGGTGAACACGCAACCCTGGCCGGCGGCTCTTCGCAGATTCACTAGACGGCCGGTTGACAGCCTGCCGGCCCGCTGGTACCGATTCCGCCCTGTGCCAGAGCGATTCGGTGGAAACGGTTCGAGCCAGCTTCCCCCGGACCCCGAGGAGATGATCAAGGACATCTTCAACCGGGTCCGCGCGGGCCTGCCGGCCGGCCTGCCCAGTGGTGGCGGGGCCATCGCGGGCCTCCTCGTAGCCCTGCTGCTTTGGGCGGCGACGGGCCTTTACCAGGTCAACCCGAGCGAGGTCGGCGTGGTTCTTCGTTTCGGGCGTGCCGTCACCACGACATCGCCAGGCCTGCACTGGCACCTGCCCTGGCCGGTGGAACGGGTCCTCAAACCACCGGTCACCGTCGTACACAAGGAGGAGATAGGTTTCCGCACCCTCGATGTCGGTCCGCCCGCACGCTACCGCCCGGTGCTGGAAGAGGCGCGCATGCTCACGGAGGACGGCAACATCGTCGAGCTGAACTTCATCGTCCAATACCGCATAAAGGATCCCGTAGCGTTCCTTTTCAACGTACGCGATCCCACCGAAACCCTGCGCGACTCGGCGGAATCGGCTATGCGGGATGTCATAGGACACACGAGCATCAACATGGCGCTTACCGAGGGGCGGTTCCAGATCCAGACGCAGGCCGAGCAGTTACTCCAGGGCATACTCGACGGCTATGCCGCCGGCCTTCACATAGCCACCGTCAAGCTCCAGGACGTAGCGCCACCGGGTCCAGTGCAAGACGCGTTCAAAGACGTGATCAACGCCGAGCAGGACCGAGAGCGGATGGTCAACGAGGCCCAGGGCTTCGCCAACGACATACTCCCAAAGGCCCGTGGCATGGCGGCACAGATCGTCAACCGGTCCGAGGGCTATTCAGCGGGACGCGTGAAGGCGGCCGAAGGAGAGGCTGCGCGCTTCGAACTGCTCTACGAGGCCTACGCCAAAGCACCTGAGGTGACACGCCGGCGTATGTACCTGGAAACAATGGAGGCCGTGCTCCCCACGATGGACAAGGTCATCGTCGACTCCCACATCGCCGACGGTGTCCTGCCCATGCTGCCGCTCGGGGAGATGGGCGGTGGGGCCGCGAAGGGCAAAGTCGAATGAACCGTCTTGCCGCCATACTGATCTCCCTGTTCGTGCTCGTCGCCGTCGGTTACGGGATGGCCTGCTTCCAGGTGACCGAATGGCAGCAGGCGCTTGTCCTACAGTTCGGAAAACCCGTCAGAACGATCTCCGAGCCCGGGCTCTACTTCAAGACGCCCCTGGTCCAGAACGTGATGCTCTTCGAAAAACGGCTGCTCGAATACGACGCTGCGTCAAAGGAGCTGATCACCCAGGACAAACAGCAACTGGTGGTCGATAACTATTCGCGCTGGAGGATCACCGACCCTCTCAAGTTCTACCAGACCGTGGGCACGCTGGCCGGCGCCCAGTCCAGGCTCGACGATATAATCTACTCCAACCTGCGCGAGGCCATCGGGAAGTCGACACTGCGCAACCTAGTTTCCGGCGACCGTGACGCGCTCATGCGCGGGGTCACCAAGGATTCCAACGAAAGGGCCGTGGCCTACGGCGTCGAGGTCATCGATGTGAGGATTAAGCGGGCCGACCTACCCGAAAAGAACGAACAGAACGTTTTCAGCCGTATGCGCACCGAGCGCGAGCGGCAGGCCAAGAAGTTCCGTGCCGAAGGCGAGGAGCAGGCCCGCACTATCCGCTCGCAGGCCGAGAAGGAGCGCGAGGTCATCCTGGCCGAGGCCAACCGCAAAGCCGAGGTCATCCGCGGCGACGCCGACGGCCGCGCCACCACCATCTATGCCAAGGCCTACGGCCGGGACCCGTCCTTTTACGAGTTCATGCGCACGCTCGAGGCTTACCGGGTCGCACTCCCCGAGCGCACCCGGATACTGCTGAGCCCCAAGGGCGAGTTCCTGCGTATCCTCGAGAAGGCCGAGTAGCCGCGCTCAGTCGCAGCCGCCCAGGCCCGGCTCATAGCGTTTGCCCGGGTCGCTGGCGCAAAACAGTTTGCCGGAGGCGTGGTTCATCGCCCGCCCCACGCCCGGGAGTCCGGCCACACCGTTGATGCCGGCATTGCCGGTCGGCGGTATGCAGAAGATGGCCGCACCGAGCGGCGCCGTGGTCGACGCTTCGCCGACCGCCACTATCGGGTCGAGAAAACATGAGCGCCTCTTGACCATGGTGCAGGAACCGGCATCGAAGCCGATCACGCTTATGGAGCAATCGGCATCGGCCTGACAGGCTACGAACGGATCGCCGCTGGACTTCAGCATACCGTCACAGAACCTAGAGTCGGGGCCGGTGGTGCACTCACCTACTGTTCCTTGGCCATCGACGTCCGAGCACAGGTAGCCGTCGCACCCATTTGGTCCGACGTTCGTGCCGCTCCCGAGGCTGCTGCAGGTCCCTCCGACCTCCTCACACATCGAATCATCGCTGCAGGGTACGGTGCTGTCTCCCGTGCATTGACGGCAGTGGCAGTTATGCCCGAAGAACGGGAACCCGCACGCTAGCGAGGCAGCCAGTTCTACGCGTTCGGTGCGTTGGATGAGATCGATCTGCAGACCCTCTCCGCTGACGTTCTTGCCGGCTGAAGGCATGCAGTCGAGACTCGGGTAAGCGGGCACGGGGTTGCCGCAGACGCCGAGGCCATCGCCACCTTCTTCGTCGCAATTGCTGTCTATCATGCAACCGTCCCCGTCCTTGGGACCCCCGATGCAGGAAGTCGCTATGCCATAGGGGCCGGGGAAGGATGTGTTCACGCCCCAACCGTCGCATGTCTCTCCCTGGTTGGCCCCCTTCCTGCAGACACCGTCACGCAGTCCGTCAGAAGGCGTCACATCTCCGACGCAATACGGGCAGGGTTCGGTAAGACCCTCGCCAAGATGCGCGACCGAACGGAGGTGCGCCTCGACCTCGCCCCTGCCCTCGTCCACCCACGCCGTACCCTTGGTGTCTTGGGCAATGCGGTTGACCACGCAGGCCGGCGTGTTGCCGGCCGAGAAAGACAAGGGCGGGCCTAGGTAGCAGTTGCAGAAATCGTCCTCATAGCCTCCGCAAGCATCGGGGTCGGAGTCCAGCGGCACATCGCAGTATTGGCGGTTGTCGGCGGCGCAGCGACAATACCGGCCGCCCTGCTCGCCTTCGTCCGGATTATCGGCCATCAGCCCGATTACGGCGCAATCACCGCAGGGGGCCGCGTCCGGGCACTGTAGCCGCCCCTTCAAGGAAATGTTGTCGGTCAGATCGGCACCGTGGGCGATACCGGTGGAACCCGTGGTGAGCAGCGTCTTGGTCGTACAACGGCTGAGCTCGGGGTTGCAAGAGCCGGGGTACTGCTCGCCATAGAAGTCAAAGCAGTCCTGGTCGCCGGCGCAGGAAACACCGGTGCCCGCATACAGCGTCAGTTCGCCGGAGCCGGGACAGCCCCTGCCGATGAAACAACGGCATTGGTCCGAACAGAACTCACAGTCACCTACGCTCTCACCGTCGCACTCCTCCACGCCCGCGTAAATGATCCCGTCACCGCAAGCGGCCTCCATGCAGTTGTTGAGGCAAGCATCGCTTTCGACCGTGTTGCCGTCATCGCAGTCTTCCCCCGGGTCCACCGTCCCGTTCCCGCACGCGACCGTACGGCAGGTGCTCAGGCAACCGTCCTCCTCGTCGTCGTTGCCGTCATCGCAGAGTTCCTCCCCCGGTCCGCCCTCTGCGGGTGAACAGGCACCGTCACTACACACATGGCCGTCGCCGCAATGGGCGAGCGCGCAATCGCTCAGGCAAGCGTCATTGTCGGACAGGTTGCCATCGTCGCATGCTTCGCCACGTGCGTAGTTGACGGTGCCGTCACCACAGGAGTCCGCCTCCAACACCTCCATGCTCACGGTGATGTCGGCGGCGGTCTCGCCACAGCCGTCTTCGCTGCACACCACATCGTCCACGGTGACATCGCCACCGGGCTCCGCGCCGGCCTCGCCGACCACGGTAAGACAGGTGAACAGAACTAAGGGCGCCGCCTCATCGAGGGCAATATCACAGCCGTCCACGGTGGCCGTAAGCTCGCTTCCCGACAGGTAGTTCCCCAGGCTGTACAAGCAGCCTTGCGCTGCCAGTTGGGTCGACACGGCACAGACAGGATTCCCGTCCTTATCTTCGGCCACAACGGCCGCCGCCTTGCCGACCACGGAGAGGTCCCAAGTCAGAGTAATGGAGTTGAATACGCCGCTGCCCGTCACGCTGACCTCGGCGGGGGCCCGGTCGAGGGCAAGCGTGCAGTCGCTATCGCATGTCGCGGACTCGCCGCCGGGTTCGCAGGTCTGGCCGGCCGCGCAGTCGTCGTCGGTCGTACACAGCGAGCCGGGCACCCCGTCGGCATCCCGGCACTGGCGGCCAATGTCGCAGGCTTCGCTGCTATCGACGACCCCGTCTCCGCAGGTCGCCAGCGCGCAGGTCGTACGACAGGCATCCGCAGCCGTATCCGAGTTGGCGGCCCCGCTGTCACAGGCCTCGCCCGCGCCGGAGTCAACCACCCCGTCGCCACAAAATGGGCTCGCGCAATCGGTCCGGCAGGCATCAGAGACCGTGTCTGAGTTCAATGCGCCGTCGTCGCATTCTTCGGCCCCGCTCGAAGGCCCGCTCTCGCAACTCGTGTGCGAGCAGACCTGGTCGTCACCGCAACGCGCGGCCGCGCAGTTCGGGAGACAAGTGTCGTCGCTGAATATGTTGCCGTCGTCGCATTCCTCGACCCAGCCTTGCAGCTCGCCGTCGCCGCATACCGGCTTCGGGGGAAAGGCAACGCTCAATAGGTCACGGTTGAGGGAACGGTGGGTGTCGAACAGGAACTGGCGCAGGTCGTAAACATCGAAGGGGGCTCCCGTGGGATCGAAACTGGTGTAGGTCTTGCCGGCAAGGTCCGAATCTTCGCAGACCGAGGGCACGAGCAACAACAGCCGAACATAGGCCTGCACGATGATAGCATCGGCGCGGGTGTTGCCCGTTCCCGGACCGTAGGGGACCACGTTCTTGCGACAGCCGGTTGCTTCTTCTGCTGTATCCTCACCGGCATCGGCAGCCTCTTCACCGGTGTCGGGTGCGCGTTCGTCGGACAGGCAGCGTTGACGCGTGCGCAGTTCGCGCAACACCATCCTGGAAGCGGCCGTGGCCGCGCGTTCGACACAACCCTTCTTTTTCGTCTTGCCTTTTCTGCCCTGGCGCGCTCTCGCCGTGGCCCCGGTCGACGAATCGGCGGGATACTCTTGGTCGAGAAGGATCTCGCTGTTGGTGTCGAGCAGGCTTTTGAAACAGGTGCTCAGGTCCGTAACATCGAAAACCCCGACCGTCTTGTCTTTACACTCGGCGCTGCTGGCGCAGTCGGCGTCGGCCTGGCAGGTCCGCCCGGCAAAGGGACCGCCTTCACAAACCTGGCCGGGGGTCTTGCAGGTCCCCGCCTCGCCGCGGCAGTCGGCGTGGGTCGTGCACCCCACGTACATGTTGCGCTCGATGCACTGGCCGGCCGCACAATCCGGCGGAGCGACCGCATCTCCGGACTCGAGCGTGTCCCGGCATTCTCGGTAGCTGTCGGTGCACTGGTCGATATGACAGGTGCCGGTCGTGATCAGGTCACAGGGGCCGGGGAAATAAAGGTCGTTCAGGTTGACGTTGCGGCACTTGCGGAGCACGGCGGTATCTACGCGCTCGCGCAGCTTGGCGATGGCCTTGGCCGTCTTGTCGTCGCCGAGCCCGGTCAGGCAGGCGGCCGCCGCGGACGCCCTGGCACGGCACCTATGACGGATCTTGAGGTTGCGCGTCAGGTAGCGGTGCGACACGCGCATGAGGGCCTGTTGGCAGCTGTACGCCGACTCCGAGAGCGGGGCGTCGGGTTCCTCTGTGGCCTGAGCGACGGCAGCGGTCGGCAGGCCGTACGGGACCGCCGACAAAAGTAGCGTGAGCGATATTGTACCTACCGCGAAACGCACGCGTTCCATCCTCGCCAAAGGCGGCCGTGGTCCGCCTTTAGTCTGAGGTCGAGAGCAAACCTGACCCGACTTCTGGAGTATGCACCGTGCGTTAAAGAGCTGTCAACGAAAGATTCCTAGGAAAAACCGGTACTTAGACCCCCAAAATGGGGGGTGCGGTGAGCCCCGGGCCCTTTGACTGCGGCCCCCACAGCGGGTAGCCAGGCAAACCCTTGAAATGCCTGTAAAAACACCCCTCGACGGGATCCGGGTCATAGAGATGGCCGGACTCGCGCCGGCCCCGTATGCCGGCATGATCCTGGCCGATTTCGGCGCATCTGTGCTCAGGATAGACCGGCCAGGCCCCGCAGCCGGGGGGTCGGGCCCCAGCTTCAATCCGGCCCGCGATTGCCTCGCCCGGGGAAAACGCGCTCTGGGCCTCGACATCAAGAGCGAACGGGGACTCGATATCCTCCTGCGCCTGCTCGAGGACGCCGACGTGGTGCTGGAACCTTTCCGTCCAGGCGTCATGGAAAGGCTGGGCCTGGGACCAGCTGAACTGCTGGCGCGCAACCCCGCTCTGGTATACGCGCGCCTTACCGGTTGGGGCCAGGACGGTCCCTACGCCTCCATGGCCGGTCACGACATCGATTACATCGCACTGTCGGGTGTCCTGTCCGCTATCGGACGTGCCGGAGACAGGCCCCTGGCCCCGCTTAACCTGCTCGGAGATTTCGCCGGGGGCGGAATGCTGTGCGCAATGGGGATCGTGCTGGCCCTCTTCGAACGCGAACGGTCGGGCAAGGGCCAGGTGATCGACTCTGCGATGGTCGATGGCGCCGCCAACCTGGCAAGCTTCATCTTCGGTATGCGCCAGGGCGGTGTGTGGGAACACGCGCGCGGCGAGAACCTTCTCGACAGCGGTGCGCCGTTCTACGAGGTCTACGAAACCGCCGCCGGCGGCTTCGTGGCGGTCGGGGCTCTCGAGCCGCAATTTTACACGGCCTTTATCGAAGGGCTCGGTCTCGGCTCCGAGGAACTTCCGCCGCAAATGGACCGTCAGGGTTGGCCACTGCTTCGCCGTCGCTTCAGCGAGATCATCGCGACCAAGACGAGGGACGAGTGGTGTGAGATCTTCGACGGCACCGACGCCTGCGTAGCGCCGGTACTCGAACTCGACGAGGCCCGGCTCCACCAGCACAACAGCGACAGGGAAACCTTCGTTGCGAGTGCCGGCGAGAGCTTCGCTCCGGCGCCCGCGCCGCGGCTCTCGCGAACCCCCGGCCGGGCGGCGCCGCAAGCGGCGCTACCCGGCCAGCACAACCGTGAGGTTCTCAGCGAACTCGGCCTCGACCAGGATGAGGTCGAGGCGTTACTGGCCGACGGCATCGTCGGTTGAGCTAGAGGCCTAGCCGGTCAGGCTCCAGGTCGGCGAAACCCTCGACGACGAGGTCGGCCTTTGCGTAGGGCTCGCGTTCCATGGCCGGATCCGGGATCGCGACCACGCGCATGCCGGCGCGGCTTGCCGCTTCCACACCGGCGGGCGAATCTTCGAACACGATGCAGGCCTCGGGCTCGACGCCGAGCTCGCGGGCTGCAACCAGGAAGATGTCCGGCGCCGGCTTTCCCTCGGCGACCTCGTCGTGGTCGCCACTGACGACCGACTTGAACACCGAGAACCACTCCCGGTGCGCAAAGGCCTTTATCTCGTAGAGCGACCGTTCGCTGCTGGTCGCTATGGCCTGGACCAGCCCCCGCGAATCGAGAAGCCGGGTGAACTCGCGCGCCCCCGGCATCGCGGGGGATTCGCGGAACAGGCGGGCCAAGCCGTCGCGTCTGCGCTCGAGATACTCGTCCGGACCGATCGGCAGCGACAGGGTTTCGACCAGATAGCGCGCCGATTCCCGCGAAGGCCGGCCTATCATGTGCCGCTTGATCGACCAGTCGAACACCTTGCCGTACTCGCCGACGATGGCCTGGGTCACCCTGGTGTACAAAGGCTCCGTGTCGAGAAGGACGCCGTCGAGATCGTAGATGGCCGCCTTTGTTCTGAGCGCTGGGTTCACGGTCACTCTACGTAGCCGAGCGCCCGCAGCCTGCGTGCCAGCCTGGCCGGCAAAGGCCCGTGGGCCGGTGCCGGCAAGCGCGGCCCGTGGCTGCGTACCCACCCGGCAAGGGCGCTCTCGAGCGCCCTGCCCCGGTGGCCCGGGTCGATGGCCCGTGTCTCATAACGGTCTTTGTCGAGATCGAAGTATTCGGTGCGGCCGGCCGATATCCAGTTCACGAACTTGTCGTGCTCGCGCGTTGCCGCGCGCACATGCCCGCTGCCACGGCCCACTGTCGAACGCACCAAGCGGCTCGATGTCTCACTTACGACAAAATCAGACCGCCACGGCCTCCCCCGCAAGGCATCCACCAGGCTCGGCCCACTCACGCCATGGCGCGGGGCCCCTACGATCGCCAGCAAGGTCGGCGCAACCGCGACCGAGGCCGGCACCGGAGTGCCGAAGCGCCGCGGCTCGAGACCCGGCACGTGGACGACCAAGGGAACCTCGACCACTTCGCGGTAGAGGGTACGGATATGAAAACAGCGGCCGTGCTCGAAGAACTCCTCGCCATGGTCCGAGGTAAAGATAACGACCGTGTCGGAGCCGTGTCCGAGATCGGACAGCCCCCCGAGAAAACGACCAAAGGAGCGGTCGCCGCGATGTACGGCCGCATCGTATTCGGCCAGATGGCCGGCTAGGTCCTCGGGCGCACGCCCGCTCTCACAGGCCTTCTTCAGTCCCGCCGCCCTTTGCCGTGGCAAGCCGAGGGCCCGGCGGTCCTCGGGCTCGGAGCGATAGGGGCGGTGGGGGTCAAAGCCGTGAAGGAACAAGAAGAACGGCTTGTCGCCCGCAGCGGCCATCCACTCGAGCGCAGCGCCGAGGTTGTCCCCCAAGCGCCGCCCGTGGGAACGGTAGACATCGAAGCCGCCGTCGAAACCGAACTCGGCCGCCATGTTGGCGCCACCCGTAAAGGCGGCCGTGCGGTAGCCCGCCCGCCCGAGGGCGCCCGCCAAGGTGGGCAAGCCGGGATGCAGGCGCCTGCGCTCGGACATCGCGATGATGCCGTGTTCGGATGGGTAAAGCCCCGTCAGCATCGAAGCGTGCGCGGGCCGGGTCCAGGCCGACTGGCTGATCGCCCGCTCGAAGACGACCGAGGAGGCCGCCAGGCGGTCGAGTGCTGGAGTTGTCCGCAGGCCGGGGTTGTAGGCACCGGTGCGGTCGGCACGCAGCGTATCGACCGAGATCAGGACGATGTTGCAGCCACGGCAAAGCGGCTCCGGCGACAGCGCCGCGCGTCCCGCCCACAGGAGGGAGACGAGCAGGGCCGACAGGGCCAGGACACGGACGGCGGGTCTCATGAATCGACCCCACGGTCGGCGCCCAAACCGAGACGGGCCTCGGCGGTCTTGTAGGCAACCAACTCACAAAGGCGGCCATAGCGGGCCTCAGGGGTCGCGCATTCGAGCAGGCTCTGTTTCTCGACGATGTCGAAAGGCATCGAAGCGCAAAGATAGTTGACCAGGCTGCGAAGTTCGAGCTGGTCGAACACGACCGCCACCTCTTCGGACGAGCCCGAACTGGCCGCCGCATAATCAGCCATGATCCCCTTCAACTCCACGCGCCATAGCCGCAAGGACTCGATCGGCGCCGGCGCTTCATGGAGGGCTTGCGCTTGGACATTGCGGTAGGGCTTGTCATCGACGAGTTCGCCGGTGATGCGAAACTTCACGCCCCCTTTGAGCACTATCATCGAACGGCCGTCGTCGAGCGGTTTGTGCTCCACCACGTGACCGGCGCAGCCGACGGGATACACCTCGGGGTTTTCCTGCTCGGCCACGGCACGGCGGGCCCCCTTCACCAGGGCCATGGCAATGGTGCGGTCGCCGGCGAGCGCATCGGCAAGCATCTCTCGATAGCGGGGTTCGAAGATATGCAGGGGCAAGAGCGTGTCGGGGAAGAGCACGACCTCGCCCAAGGGGAATAACCTGAGTATTTCCGGAAGCGTGCCCACGGAACTCATACCGCTGATGTGTAACCCCAAGGGGGGCACGTCGTCAAAATGCCGCCCTCGGGGCTGGCGCCGGGCGGCGCGGTCACGGATATATATGACAATATGCCCTTGGACGCCGACATGGCCATTGCCGTCGCGGTCGCAGCCGCGCTCCTGCTTCCGCTAATCGCCGCTTTCGCGGCCCCCCGGACCCTCCTGCGCGCGCGCGTCCTGGTACTGACGACGATCGGCGCGCTCAGTATCGCCGCGCTCGCCGCGCTCCTTGGAACCGCCCCCCTGGGGGTCAACATGACCCTCGATCCCTCCGAGGAGCCGCTTCTCGACAGCCGTGACCCGGCGATCGAGGCCTACCACGAGGCCATCGCCAACTTCGGCGAGGACGACCTGTTCGTGATCGCGATGAACACGACCGGGGGCGTATTCACTCGCGAGGCTCTCGAACGATTGCGCCGTATAAGCAACGCCATCCGCCGTATTCCGGGCGTGCGGTCGGTCAAGAGCCTTACCAACACGGTCGCGTACCGTTACCGCAGCGACGAAGACCTCGTCGAACTTGCCGACCTCATCGACGACATCCCCACAGACGAACACTCTCTGGCCGAACTCCGGCAGAGGGCCCTGTCCGACCGAATATATCCGAAGATCCTGGTGTCGGCCGACGCCAACACCGCGGCCATCAACGTGTCGTTCAGGAAGATGAGCGACGGTGACTTCGTCGCCGCCGGCATCGACGAGCGGGTGATGGCGATACTCGCCGCCGAGACCGTGCCGGGCTTCGCCTTCCACGTGACCGGCCGCCAGCACGTCAAGGCTCACACGCACCGGATAATGGTCCACGACCTTGTCCGGCTCATACCGTTGGCCGTCGTCGTCGGCTCGGCCGTGGCCTGGGCTCTGTCGCGCTCGCTTGCGGCCACCGTCTTGCCGGTCGGGGCAAGCGTACTGGCGACCCTGTGGGTGTACGCCACGCTGGCCTGGCTCGGTAGACCGCTAAACCTCATAACCGTGGTGCTGGGCCCCATGCTCATATGCGTGGGGAGCGTCTACGGCGTTCACGTCCTGGCCCGCTTCGAGGAGATGAGCGCCGGGCAGCCCGACCGGCGCCGGGCGGCCCTGGACTGTCTCGAATACTGCCGCGCACCGGTCGGCATGGCCGCAACCACGACGGTGGTCGGTTTCGGGGCGCTGCTGACCTCGCCGGTGCCGGCCATCGACGAACTCGGCGCCTTCACGGTGCTCGGCATAGTCTCGGTCACCATGATCAGTCTGGCCGGGATCCCGGCGCTGATGGCGGGCGGGTCCGGAGACCGGGCGGGTACGGGCACCCGCATGCCCGTCGTCCTGGAACGGAGCCTGGTGGCGCTGGCCCGCAACTCGACCCGCAGGCCGGGCCGCATGCTGGCCCTGTGGGGGCTGGCCGCCGTGACCGCCGCCCTGCTGGTGCCGGCCATCGTCGTTGACACCGACTACCTCAACTTCTTCGACCGCGACTCGCCGGTACGGCGTGATTTCGATGCGATCAACAAGGCGATGGGGGGTTCGGTGCCGGTTTACGTCAGCCTCGACGGGGGCACGGAAGGGGCCTTTCGCGAACCGGCCAAGCTCCGGGCCCTGGCCCAACTGCAACGGTCGGTGGGAGCGCTACCCATGGTGACGAACACCATCTCGGCCGTAGATCTCATCGAACCGCTCAACCGTGCCTTCGAGAACGACGATGCGGCCGCCGAACGCATACCTGCGAGCCGCGGCGAGGTGGCCGACCTGATGTTCTTCATCCCCAAGGCTGAATTGCGGCAACTGGCCAATTCCAACCATAGCCGCGCCAACCTGGTCGTCAGAACACCGGCGAGCGGCTCGGCGACGGTTCGCCAGCTCGAGCGTGACATCCACGGGATCCTCGAGCGCACAGCGCTCCCAGAGGGGATCCGGGCCACGGTCACGGGCAATACGCTGCTCGTCAACCACGGTGCCGACATCATCGCCGACAGCCAAACGCGGGCCGTTGGGCTGGCCACGGTGGCGATCTTCGTGCTGGTGTGGCGCTTCTTCGGTTCGGTCAAGGTCGGTGCGCTGGCCATGGCGCCCAACCTCGTGCCCGTCCTGATGTTCTTCGGCCTGCTCGGGGCGGGAGCGGCCACGCTGTCGCTGCCGACCAGCCTCATCGGCTGTGCCGCGCTCGGCATCGCCATAGACGACACGGCGCACTTCCTCGTGGCCTACCGCCATGAACGGGGCCGCGGGCTTTCCCCCGAAGAGGCCGCCACCGCCTGCACGGTCCGGATAGGGCGGCCCATCGTCTCAACCTCGTTCATGTTGGTGGCCGGGTTTCTCGTGCTCACGCTCTCCGGTTTCGCGACCATTCGCGAGTTTGGGGCCCTGTCGGCCATCGTCATGCTCGTGTGTCTTGCCGCCGATCTCACGCTGCTGCCGGCGATATTGGTAAAAGCGCGCGTCTAGGGCTTTGCCTCGAGGGCGGCGATCGAGAAGACCCCGTCCCCCAAGCCCGGGTTGGGGGTCAGCAGGTCGACGTACATGGTCGAGTCGGTGTCCTCGAGGATATCGGTCATCGTAGAGACGGTGGCGACCCAGACGCCGTCGAACTCCCGTATGCCCGTGTGCGGTGAGACCAGCAGTTTTGACTCGACGCCGATCTCGTCCCAATAGCGCGTGCGCAGGGGCACATAGTGTTCCTGCTCGAGATAGCTGATGCTGCGCGTGTAGCGCGACTCGCTCGAAGGCTTCATCGTGGCTTCGACGACGTAGACGGGCACACCGCCTATCTCCTCGTCCGAGAAACGGCGGTAGTCGGCGTCCTCGACGTCGTCGAGGGTGAGAAGAAAATCGTCGAAGGTAAAATCGGTGCCCGCCACGCTCTGTCCGTGCACACGTACGCGTGCGGTACGGCCGCGGTTGGGGGAGTACATGAACTGATCGTCGCTACGGTCGGAGCGATGGACGTACAGGTAGCCGCTGTGGCGCACCTCGTGGGGTCCGGAGAGTTTGACCAGGGCCTTCGAGTAGAGCCCGTTGACGGGGTCGTCAGCCGCATCCCGGTAATCCTTCCAGTGCATCCAGAAGCGCACCTCCTGGGGGTTGCCGCCGGGGTCGCTCGATACTATCCGGCCCTGTTGATAGGCGGTGCGCAGGCGGCGGCGGTTCTTTAGAAAGCGGTCGTAGAGCGCGCGGCCGTCGAGGGCCCCACCCTCGGGCAGCCAGCGTTCGACCTCACGCTCACTCGGCGTCTCCAGATGGACGGGCCCGGCCGCCCGCGCCGGACCTGCGGCCAGAACGAGACCGAAGAAGAACGCGGCGACCGAGATCGAAACTACGCCCATGCTCGAGTGGTCCAAGAAATAGCCGGCCGAGCATAGCAGTAGAACGGTGGCGTGATGAAGCCGCGGAGCGGCTTTCTACATGCAGTTGGAGCCGCCGGGCTTATCGAAGGGCGCGCCGTTGGCGCACTGTCCCTCGACGTCGAAACTCACCTTGAAGCGAGCCGCGCCCGGAAGTCCCAACACGCTGTTGACAGCGGCACTAGCTGTCGGCGGCACGCAAAAGGTCGTAACCATGTCGGCGCGATCGGGGGTTGCCCCGCCACTTGCCGTAATGGGATCGAGGAAGCAGGCGCGCGGTTCGGCGATGCTGCAGACCCCGCAGTCGCCATCGGGACACTGGGAGGCGTAAGTCAGGCAATCCTCGTCGGTCTGGCAAGCGAGAAGGCCCCGACCGTTAGCGCGCAGCATGTTGTCGCAGTAGTTCTCGACCGGACCGGCAGCACCACACTCACCATTGCCGTTGCCCTGATCGAGACAGACCCCGTCACCGCACTGGTTGGGAAAGCGAACGGCGCCGCCCCCGCTGCTCGTGCAGTCGCCGGCCTCGACCTCCTTGCATGTCTCGTCGTCGTTGCAGGCAAGCGAACTGTCGCCCGAGCATACCGCGCAGGCACACTGCATCGTGTCGGCCGGCGCATCGCAGGTCGTGCCGAAGGGCAATGATGAAACGTCACTGGTCATCGTCATCGACAGCACCAGTCCGCTGCCGGTGACCCCGCTGCCGGGTTCGGGCAGGCACTCGTAGCTGACGGCGCCGAAGGTCAGATCGGTGGCGTTCGCGTCACAGGGGAGCCCGTCGCGCGGCCCTCCATTGCAGACACCGCCGTCCATGCCGTCGTTGATGACACCATCCCCCTCGCAGATGGGACATGGCTGCAGCCCAGCGATGCCGAGGTGCACCTTCGAGCGCAGGCCCACCGAGACCGTGGCCTCCCCGGTCCCGGCATCGGCCGTTCCCTCCAGGTCGCCCTGAAGCTCGTTGACCACACAGACAGGAACACCCCCGGCAGCGATGGCCAGCGGTGGCCCGAACATGCAGCGGCACATCCCGCCCCCGCAATCGTCGGCGTCGGGGCCGGCTATCACGTCGCACTTAACCGTGGGGTTCGCTTCGCAACGACAGAAACCGGTCGGAAGGTTTCGGAGTGGGTCCTGGCTCACCTCACAATCGCCGCAGTCGGGGTCACAGTCGAGGCTAACCGCGCTTACAATGCCGTCCATGATGTCCATGCCGTGGGCCAGGCCCGTGAAGCCGACGTCGAGGCGGGTGGCCGTGATCTCATCGCCGATTCCGGCCCGCGCCGTCAGGAGGGCCCGGCTAGGGCAGTGCTCGGGCAGCTCGAACCCGAGCGCGGCCAGACCGCGGCCGCTGCGCCGGGCTATCTCGACCACGCACTCGGCAAGCCCCTCGCTGTCGTCGGCGCAGGACTGGATGTCGTCGAGGTCCTCCAGCGGGAAGCGCCCGCATTTCTTGTATATGGCACCGGCGAGCTTTGCTTCGGCCTTGTTGATCTTCCGGTTAAGGTCGGCCCCGACCTGACCGTACACCTCGTGCACCCCCGAGCGATCCGCCTTCGCTTGCGCTCGGCCGCGTACGTGCTGCACGGTGTTGAGGTATTTCCCTGTCATCTTGGCGATCATCCAATGACAGCGCCGGGCCCCCGGACGAGCCTCCGTCGGCACTGGCGTACCGAGCAGGCTCCCGCCAAGCTGCGAGACTAGACCGTCGCCGAGTGCAAGTAGGCAGTCGGCCAGCTCGGCGAAGCTGTCGATGCCCGTGGTCGCGCCGCCATCATCGGTCTCGGCAGCCGGTGAGGGGCAACGCGTGAAGTTGGCCAGGACGGTGTCGAAGGACTCCCCGCTGATCTTGTGATGGCAGCGGTCGGCAGTGCCCCCTATAGCCCTGCGGAGTCTTATAGCAGCTCGCTCGCCCTTACCTTCACGGTCGGCGGTTGCTGGGTCGTTGCAGTCCCACGCCTCCGGAAGCTGGCGCCTGTTACGCAGGCGGTGACATTTTCCGATGTTCTTGAACTGGGTGGAGCTGTACTTGGCCAGGGTCTTGGAGATCTCGGCGCGGCACTTGCCCTCGTAAAAGGTCCAGGCCGCGGCCGGGGCCGCAGCGGCCAGCGAGACCATCGAAAGAAACCCCAGTAGCGCACAACTGCGTGCAATCCTTCGCACAAGCCCTAGTCTACCGCGACTAAGAGCCTAGGACGCTTGCTAGAGAGGCCAAAAAGGGGGCATTTTCGGTCCTGAGGGGGGGGGTACCCGTAGCGTCAAGGATGTATCATAGTGGTCACAGAGGATAGAGTAGCAAGCGAGCAGGAGCCCTGGTCTTTCGTGCCGATGAGACACCTGCGCAACCTGGTCACCGGCCTCGAGGCCACGGGCGTCGACAGTACCGAGCTACTCGGGCTCTATGGCCTCACGCCCGAGCGTCTCCACGGACCCTACGCCTCGGTAACCGTCCCGCGTTTCCGGCACATAGTGCGTCGCGCCCTTGAGCTGTCCGGCCGCGGCTCTCTCGGCCTGGTGGTGGGCCAGCGCGACAGCATCGCCGACTACGGGGTGGCGGGCCTGCTGATGGCCTCGTCCTGCCGTAGTGTCGGAGAGATCCTGGCAATGAGCCAGAACTACGAGTTTCTGGCCCAGACGCTCATACGCGCCGTATTCCGCTTCGAGGAGCACACGCTCACGCTGCGCGGCTACCCCCGGTTCCGGCTCGGAACGGCCACGCGTTACTGCAGCGATGCCTGGGTTGCCGAGATCATAGCCCAGGTGCGACTGGTGTCGGGCAACATGGACGCCGCACCGCTGCACCTACGCTTGCCGTACCAGCGGCCCGAGGACGCGCGCGCCTACGAAGACTTCTGCGGCTGCTCGGTCAGTTTCGACCACGACCGGGCCGAGTTTCTCGTCCCGCGGCCCATCCTGGAAATGGCGGTCATCGGTTATGACCCCTTGGCCGCCAGCGGCCAGGACGGTGGCGGCCTTGACACCGACATACGCAGCACGATCTGTCAGGCGGTTATCGCGGACCCGCGCGTTTACTCGAGCGCGGACCGTATTACGGACCTGATCGGAATCGGCGAGAGACAGCTCAGGCGCTATCTCAACGCCCGCGGCACCTCGGTCCGTGAGATCGTCGATGAAGCCCTCCAGGGACTGGCCATGGAGTATCTGGAACAGACCGACCAGAGCGTGGCCGCAATCAGCCGCGTACTCGGCTACGCTGAAACCGCCAACTTCCGAAAGGCCTGCCGGCGTTGGACCGGGATGTCGCCGCGCGAACTGCGCAGGCGGCACGCGGAGGCTGCCGCGTGAGCAGCGCCGTCCAGCGCTCGACTCCGGCCACCCCGGCCGCACGAACCGATGATACGGTAGCGCCCGAGAGCGCGAAGATTCTGTTCGGCCGCATGCGTGAACGCGGCTTCGACTGTCACGACATATGCAAAGACGTGAACTTTCAGTTCGCGGAACTCGACCAGGGCCGGGGGTATGTGAGCGACTATGTGCGCCTCATCCATAACTGCCTAGAACTCAGCGGTGAACCCGATCTCGGCCTCCGGATCGGCCGTACCGTGCGCCCTCCCGAGTACGGCCTGTTCGGCTACGCGCTTCTTACCAACAGCCAGCTTCAAAACTCGAGGGACTTCGCCGTGCGCTACTTTTCCATGACGGGAACGATGATGAAACTCGACTACGCCGGGGAGGGCACTGACGTGAAGCTCCTGCCCACGACGCCATACGAGTTCTCCCCTGCCGTCTACCGTTACGTCGTTGACTTCACCATGGCGGCGATAGTGAGCATCATGCGCACGACGACCCACGGCAGATTCCCCCTCTCGGAGACCCGTTTCGCTATCGACCGACCCGCCAACGTCACGGCCTACGAGAAAGCCTACGGTTGTCCTGTGGTCTTCGGCTGCGTGGAGAATGCCCTGCTGGTCTCGGCCGAACTCCTCAGCTTCCGCCCCCCCGGCGCAGACCCGGCGGCCGAGCGGCTCCTGGCCGAACAATGCGAGGAGATCGTGGCCGCGCGCCGCTACGACGAGGAAAACTTCCTCGACAAGGTGCGCGCCGTGATAGTCCGGCGGCCCGGCAAACCGCTCAGCCTCAACGAGGTCGCCCGCCGGCTCGCCATGAGTGCAAGCGGCATGAAACGGAGGCTGGCCGCCGCCGGCAGCAGTTACCAACAGCTCGTAGATGAGACCCGCCTGGAGTTGGCCCGCGACCTGTTCAGGCGGCCGGAGATCACTATCGAGGACGCAGCCTACCTGTGCGGCTACGAGAACCCGGCCAGTTTCCGGCGGGCCTTTAAACGCTGGACCGGCGTGACCGCCTCGCAGTACCGGCAGCGCTAGCTGTGGCGGAGAGGGTGGGATTCGAACCCACGGACCCCGAAGGGTCACACGATTTCGAGTCGTGCTCCTTCAACCGGACTCGGACACCTCTCCGTAACAAACAGCCAGCGGATTTAAGCGGCGCCCAGGGACGGAGGCAAGCCAGCCGGTCAGCGGCGCTGCTCGAAGAACTCACGCAACAGGGCGGCCGAATCCTCCGCCCCCGGTCCTTCGGCCACGTCGAAACGATGGTTGAGGCGCCCGTCACCGGCGACCGTGTATAACGACACTGCCGCGCCGGCCTTGGGGTCGCGGACGGCGAATACCAGCCCTTCGATGCGCGCCTGCACCATGGCACCCATACACATGATGCAGGGCTCGAGGGTCACGTAGAGCCTGCCGCCGGTCCTGTGGTTGCCGAGACGCCGGGCCGCTTCGCGAAGCACGACGATCTCGGCGTGCGCGGTAGGGTCACTATCGGCAAGTGTGCGGTTGAAGCCGGCTGCAAGCTCCTTGCCGTCGACGACGAGGACGGCCCCGACCGGCACCTCGCCCGCTTCGGCCGCCAAGCGGGCCTGCCTCAGGGCCTCGGCCATCGGCTGGCGAACCCTCAACTGCAAATGAGGGTCACGGAAATACCAACGGCGGCTTTCAGTACCAACAACGCATCGGTCACCGAGACCGAACCGTCGTCGTTAACGTCACCGCAAAGAGCGCTGGTGGAAGCACAGATCAGGTCGACGCTGATCCCAACGGCGGTTTTCAGTATCATCAGCGCGTCGGTCACCGAGATCGAACTGTCGCCCGTGACATCGCCGCAGAGACCGGCAGATAGCTCGACCATGCTCACCGTTGGTGCGGGCGACAGCGCAACTCCCGCGGGAGTCGAAGCATCGGTCACCGTGATTTGCAGGACAGATTCGTTTGCGCTCGTGAAGCTGCAGGTTACCAGCTCGCCCGGACCTTCGAGGCCCGACGTGTTGAGAATTCCCACTGTCAGCGTTGAGCTGCTCTCGAGGTCGTTGAACGCGACGATCGCGGGCGGCAACAGCGCGTCGGCAACAGCACACTCGACCGCGTCGCCCTCGCCGTCGAAACCACCGGCGGCATCGCTGTAGCCAATAGTGAAACTGAGCGCCCCGACGGTCACGGGGTCATCAAGCTGGAAGGTCAGCTCGTAGCTGCCAGCCGGCACGGTGGCAGTGGTTGCGGGCACGGTGGTCGCCGGCGTCGTGGTGGTCGAGACGGTGGTCGTCATGGTGGTCGAGACGGGGGTCGTCATGGTGGTCGAGACGGGGGTCACCGGTATGGTCGTGGTCGAAACAAGGCTGCCTGCACATCCGCCGCGGGCCGGCAGGTAGACCGTGTTCGGACTGTTGGCGCAGCGAAGCTCGAGTTCCGCCTGGGTGAGCGTGCGGACGGGGCCGGGAAGACCGGCAACACCGTTGATCCCCGCGTTCGTAGTGGGGGGTACGCAAAAGGCGGCGCCAAAGAGGGGGAAATACGGGTCCGCTTGGCCGCCGGCCACGATGGTGGCGAGGAAGCAGGGTCTGCGGCGCGAGAGGGTGCAGTCCCCGGCATCGATGCCGATGGTCGCCGCCGAACAGTCCGTAGCCGAAGTGCAGGCAAGGAACCCCTCGCCGTCGGCGCGCAATATGCCGTTGCAGAACTTGTCATCCGGTCCGGTCGCGCACTGTGCCAGGACCCCGCCGCTATCGATGGCCTCGCATTGCGAACCGCTGCAAGAGTTGCGACCCGTGTTGATGCCCGTTCCGAGCGAGGTGCAGCTGCCGGCATACGCGGCGCTGCAATCGGCCGTGCTCGAACACGGTATGCTCGTATCGTAGCTGCAGGTGCGGCACGCGCAGGTGTGGCCGATAAAGGGGAAGCCGCAGTTGAGACCGTGACCGAGCTCGCTGGAACCGGTCGTGTGCGTGAGGTCTATGCGCAGACCCTCACCCGATACATTCTTTCCAGCGGTCGGCATGCAATCAAGACTGTGGAACCCTCCCCCGGGAGCAGGGAAGCTGCTGTTGTCGGCGCCGCCGTCGCAACTCTGCCCGTCGTTGTCGCCGCCCACACAAAGGCCCTGGCGAAGACCGTCGCCCGCCGTCGGGTCACCCGAACAGTACGCACATGGCTGGATCACCGAGGCGCCGAGAAACACCCGGCTCCGTAGCGACAGTTCGACCTCGGCCCGCCCAAGATCGACATCGACCGTGCCCGAGATGTCCCGGGCCAAACGGTTTACGACACAAACCGGTGTGTTTCCCGCGGACAGCGGCAACGGCGGTCCCAGATAGCAGTTGCAGGCACGGTCGCTATAGTTCCCGCAATCGTTGTAGTCGTTCTTGAGCGCACGGTCACAGACCTTGCGGTTGTCGGCCGCACAACGGCAACTCGCGCCGGTCCCGCCGTCTATCCCGTCTATGTCGCAGACGCCGCAAGGGAAGTTCCCGGCGCAGTCGAGGGCGACATGCAAGGTGCTCCGGTCGTTGACGTCGCCACCGTGCTGGACGCCTGTGCTGCCGGCGTCGAGCCGTGTCTGGGTCTGACAATACCCGCCCTGACAGCTACCCGGACCGCAATCGTCATCGTCCGTGCATGCCCCGCCGCTTGCAGCAAAGAACTCGACCATCGCCACGCCCGGACATTCGTCGTCCGCGGCGGGCGGTAGGGTGGTCGTGCTGGTCGAGCTGGTCGTGGTCGTCGTGGTGGTCGTGCTTGTAGTGGTCGACGAACTGCTCGTCGAACTGGAGGTCGTGCTGGTGGTAGTGCCCCCAGGGTCAACCGTGGTGGTGGTGGTCGTCGTCGTGGTCGTTGTCGTTGTCGTCGTGGGGACCATACAGTCGCTGTGCGACGAACACCCGCTTATCGTGCAGTCGATCAGATTGGAGCATTGCCCGCTGCTACGGCCGCAAGAGTCATTGGTACAGGGGTCGCCATCATCACAGACAGGAACGGTCGGATATCCGGACGTAGCGGCGACGCATGCATCATGCTGGCAGGTCGAAGCGCACCCGTCGCCGCCCACAGTACCGCCATCGTCGCAAGTCTCGCCGTAATCGACCTCCGAGTTCCCGCATACCGGGCATCCGGCAAGGCTGGGGTTGACCGTGAGGGTGGCCGCCGGGGTCACGCTCCCTTCGATGACAGGCGGCTTGTACTGGTCACGATAGACGATGCTGTTCACGCCCGAGTTCTGGTTGGCCTTGACCGTGGCTCCGCTTGCGACCGTCATGCTCTCGCCGATCGTGAACAAGTTGGTGGCGGCACCGCCTTTGGCCTCGATGCTCGCGCCGCTCGACAGGGAGACCCGGCAGGCCGAGACCTCGATGTCGCCGGGCTCGGAACTCTTGCTCGCGAGCGAACCGCTTATGGAGACATCGGTACCAACGTCGATAGATATACTGCCGCCCACATTGGTCTTGAGTGTCCCGCTTATGGACGCATCGGTGCCGGCGTCGAGCATCATGTCGCCGCCCATGCTATCGCTTCCGCCTGTGGATGTGGCCGCGCCGGCGAGCACGAGAGCGCCATCTGATTCCAGCCAGATATCGCCTCCGTCGTCCTTGGCTGTGGTCGTAAGCTCGCCGGTGCTCTCGATCGTGATATCGCCACCGGCATCCATCCACACCTCGCCCCCGCTCCCTTCGCTACCCCGGGCGCGGGCCTCGATGGTACCGCCCAGAGTGATGTCGCCGCCGGCCGTCAGATCGATATAGCCGCCATCCCCGTCCGGAGTGGCTCCGTTTGTTTGAATGAGCGCGCTCTTGCCGACCACGATGTTGCCGTCGGCGAGCAGGGCCACGTCGCTGCCCGAACCGCCGCCAAAATCGGTGGGGCCCATCCCGTCGCCATCGATGACCACCGCGGTGCTGTCGTCGGCACCGACGACGACGTTGCCGTCGGCAGTGATGTCGATGTCGCCGCCGTCGCCGGCCCCCGCGCGCGAGTTCATCTTGAGATCGGCGTCTATCAACACATCCCCGCCGACGGTCACGTAGATCGACCCGCCATCGCCGTCCCCGCCGCGCGCATCGATCTCGTCGTAGACCGCGAAATCGCCCCCCGCGTTAACGGTGATGACGCCCCCCATCCCGTTACCCCCCGAGGTGAGGTCTATGTCGCCGCTGACCGTCACGTTCCCCGCCTTGGCCGTGAGGTCCAGGTCGCCACCGTCCGAGTCGGGTTCGGTGCCCGAAAGGTTGATGGTCTGGCCAACCGTGATGTCGTCCGCGGCGTCCATTCTCAGACTCCCGGGATATTCCTGCTGCCCCACGACCTTGGCGTTGAGGTCGATGCTTCCGGTTCCGACGTTGCACACGGTCCAGCCGGCACAATCGTCATCTGTCAGACAGGCGGCGGTAGCATCGAACGAACAGCTGCGCCGGGCCTTAATGGTGAGAGAGGCTCCGTCCAGGAGCTTGATCGCTACCTTCTTGCTGCCGCCTGTCGCCGAAAGGTTCCCACACAGGAGAGTGACCAAACCTCCGTCGGGGCTCAGACGCCCCGCCCCTGTTATCTCGACGTCACGGGCCCCGAAATCCAGGGTCGAGCCGCTCGCAACCGTCAGGTTGGAGTCGATGACGCAGGGGTCGGCGTTGGCCGCACATATGTCGTCGGCTGAGCTGACCTCGGCTGCCGCCGCGGGCGCCGCCCAGGCCAGCAACATCAGCGCCGAGAGCAACAGGCTCGGCGATCTGCGAACGTGTTCTACCATAGGGCTGCGGGCGGACAGGGCCCGTGTGGCCGGGGGGCAACAGGGCCAGCCTATCCCTATAGCCTAGCTAGAGAGAGGGGTCGGGGACAAGCCCCGATGTCAGCCCTTGGGTTTGGGCTTGACCAGCTGGCGCGAGCGAGTGGTGTCGTCCATCGGAAAGGTCTTGGGCAAGGCGGGGGTGGCCGGTTTCGCCGCCTTCGACGCCTTGGGCAAAACGCCGGGTTTGGCGCGGGAAGCAGACAGGGGGGGAGCCTTGCGCGAGGCCGAGGGCGTGCTCTTTTTGGCCGCGGGTGTCGGGGAGATCACTGTTTCGGGCATGGGCAACAACAGCGACCCGGCCCCTACGGCAATGACCACGAACACGAATATATAGCCCCAAGCCCGTGACATCGGATACCGATTATACCGTTAGGTGCCAGCGGGGCAGGTCACGGTGCAGTCCATGGTTACCGTGATGCCGACCGCCGTCTTGAGGATGGCCAGCGCATCGGAGACCGTTATATCGCAGTCGCCGGTCACATCCCCGCAATAACCCACCTGGTCTTCATCACAGACTATGGTTACCGTGATGCCGACGGCCGCCTTGAGGATGGCGAGTGCATCCCCGACCATTACTTGGCTATCGCCCGTCACATCCCCGCACTCCCCGCCCGAACTGATAGTCGTCGTCGTAGACTCGCTGGTCGTTGTGGTGGTTGTGGTGGTGGCGGGCGCCTCGGTGCTGCAGCTGATCAGAGTGTCGCTCAGCACCAGCGAAGCGGCGGGGCTTACGGTGCCGAGCAGCGAAGGCGTGTTGCCGGGGGCACCGTATGTGAACAGGTTCGTGCCGCTGCTGCTGTCTGCGAACACCTCCGAGCCCGAGGCTGCCGTGATCGAATCGGCGGCGGTTATACTGTTCTTGCCGTAGGAGCCCTCGTTATCGATCAACGCACCCGAAGCCAGCGTGACATCGCAGGCCGACAGGTCGGTGGTGCCATTGGTGGTTCCCGAGGGACTGCCGTCGACGAGGAGGTCGCCGGAAAGCTCTATGCTGGTACCGGCCGTCAGACTGATGGCGCCGCCCAACCCGGTGCTCGACGAGGACGCATCGGCCTCACCGGCAAAATCTATGGCCCCCGTTGCCAGCAGCCCGATGGTCCCGGCACTACCCTTGCCCGTGGCGTCTATCTCGCCGGTACTCAAGACGCTTATCGACCCTTGCGCGGCGATGTCGACGTCTCCGCCATAACCGCTATTCCCTTTGCCGAGCGCAGTGACCCTTCCGGCCACGGAGATGTCGCCCGATGCCGTGAGCTCGACCATGCCCCCGCCCCCGTCGGGCGCCGGACCGTTGGTACGCAAGCGAGCGGTCGACGCAATCGCCATGTCGCCGCTTGCCGTGAAGGTAAGCCAGCCGCCGTCTCCGGAAAAATTGTCACTCGATGTATTGCCGTTGGCCTGGACAACGATGTTGCCGGAGCCCGACGAACTCATGGATATGTCGCCGCCCGCGGTCACCGTCAAGCTGCCCCCATCGCCTCCACCGGTGCTCGAACTGACGTTGATGTCGGCGCTGATGTTCACATCATCATCCGCCGTTATGGTGACCTCGCCGCCGCCGAAATCCCCCCCCGACGCGTCGATCTCACTGCCAACCGTGACATCGTCGCTGGCGGTTATGGTGACCTCGCCGCCGGTGGAATCCCCGCCCGAGGTCACGTCGATGACGGCGCTGATGGTGACGGAGCCGAGATAGGATTCGATGTCGAGCTCGCCTCCGTCCGAATCGGATGTGGTCCCGGCAAGTGTGATCTTCTTGTCGATGGTGATGTCGCCGGCAGCATATAGCGTGATTGTGGCCGGCATCTCCTCGTTGCTGCCCGTGATCTTGGCCCCCAGGGATATGGTGCCGTCCCCGCCGGTGCAGTCGCCGGTGCATTCGACGTGCTCGAGACAGGTCTGAGTGTCGTCGTTTTCGCAGGTGCGGCTGGCCCGCACGGTAAGCTCGCCGCCGCTGAAATCATCGCCGCTGGCCTTGATGGCCACACCATTGGTACTGTCGACGAGCAAGCCCCCGCACAGTATGGTCACCGTGCCCGCGCCTATGTCGAGTTGACCGCCGCTGGAGATGCGCAGCTGCCTGCTGCCGAAGTCGAGGGTACTGCCGTCCAAGACCGTATAGGTGTCGTTGACGATACAGGGGTCGTCGGTGGAGAGGCAGAGATCATCGGCCGCGGCCACGTCGGTCGAGCCGGCCGCGACGGCCACGGGCGAGCCCAGGCAGACAAGTAAGAGCAGCAGCGTGGTGAGGGCCTTCATGTCAGTTTCGAGGCTAACCTTGCAGGCACCGGCTGTACAACTCGGACCTTGGTCCAGTAGCCGGCCGAGGACAGCAAGCCTAGGATAGCAGCGGAGCGTCACCTTTGAACTACGGATTGATAGAGGGGTTTTACGGACCTCCCTGGCGCTGGGAAGCCCGCCGTAGCCTGGCGCCATTCTTGGCCGAACAGGGCTACCGGTTCTACATCTACGCCCCCAAGAACGACCCCTTCCTGCGAGATGACTGGCGCTCGGACTGGACCGGCAACGAGCTTCGGCAATTGCTACGGACAGCCCAGAGCTACCGCGACGCGGGACTGGCCTGGGGGATGGGGCTGAGCCCCGCCGGGGCCTGGCAGGAAGACATCAGCCTGGTCGGTCCCGCGCTCGCAGCCAAGGCCGGGAGACTGCGCGACATGGGCCTCGACCTGCTGGCGATACTCTTCGACGACATGCGGGGCGACGTGGAGGACCTGGTCGACAAACAGGTCGAGATCGTAGCTCGCCTTGCCGAGGCCGCGGCACCAGCGCGCCTGCTGGTCTGCCCGACCTACTACAGCGACGACCCGCTGCTCGATGAGGTCTTCGGCCGCCGGCCCGACGGCTACCTCGAGGAACTCGGCCGGCTGCTCGACCCCGACACGGACATCTTTTGGACAGGGCAGTCGGTCATGTCGGCCGACTATCCCCCCGGGCACCTGCGCGAGGTCGCCGGTCGCATCGGGCGGCGTCCCTTTCTCTGGGACAATTACCCCGTCAACGACGTAGCGCGCGCAGACTTCCTACACCTGCGCGGCTTCGGCAAAGCGGACGCCGGCCTCGCCGACCTCGTGGCCGGCCACGCGGTTAACCCGATGCTGCAAGCTCGACTATCGCGTATCCCGCTGGCAACGCTGGCCGACCGCTACCGCCAGGGCCGGGCCTATGACCCGCAAGTTTCCTTTCGCGCGGCCCTGGCCCGCTTGTGCTCGGCGGGGTTGGCCGAACGCCTGGCCGAGGACGCCAGGTCCTTCCAGGAACGGGGCCGCTGCGCGATGGACGCCGGCGCCAGGGAGCGTCTGGCGGCCGCCTACGCCGGCCTGCCGGACGAAACGGCCCGCGAGGTCGCCGACTGGTTGGCCACGAGCGGCACCCGACCATTATAATCACCCCATGGCCGACCGAGCCCCCTCGCCGCCGGTCTGGCGCGCCCTGCTCGCGGTCCTTATCCTGCCCGGCACCGTCACCGTTGCCGTTCCCGCGCTACTACTGCGCTCCTTCGACTCGACCCCGGGCTGGACGCTGCCGGGCGCGGCCGCGCTCGCACCCCTGTTCCTAGGCCTCGGGCTGCTCGGCTACGGCGTCCAACTCATGGCCCGCACCATATCGCTGATGCGCGCCACGGGGCACGGAACACTTGCGCCCTGGGACCCGGCCACCAAACTCGTCATACGCGGCCCCTACCGCCGGGTACGCAACCCGATGATCTCGGGCGTGTTCGCGGTACTGACAGGCGAGGCGGTACTGTTCGGTTCAGCCGCCCTGTTCGTCTGGCTGGGCCTGTTCGTCGCCATGAACGCCGTCTATATCCCGCTGCTCGAAGAACCGGGCCTGATGCGCCGCTTCGGGCGCGACTACCTGGCCTACAAGCAGAACGTGCCGCGCTGGCTCCCGCGCGCGCACCCCTGGCACCGGCGGGCGGCCTAGGCCGGGCCGCGCGACTCGCGCACAACGCGCGCCCAGCGGAAGGGCGACAACAGCTGGGCGAAGTAGCCCCCGGGGAAGTCAGGAAGGTCGGCAATGCCTATCTCTTCGGGCGGTTTACGGTCGCGCGGCAGGTAGCGCGTGCCGAAGACGATGTCCCACACGATAATGGTTGCGCCGTAGTTGGCGTTGGATTCCTCGACCGTACGCGAGTGATGCCAGCGGTGCAGTTCGGTCATGGAAAAGACCCAATTGAGCGGCCCCAGCTTTATAGGCAGGTTACAGTGCTGGAAGATGCCATGGATGGCCGTGAACCAGGAAAATAGCGCGATCACCTCTATGCCTGCGCCCAGCGCTATCAGCACCCAGTACCAGGCCACGAACAACAACAGGTAATCGACCGGGTGAAAGCGGCCAGCGTTGAGCCAGTAAAGCCGCGGCGCGCTGTGGTGAGTTGCGTGGAAGCGCCACAGCCATGCTTGCTCGTGTTCGAGGCGGTGCACCCAGTACTGGCCGAACTCGCCGGCCACCAAGGCCAGCGCGAGCTGGGCTGAGAGCGGCCAGGACTGCGGCCAGACCCCTGTGCCTAGACGGGCGGCCAGCCACGCAGCGGTGGCAATGCCAGCAGCGTAGATGAAAGGCTTGAGCAGCTCGGGGAACAGGACCGCCGATACCACGGAATGACCGGCGTCGGCCGGTATGTCGCCGTGGTGCTCGAGCCACTTGCGGGAGTACGGAATGAAGCGCTCGAGAACGGCCACGCTTATCACGGCCACGCCCTGTACGACGACGTAGACCGCCAGCGGTCCGCGGCCGGCCTTGATGGCCTCGATGGCAAGCAGCGTCCCGCCACCGGCTATGACCGGGAAAACGGTCCACTCGAACAGCGTGCGTAGCGGCGAACCGGCAGAGCCTGGCTCCGTCATGGGGCCAGTATCGTATTTCCGCCGGCCGCTTGCTACAACGGCGGGCGACAAACAGGGAGCGCCTTGAACTACCCCAAGCTCTTCTCACCGCTGGACATCGGGCCTGTGCGCATAGCCAACCGCGTCGTTTTCGGCGCCCACTTCACCATGTTCACCGAACCGGCCGGGCAGACCGGTGAACCGGGTTACTACGGCGCCAGGCTAGGCCGCTACCTGGCTCGCCGCGCCCGTGGCGGGGCCGGCCTGGTCATCGCCGGCCAGGCCCAGGTCCACCCGACCACGGCCTACCAGATGAGCAACAACGCGGCGGCCTGGAAGGACGCGGCCGTGCCGCACTTCGAGCGGCTCACGCGGCAGGTCCACGCCGAGGGCGCCGCGGTCTTCCTGCAACTGGCGCACAACGGCGGGGTCAATCGCGGCGACTGGTCCAAGCTGCCCGTGTGGGCGCCTTCCCACGTGGCCAATTACAACGAAGCACCGAAACCGCTCGAGACCGGCGAGATACGCGAACTCGTGGAACATTTCGCCACCTCGGCGCGCAACGCGGTTGCCGGCGGCTTCGACGGCGTCGAGATACATGCGGCCCACGGCTACCTCATCCACGAGTTCCTCTCGCCAAAAAGTAACCTGAGAACCGACGCTTACGGCGGCGATCTCACCGGCCGCATGCGATTCGCCGTGGAGGTGCTCGAGGCCGTGCGCGAGGCCGTCGGCACCGCCAAGGCGGTGGGTGTCCGGTTGGTGGGCGACGAGGAACGGGGCAAGGCGGGCATAGGACCGGAGGAGGCCGCCGAGATCGCCGCCCGCTTCGAGGAACTCGGACTCGTTGATTTTGTCGATGTCAGCGTGGGCCTCTCGGGCATAGGAATGGTCAGGCCGCTGTACGCGCCCCACCTCTTCGGAGTACCGGCCACGGCGCGTGTGCGCGCCGCGCTCTCGGATACGCCGGTCTTCGCGGTGCACCGCATACTCACACCGGCCGAGGCCGAAGGGATACTGTCCGCAGGCAAGGCCGATGCGGTAACCCTCGTCAGGGCGCTCATCGCCGATCCCGACTGGGCGGCCAAGGCCAAAGCCGGCCACAACGAGGAGATCCGGCTTTGCACCGGTTCCAACCAGGGTTGCTACGGCAACCTATTGCAGGGCCTGCCGGTCACCTGCGTCCAGAACCCGTCGGTCGGACGCGAGCGGGAACTCGGCGAACTCGAACCCGCTTCCACGAAGAAACGCGTCGTGGTGGTCGGCGCCGGACCCGCCGGCCTCGAAGCCGCCTGGGTGGCCGCCGCGCGCGGGCATGAGGTGATCCTTCTCGAACAGAGCGACAAGACCGGCGGCAAGGTCCGCTTGGCCGAGCGTCTTCCCGGTCGCGGCGAACTGAGCGACTTCGCCGACTGGCGCACAGCCGAGTGCGAGAGACGGGGCGTCGACATGCGCTTGTCGACGCGGGCCGGCGCCGATGCGGTCCTGGCCATGTCGCCCGATGCGGTGGTGGTGGCCACTGGCGCACGGGCAACGGTCGAGGGACGGGCCAAGTGGCACCAGATGCCGGTGCCGGGGTCGGAGCGCGCCTTCGTGATCGACCACGAACGCGCGCTGCTCGCAGCGCTGGCAACGGAAAGCGACGACCCCTTCGAGCTCGGCCACCGTATCGTCATTCTCGATGTGGTCGGTCACATCGAGGGGCTCGGCCTCGGCGAACTGCTGGCCGCTCAGGGACGCGAGGTAACCCTGGTCATGCCGCTTGCCAGCCCAATGCTGCTCGACGCCGAGACTATGGCCAACGCCCTGCCGCGCGCGGTGTCGGCCGGTGTCGCGTGGCGGCCGACAAGCGCGTTGGCGGCCATCGGGGAACACGAGGCCACCGTGGTCGACCTGCTCTCGGGTCGGCCCGAGATCATAAGCGGCGTCGACACAGTGGTGGTCCGCACGCACGGGCTTCCCGCAGACGATCTTTATTTCGGACTCCGCGAACGCGTGCCCGAGGTCGTACGCGTGGGCGACGCCGTGGCCGCGCGCTTCGTCGACCGTGCCATCTTCGACGGCCACATGGCCGGGCGCGAGATCTAGAAGGCCGGTCGAGCTTACCAGCCGGCCATGTCGGCGGCCCGCTGGCGGTGGCGGCCGGCATCGCCGAGGAAGCTGCGGTCGAACATCGACCGGCGGAACCACAACTGAAGATCGTACTCCCAGGTGAAACCGATACCGCCGTGGAGTTCGGTGGAATCGCGCGCGGCGCGGTCGAACACGTCCGTTAGCCTGGCCTTGGCCAAGGCCGCCTGGCGTGAGGCGTCACCGGCACCGCGGTCGAGCGCGTGCGCGGCGTGCCAGTACAGCGACAGCGATGGTTCGACCTCGGAGACCAGGTTGGCCAGTTGGTGTTTTACGGCCTGAAAGGCGCCTATAACCTGCCCGAACTGTTCGCGCTCGAGGGCGTAATCGCGCGCCATCTCGAGACAACGGCGCGCGCCTCCGTAAGCGTCGGCGGCCAGCAGCACCAACCCGGTATCGCGCATGCGCTCGAAAGCAGCCGCCCCGGCGATGCGCAGCGCGGGAACAGCGTCGAACTTGACGGCATCGAGCCGGCGCGTCAGGTCGTTGACCTTGAGCGACCGGCAGCTCACGCCGGCCGCCTCGCGTTCGACCAGGTACAGTCCCGGCCCGTCCGTGCCGTTTGCGGCCACGAGCATATGATCGGCGATCGAAGCATAGGGCACGAGGGTTTTGCCGCCGCTGAGCCGCCCGTCCTCGACCGTGGCCCGCATCTCGCCGGCATCCCAACGTTCGCCGTCCTCGGCGATGGCGACCGTTACGATCGCGCTGCCGTCAGCTATGCGGGGCAACAAACGGGCGGCCGCTTGCTCGTCATCGGCCGCACCAAGGGCCGCCGCCGCCATCGACACCGCCAGGAACGGCCCGGGCGTGGCCGCATAGCCGAGTTCCTCGGCGGCCACGGCAAGATCGAGCATCTCGCCGCCCATGCCGCCGTGGACGACCGGAACGATGGGGCCGGCAAGCCCGATCTCGACCAGGCCGGCCCAAAGGTCGCCGTCGTGGCCGCTCTCACCCTCCATTATCTCGCGCACACGGGTGGTCGGGCAGGTGTCGGCCAGATAGCGGCCGATGGTGTCGGCCAGCAGCGTCTGTTCTTCGCTAAGCCCGAAATCCACCTTCGAACCTCACGGCTTTGCGGAACCCGGACGGGCCTGGGCGGGGTCCCGCGGCATGCCGAGTCCGCGCTCGGCGATGATGTTGCGCTGTATGTTGGCGGTACCGCCGGCAATGAGCACCCCGAGAGCCCAGTAGTAGGCGGTGACGAACATCCCACCCGCCGGTGCGCTCTCTTCCCCGGGCGCCAGAGTGCCGGCCGAGGCCATGATGTCCATGGCGGTCTTTCCCATGTCGTAGGTCAGTTGGGTCCCGGCAAGTTTGGGAACAATCGCGGCCAGACCGGGCTCCTGCCCTTTGGACTGCATCGTCAGCAGACGCATCGAATGGTACTCGTGGGCGAGCAGTCGCGATTCGAGCTCGACGAGACGGTCGCGTATCACAGGATCCTTGATGGCCGGCTTGCCGTTGCGCTCCAGCGCGGAGGCAATGAACACGAGGCCGTCCATCGAGCGACGGTTGATCTCGGTGGCGGCGGTATCCTCGCGAACGTGCTTGAGGGTGGAACGGCTGACGATCGAGCCCTGGCCGCGCTCGCCGACAATGGGGCCCGCGGGCACGCGCACGTTGTCGAAAAAAACCTCGTTGAAGTCGGCCTCCCCCGTGATCTGGCGCAGCGGGCGCACGTCGATGCCTGGGCTGTTCATCTCGATGAGCAGATAACTGATGCCGTCGTGGCGCGGCCTGTCCGGTTCGGTGCGTACCAGGCAGAACATCCATTCGGCCTGGTCGGCGTTCGAGGTCCATATCTTTTGCCCGTTGACCACCCAGTGCTCCCCGTCGAGCTCCGCCCTTGTTCTGAGCGATGCGAGGTCACTACCGGCGCCGGGCTCGCTGTATCCCTGGCACCAGAGGATCTCGCCGAGCAATGTGGCGCGCACCAACTTTTCCTTCTGCTCATCGGTGCCGTGTTCGAGCAGGGTGGGCACGAGCATCGAGGGCCCCTGGCCGACCATCTCACGCGGCGCGCCGGCGGCCTTGAACTCTTCGCGTATGATCTTGGACCTGAGCGGGTCGAACGGCTGCTCGCCGCCGCCCCAACGGCGCGGCACGCCCCGGTAAAAGAGGCCGGCCTCGATGGCGGCCAGCCTTAGCTCGGTCACACGAGAGCCCGGCTTGCTGATGCTGCCGACGATAACGTCGTCGGTGTCGTGTCGGGCGCGGTCCTCGTCGGTCCAGTTGGCCGCCAGGAAGGCGCGGACCTCCCCCCGGAAGGACTCGTACTCGGCGCTGTAGCTGAGGTCCACGGACGCGCGGGGTCAGGGGGTCTGCAGAAAGCGCACCACCGAACGGATGGCCGCTCGCGGCGAGAAACGTGTGAGCTGGGGAAGGAGCTTGTACTGGATGCCGGGGATCTCCATGACCCGTCCCTTTTTCATGGCGCTGTAGCCGGCCCGCGCCACCATCTCGGTCGTCTGCATGGGCGCCAGTTTTAGGAACCGCGAACCCTCGAGATTGGCTGCGGACTGGAACTCGGTGGCCACCGGCCCCGGACACAGCACCGTGGCCGTCACGCCCGTGTCTGCGAGTTCCGTGGCCAGGGCTTCCGTGAAAGAGTTCACGTAGGCCTTGCTCGCATAGTAGGCGGCCATGCCCGGCCCCGGGAAGAAGCCGGCCGTCGAGCCGATGTTGAGAACGCGGCCGCGCCCTCTCTGGCACATTCCGGGCAGCAGCAGCCTGGTCAGCTCGGTAAGCGCGACCACGTTGACCTGCAACATATCGAGCAGCTTGGTCTGGTCCGCGCGTGCGACATCGGCGAAGTCGCCAAAGCCCGCGTTGTTGACGAGCACGTCTATCGTCAGGCCGCGCGCCTCCAGCGACGCACAGATCTCGCGCGCAGCACCTGCCGCCGCAAGGTCCTTGGCCAGCACCGTCGTAGTTATCCCGTGGTCGGAGGCCAGGCGGGCAGCCAGCGACTCGAGCCGCTCGCGCCGGCGCGCGACCACGACCAGATCATGGCCGTCGGCGGCCAGCAGTTCGCACAGTTCGGCGCCGATACCCGAAGAGGCCCCGGTCACAAGAGCCGTGGCCGCCGTTCTGGATCTATCGTTCATGGTCATCGCGCCCGCTGACATAAGGGCCTATGGATGCGGACGCAACAAGGGCCCATCGCGGCCTTCCTCGGCGACCCCGAAGGTCCGGCTGTAGGCGGCGAAGCGACTACGCTCGCGCGTGGCGTCGAGCCCGAAGTCCGACGGCGAGTAGCGGTGCTTGCCGTATTTGTGCTGCGCGTTACCGGCGAGCCATGCACGCATGCGATCCTCCATCCCGGCCGGCACCTCGAAACCGAAACGGCTATAGATCCCGTTCACGGCGGCCACCGGGTCGGACAGCAAGTGGCCGTAGTGGACATCGGCAAAGTGCTCTTGCGCGGCTTTCTCACGTACGCCCATGGCTTTTTCCAGGGCTAGCGCCCATTTGGCGGGCCACTGCCGTCCTATCTCGAGCGGGTCCACATCATCGCTGGCGATCCGCCGCAAGGTCGCGATGAGGCTGCAACACGAGGCCATGACCCGCAAGGGGTCACGGTGTGTCATGACTATGCACGCATCGGGAAAGAACCGCAGCAGGCAGTCGAGCGCGAACAGGTGTGCCGGTGATTTGAGAAGCCAGCGCTCGCCGGAGCGTTGCGACTGGAGGATCTGCAACTGGTTTCGGTAATAGCCATAGGTCTGCGACAGGTCGCGGCCTTCGAGCCAGCCGGCGTAAGAGGACACGTTGTGCATGGCCTCGAACTGGAGGCTCATGAACGAGTTCTGCAGCAACGGAACGCATTCTTCCGGACCGTCGGGGTCGACCGGATGCATCGCGCGCGCCGCCGGCGCCAGGTAGTGGAAGGTTCGGATATTACGCCTGGCCCTGGCCGGCCTGCCGTCGCGGCCACCGGCGGTCGCGCCCGCCCTGTCGTGCGTGACGGGCTCCATGGCCTCCCACAACCGCAAGGGTCGGTGCGCCGGGTCGAGCGCGAGCAGGTTGTAAAGCAGCGTGGTGCCGGTACGCGGCAGCCCGACCACGAACAAGGGACGCGCCGTCTTCGTGGAAGCCGTCTCGGGCCGGCGCGCCAACTCGTCGGCGATCAACAGGCGGTTGGCCAATAAACGCGACAGGTCGCCGCGCACGCCCATGCGCCCGAACAGCGTGAGACGGGCATCGCGGCGGTAAGAATCGAGGAGGCGCTCGAAAGGCTCGCGGAAAGCGTCGCCGCCGAAGTCGTCGAGGCCCGTGCTGCGTGTGGCGGTCGCGAGCAGATCGTCGGCGTCGAGCGAAGCGCCGCGGCGGTTCCGCATGCCGAGCGCCGGCCCAAGGCGGTTCAGCAGGGCCACCGGCAAGCGTGGGCGGCTGCTGATGAAGGACACCATTGGCACTCGGGCGCTCGGGCGCGGGAGAATCGGCTCCGTATCAGCTATGAGGCAGATAGGAAAGATACAGGGAGGCTCATATGCGAATCGACCTTTATACGAAGGCAGTTCTCACGATCATCGCGCTGGCAACGGCGGCGCTGGCGCTCAGACCCGTGGCGGCCGGAGCGACGGCTGACGGGAGCGGTGCACACCTGGCCGCACTGGCAAGCACGATGGGTGCGGTCGCCAAGGACACGGCCGGCATCGCCTACGACCTCGATCAGTTGGTGCGCGGCTACTGCCGCAACAAGAAACTCTGCGGAAGCTGAAGCTCAGTCATCGAGCGCGCCGCCGGCGATCCAGGAACGGATCGTCTCGACCTGCCCGCTGCCGAGTGAGAGGCCCATCGGCATCTGCACACCACAGGCCGGTGCCGCCCCCGCCACCTTGTTGTACAGGAAGCTGGCTGCGGGATCGCCCGGCGTGACCAGCATGGGATCGCCGGCGCAGGTCGAGAGGCCATCGACCAAGATCTGATAACCGCCGTCGGCCCCGTGCAGTCCGGTCAAGTTGTTGTCCGGCCCTATTGCCACAGCACCGTGGCAGCCGCTGCAACTCGGCTCGAGGATCTGCCGGACCTGCGTCCATGAGGCCGGCAGGGTGGTGGTGGTCGTGGTGGCGGGCAGGGTGCAATTCGAGTCGCAGCCGTCACCGTCACTGAGGTTACCGTCGTCACATGCCTCGCCGGCGGTAACGACCGCATTGCCGCAGGCCGTCGGGGTGCAGTTCGAGTCGCAGCCGTCGCCGTCGATGAGGTTGCCGTCGTCACATTCCTCGTCCGGGGCCTGGTAACCATCCCCGCAAGTGACCACCAAGGAGTAGAAGGTCTCGAAGAGGCCGGAACCGGCGGCATCCGACTCCTCGAAGACGCAGTAAGCGAGACAGTCCGCGTCGTCGATGCCACTGTAACCATCGAGCGAACCGGTCTCGCAAGCACAGTTCGCGGGCGTTTCCGGCG
Organism: uncultured Myxococcales bacterium; assembly: GCA_964469485.1. Classification (GTDB taxonomy): domain Bacteria; phylum Desulfobacterota; class Binatia; order UBA1149; family CAYXZP01; genus CAYXZP01. The sequence goes on along the minus strand of CAYXZP010000002.1, from coordinate 10,515 downwards.
CCTGCCCCGACCCACAGCGCCTCCTCACGCTGCGCTCACCCTTGGCGCGTATCTTGCCGACCTTGTTCTGCGGATTGACCAACGCACACCAGTCGGTGTCGGTGGCGCCGGCAAACTCCTCGGCGGCCTGGCACTTGACACGCTCCTTGAGCAGCACGCCAAGGTGCTGCGCCTGTTTCTTGCCGACCACCGCACGACAGCTACGCAAGGTTCGCTCCAAGATCGGCGTGCAAACGCCTGGGTCCGGGCATCTGCCATAAGCAGAGCAGAAACCGCCATCGTTGCTACCGCCCTCACAGAAAGTGTAGTGGCACTTGGCGGTCTGAGCGTTGTTCGAAGCGCAAGGCAGCCTGCACACACTGTCGTGGCAACTCCCGCTCGGGGGCGGACTGCTGCCGGGGGCCTGGCAATCGTCGTCCTTACTGCACGCCAGGCCGTCTTTGCCTCCGGCCGTGCATTCCACATTTTCGCATAGCGTGGCGCTTGTGGCGCTACACAGAAGCAAGGGATCCTGTTCGCAGTGGCAGGTCTCGTCGAGGTTGCAAAGACCATCGCCATTGCCGTCGCCTGCGCCAAGGTCCTCGACGCAAACGTCGAGTTCGCAATCAGCCGCCGTGTTGCAAGCGGTGCCCGGCTCCGCGCCACCCGTGCAGGAATAACAAGGGAGCCCGTCGTACTCGCCGCCATTACAGCGGCCTATGACCGGACTGCCCTGGGTAAGATCGGACATCTCCTCGACCGAGTCCGTGACCAGACAGACGACACAGTCGGTAAGATCCCCGATGGTCGCGATCGTCGCACCGCAGATCCCCGGGCATTCCCGATAGTTCATGGCCGTAGGATCGCATTGGTTGCCGGCCCTGGCGCTGCAACGGGTAGCTATGGTGGAGCGCAGCTTCGCTTCGACCTTGCCGAGCCGCTCTGTCGCGCCGTAGGCCAGGGTGTTACAATCCGCCCGGTCGCTGGCCTTGGATCTGTGCCGGTCGCGCCTGCTGTGGCACTTGGCCGTGTGATTGGCCGCTCGCTGGGCAAACTTCGCGGCCGAACGCGCGACCGCCGCCCGGCAGATCACCTGTTCGCGACTGAAGGTCGCGTGCGCGCTTGCCGCCGCAACAATCGTCACGGCCCAGACGAGGGCTCCTATGAGGGCCGCTCGCAGCATGTGAGTTCAGTTAGGCAGAACGAATGAAGCTTGGCAAGGGTGAAAGCCGGGGCCTGCGGCCCGGACTCCCCCGATGGGGTGGCAGCCCGGCCTGGCGCAGACGCAGGGTCCGGCTTCTTGCTTGCCGGCCGACACCCCCGATGAAGGCGCGCATGGGTGGGTCTGGAGACCCGAAAACACGGCTTTTCGGTATCAGGGGGTCTGAGAGACTGGGCCACCCCCCAAAAGGGGGTGAACGCTGCGCAAAACGCCTTTAAAAGGTTGGCCCCAGGCTTGACGGGACTGTCAAGGCATTGCTATTCCAATTAGGCGGCCGTTGTTCCCTGGGGTCCCGAGTGTCCTGGGGTGTGCCCATATCGTGAAGAGCCTGCTGCCAGTTCGACGAGCCCCGCTGGGATCCAGTGCCGCGGCACCGGCCCGCCGGCCCGCCCTGGCGCTACTGGCCATGGGCCTGGCGGCCCTGGTTACGGTGGCGGCCCTGTTTACGGTGGCGGCCTTGCCCGACACCTCTGAGGCCGCTTTCACACAGGACGCGATCCGCTGCCGTACCGGCTTCGGCAAACGCGCCGAACGTTTCGCCAAGACCCTCGAGAAGATCATCTACAAATGCCACCAGGCACGCCGCGAGGGAAAGATACCCGCCTCGGTCGATTGCACCGACATGGACCAGGACGGCCAGGACGTGGTCTACATCGACGTTGTCCGCCGTATAGAAAAGGGCGAGTCCCTGCTGCGCGGCATACCGGGTCGCAAATGCGGCGGCGTCTTCCCCGACCAGCTCGGCATGGAGAGCTGCCCGGTCAACATCCCACAGCACTGCCCGGTCCTCGAGGACCGTTACGACAATTTGGACATCGTCACCACCGACGATCTCTACAAGTGCTTCATCTGCATGGTCCTCGACGCGGTTCCGACGATGATGCAGGCCTCGCTCGGTGACCCTGCCATCGGCATATGCCAGGGCGGCGCACATGACGGGCTGGCCTGTTACTCGTGCGTAGGCGGCAGCGAAGCGGGCAGCCCTTGCAACGATGACTCCGACTGCGACGGCGGCGGCAGCTGCACGGCCGGGGGTGCCGATGGCAACGCCTGTACCGCCGACGCCGATTGCAGCGGCGGCAGCTGCCGGCGCGGGGTCTGCGAGGTGCCTTGCGGCGCGGACGGCAGTTGCGCCTCTGACCTCTGTGTAGGCGGCGCCGACGACGGCTCGACCTGCACCAACTCGAGCGACTGCCAGGCCGACCCCATGACCGGTGCCGAGGGAAGCTGCGAACCTGTCTTCGACAAGCGTTCCGAGGGCAAATGCCATCACGCCATCGCCAAGGCGCAGTCGAGCTATATACGGACCTTGATGAAGCAGCGGGGCATGTGCCGCAAGGCCGACGAAGAGGCTGGCGGCGTCAACCCGACACCATGGTGCCAGACGGGCCACTGCGTCGACCACTCGCAGAAGTGCGGCCCGCCGAACTACGCCGCGGAATGCGCCCTGACCATAGACGGTGATGCCGACAAGGAGACCTCTTGGAACTGCACGGAACGGCGTTGCTATCCAGCTTGCAAGCGCGATTCGGACTGCGGGGACGGGACCTGCATCAAGGGCGCCTGCCGGACGCTATGCGACGACGACAACCCTTGCCAGACCGGCGAGACCTGCGTGGACAACTCGGCCGTACGCGCCGACCGCATCCAGGGTGTCTATGACAAGAGCGCGGCGAAGATCCGGACCAACTGCGCCGCGAAGAAACTCGACGCGGCCGCGCTCGCCAGCCTAGACTCCTGTAATGCCGCCAACTGGGACGATCAGGGCGCGTACGTCGACGACCTGGTTGACTGCGTGCTGTCTGCGGCAACGGCCCGCGGTGACGGACTGTTCACGGACTTCTACCTGCCCATCGCCTGTGGAGACGGCAACGCCCAGGAGGGCGAGGAATGCGACGACGGCCCCTACAACATCGACAACACGGACGGCTGCAACCGCCGTTGCGCCGCTTCGCGCTGTGGCGACGGATACTCGACCGTCGACCGCGAGTGCTCCCACTGCAGCAACGATGCCGACAAGGATTGCTTCAAGGACGGCAAGCGCGAGGACTATGTTTGCGGCTACTGCTACGACCCGAGCTGCCCGCGCAAGGGTAAATGCGAAAAGGCGTCGGCCGCCGGCGGCTGCGGCAGTTACTGGATTGGATACAAGAGCTTCTCGGACAAGGTGAAGCTCTGTGTCGTCGGCGACGCCGACAAGCTCAACGAGGAATGCCGCAGCAGCACGGACTGCGGCGAAGGCGGCTCCTGCAAGGCCGGCACCTGTGACGGCGGTACAAACGCCGGCTCCTACTGCAACGACGATGACATCTGCCAGGGCAGCAACGGTTCATGCCAACCCTCGGGCAATGAGAACTTCTGCGTGGGCGGCGACCAGGCCGGCGCGGCCTGCACCGACGACAACGACTGCACAGGCGACCACGGCAGCTGCGGACTCTTCGTCGATGGCGTCGATGTGACCCGCTACTGCCTATGGGACGACGACAATGCCACGGTCAGTCTGTGTGACGGCGGAGTGTACGACGGCCGTTGCGACGGCTCGGCCGGTGACGCCGGCAGAACCTGCACCGGCGGTCTCAACAACGGGCATATCTGTGAAACCGACGACGACTGCCCGGGCTACGTCTGCAACCCCGACCGCGATTGCTGCGAGACCGACAGGCACGGCCGCTGCAAGCTGCATAAGGTTCCCGACGACAACGGGATTATGGTCATCGGCCACGGCGAGTGCGACAACGTCGGCGCTGATGGCACAGGCACCTGCAAGAACGGCGCGCACAACACCGAGGCCTGCGACACCAGCATCGATTGCGCCGGGGGCGGAAGCTGCGAAGACGTCACCGTCGATGTGGCTTGCGAAGAGTGCGACACCAGCGACCTGTACAATAGCAACGAACCCAACATGTGCCGCGACAACTGCCTGCTACCTTACTGCGGCGACGGCATCGTCGATAGCAAGTTCAACGAGATTTGCGACGACGGAAACCGCAACAACGAGGATGACTGCAACAACAACTGCAAGCCGGCCGGCTGCGGAAACGGCGTGCTGAGCCCCCTAGAGGAGTGCGACGACGGCAACCTCGTCAACACCGACTCCTGCACCAACATGTGCACCGTCAACCGCTGCGGTGACGGCGTCGTCTGCGCCGATACCGTGAGCTGCGGGACGGTGCCCGGCACCAGGCTCGAGGCCTGCGACGACGGCAACGAGAAAGATTACGACGGCTGCTCCTTCAACTGCCTCCAGAAAGAGACCTGCATCGAGAGCGCTGTCGCCTGCAACCCGAACAATGCCAATGGCTGCATGGACGAGACCTCGCCGTCGACCGGCCAGGCCTTCGGCGTGCCCTACCCCTGCGTCAACCAGGGTGACGGAACCGGCGAATGCGCCGTCTACCAGGCCTGCCCCATCAACCAAGAGGCCGTCGGTATAGGCGATTGCAGATGCGGCGAAGGTGATGCCAACGCCGACCTGGCCGCCGACCGCAATTACGCCTATGCGAACGACCGTAACTGCCAGTCTAACGCCCAGTGTCCGCAAGGCGAGTGCGTGAGCGGCAAATGCCGGAACTGTATCGACGTGGACGAGTGCGTGGCCACGCTGGCCTCACAGACCAACGCCTGCGGCCCCTGCATCGAAGGCGAGGCCGACTGTACGAGCCCCGACTGCACCATGAGGGACGGCAGCCCCGACGGACGTTGCATAGACACCAATAACGACGGCGCGGCCGATGCCTGCTCGCTGGGCCTGCAGGGCGACCGCTGCGAGGGCAACGGCGAATGCGTGGGCGAGTGCCGCGACTACGACGGCAACGGCACCAAGACCTGCTATACCTGCGGTGACGACAACCCGCCTAGCTGGAGGGACGGCTCGGGCAGCGGCGGCGAGTGCGTCAACCTGACCGGTTCCTACTCTTGTGCCGTAGACAGCGACGAGGGCGGTTTCGAGGGCGCGCTGCCAAGCTGCGGCTACCAGAACTTCTACGGCGACCAGGCGATCACCTTCCACTGCGACCCCGACCTGGCAAACGAGGACAACGACTGCCTGCCGCAGACCATTTATCTATACGACCCCCCTATCGACACCACGGGCGTCAATCCGTCGCAGATGTGGGGCAGCGAGAATGTCCGCAAAACGCTGTGCAACGGCATGCTGATCGACGGCACCAACCGCGGCATCACCATCGAGATGTCCGACTCCGACACGCAGCTTCTCCACGAGCACGAAGAAGGCGCCTGCAAGGCTTTCGCCGAGTCACTAGGCGGCAGCTACGTGACCAGCCACGGCTGCACCGAGGTCGAGGACGGCGCCGGTTTCCTGCGGCTAAAGGGCAACAACAACACGATTCGCAACCTCACCGTCAAGCATTTCTTTGAGGGCGTACAGATCACCGGCTCCTTCAACACGATCGAGGACATGACCTTCGACGGGCTCTGCGACGATGCGCTGACCAGCGGTTTCAAGACCGACGCCGGCCGCGGCATCGGCAACAGGGTCATAAGCTCCGTGTTCAAGAACGGGTGCGACAAATGCACGCAGTTCTACGGAGGCGACCTGGCTTCCTTGTCACCCACCGGCGCCGGCTCGATCACCTGCCCGGCCCCGATCGAGTGGAGCGCCGAGTACGACGGCGTGCAGTGGGTCGATTGCGCCAAGCCGATGCGCGCCACGGCAGGCGGACGCGTGATGGTGAAGAACAGCGTCGTCACCACCAGCGGCGAGAGCGACCACGGCGGCTGCCTCGTGTCAGCCCTGTCCGGTGGGTCGAGCGAGTTCGAGCAAGGCCTGTCCTCGGGTCCCTTCGCGATCTATTTCGAGAACACCAAGATCGCCGGTTGCACGATAGGCCTGCAACTGGGTGGTGCCGTCAACGCGGTCCTAAGGGACACAACGATATCGAGCAACGAACAGGTCGGTATCCTGCTGCGAAAGGACTCCCAATTGGTATTGAGAAGCGGCAACAAGATCATCTTCAACGGCGGACAGAACCCGCCGAGCAGCAAGCAGGGCTACGGCGGTATTGCCGTCAACCCCACCAGCGGCTCCTATAACCCGGTAACGGCGCTGGGCGGGGCCTCGATCATGCTGCCCGCCTTCCCCAGCGAGAACGTGCCGAACATTCCGGGCAAGGAGTACGAGGCTTCGAGCGACCTCAAGAACAGGCTCTGCGACAACCGCAACCACACCAACGATCCCAAGGACCTCCAGGTCGACAACCAGTACAGCGGTCCGCCCATCATGGCGCAGGGCGTGGACTGGTGCGGCAAGACCCCGGCCGTGGCCGGTCCGGTCATCGTAGACTGATCACGAAACAGACGGCGTAGGTTCGAGCAAGGCCATGGCCGAGGCTATGGCTTGGTGCGGGCCATAGAGAACCAACAGGTCTCCGGCCTCGAGCCGGGTGTCGAGCACGGGGTTGGTCACCGGCTCCTCGCCGCGCAGCAGGATTAGCGCGGTGGCCCCGCAGCGCTTTCTCAGATCGAGACCGCCGAGGGTCGCGCCGTCGGCCTCGCTGCCCTCCATCACCTCGAGCGTCTCGATGATGCCCCCGCGGATAAGCCGCTCTATCTCCGGCAGCAGCTCGCCGGAACTGGAAACTCCGCGCATGGCCCCGTAGCGGCCCAGCCGTATGATCGATTCCTGGAGCCGGGCCACGTGCCGGGGCACCCCCATCAACACCAGCAAGCGGGCGAACAGCTCCACCGAGGCTTCCAGCTTGGCCGGCACCACCTCGTTGACGCCGAGGGTTTCCAGTTCGGCGATATCCTCGACCCCCTGGGAACGGGCAAGAATGCTGGCGGCGGGGTTCAGGGAGCGAACCAGCCGGACGATCCGCTTGGTCGCGGCCGGATCGCTTATCGCGATCAGCACGGCACGTACGCCGGCTGCTCCGCAGGATTCCAGCACCGCGCGGCGGCCCGCATCACCGAAGCGAACCGACATGCCCTCGGCTGCACCTGCGCGCACACGTTCGGCCTTCATGTCTATGGCCACGAAGGGAATGCTGGTCTCCGACAGCACCCGTGCCACCGCTTGGCCGGTCTCGCCGTAGCCGACTATGAGGACCCCCTGGCCGTGACCATGGGCAGTGGCGGCCTGCCCCGGCTCGCCGGTTCTGTCGGCTAGTTTTGTTCCGGCCGAGAACATCCAGGGCGTGGCCGCCATCGACAGGACGGCCACGGTGATGAAGGCCTGTTCCAGGTCCTGGCCGATGAGGCCGAGGCGCGCAGCCTCGTTGCCGAGCACGAAAGAGAACTCGCCGATCTGCGCGAGCGAGAGCCCGGCCAGCATACCGAGGCGGGCCGAGCGCCAGGCCAGGCCTACGGCAATACCGGCCAGGGCGCCTTTTATAACGACCGCAAGCGCCACGACCGCTATGAGAACGGGGACCTTGAAAGCCACCGAGGGATCGAGCATCAAGCCGACGCTGGTAAAGAAGACGGCCATGAAGGCGTCGCGAAGAGGCAACAGCTCGGCAAAGACCTGGTGGGCATAAGGGCTGCCCGACAACGCCAGGCCGGCCAGGAAGGCGCCGATGGGCAGGCTCAGCCCCATGTGCGTGGCACCAAGGGCGGTCCCGAGCGCTATCAACAGGGCCAGCGGGGGAAAAAGCTCGGGCGTGCCGGCACGGGCGGCCAGCGCCAGGGCGCGCGGGAGCAGGGCACGGGCCGTCACGAGCAACGCCACCACGGCGGCCACTGCCTTTAGTAGCGACACGGCCGCCTCGGCGCCGCCAGCGGCCGCCGGTGCGGCCAGCAAGGGCAAGACCAACATCATCGGCACCAAGGCAAGGTCTTGGAACAGCAAAATGCCGACAGCCGCCTGCCCTTGCGGCGCGCGGAACTGTCCGTGGTCGTCGTAGAGCTTGAAGACCACGGCCGTACTCGAAAGCGCCACCAGGAAACCGACGGCCAGCGCTGTCATCGACTCCAAGCCGAGACTGGTGAGCAGCCAGGCCGTGGCCGCAACGCTGAGGAGAACCTGGGCCAGACCGGTCAGCAGGCCGCGCAGCGCGCCGCGCCCGAGTTCGAACAGTGAGAACTCAACGCCGACACCGAAGAGCAGCAGGGCCACCCCGATCTCGGCCAGCTCCGAAATCTCGGCCGAAGGCTCGAGCAGGCCGAGCAGGCCGGGCCCGGCCACTATGCCGGTGAGCAGATAGCAGACGACGGCGGGCAGGGACAGAGAGCGTCCGAGCAGGAGCCCGGTACAGGCCAAGGCCAGGAGTATTACCAGCTCGACTAGAGGCATAACAGGGTGGCACGAGCGCCGCGCGCGGCACGATTCTCACGGCTCTCCCCTAACAAGCCAAGCGCGGGCGGGGACACCTTCAGGCTTTGCGCGACAGGCGTGCCGAAGAAGGCCCCCCGAACACCTGCAACAAAGCGGGCAGGACCAGAAGATCGCCGAACAGGGCCGCCACAAGGATCACGCAAAGGGTGATTGACATATGGACCATGGCCAGGAAGTTGCTGGCCAGCATGATCCCGAAGCCCGCTATAAGGAACACCGTCGTAAGCACCATCGCACGCCCGGCGGTCCTCAGCGCCGCTCGCACGGCCTCCTCGTGGCCGGCGCCGGCCCTCATCTCCAGGCGGTAGCGGTTAAGAAAATGGATGGTGTCGTCTATTGCCAGCCCGAAGGCGATGGGAAAGGCGACTATCGTCGAAAAACGCAGGCTGATGCCCGTCAGCCCGAGAAGCCCCAGACCGACGGTTATCGGTATCACGTTCGGCAGGACGCTGAGCAAGCCCAGTCGCACCGAGCGAAAGGCAAAGGCGGTGATCACGACGATAACCGGCATGGCCAAATAGAGGCTGCGCATGAGCGTGGAGATGAGACTCGAGCTCACGGTGTAGAAAAGCGGTGTGCCCCCGGCCTCGTACATTTCGACCGAGTCCCCGAAGCTCCCGAACCGCTCGGCGACCAGCGCACGGAGCCGCGCTATGACGTCTTCGTATTCCTCGGGCGCCAGTTCACTGGTATAGGCGGCCATACGCGCCTTGGAATAGTCATAGCTGATCATTCGGTCGTACTCTGAATCGCCGCCCGCCATCTCAAACAGAAGCAGGTATTGAGCGACGGCCTCGGGTGAGGACGGGACCGAGAAGAACTCCGCGCTTCCCGCATTCATGGCGCGGTTCATCTTCTTGATGAAGGTCACCGGACTGAACACCTTCGACACCAGTTCGTGTCCCTCCATGCCGGCCCGAACCTCGTCCATGGCGTTGAGCAGTGCCGGGTTCTTGATGCCGTCCGGTTCGCCGGCATCGACGACCAATTCCAGGACAAAAGCGCCGCCAAAGGCCTTCTCGAGGAAGTCCATGGAGACCAGGGCTGGGTTGTCGGGCTTGAGGTCACGCGAGTAGCGGTTGTCGACCCGGATCGCGCCCATGGCCACCACGCTGGCGACGACCACCAGGAGGCCTGCCGCGATGATCGTCTTGGGGTGCCGTATGGCGGGTGTGGCCGATGCGATGAGGAGACGGTCGAGCGGATCGCTGCCGCGGGTTGGCGGCACACGCCAGGGCTTGCGGCGCTCGGTCGCCGCGACTGCCGCCGGCAAGAAGACGACCGCACCCACGAATGCCAGCATAATGCCGAGGGCGCCGAAGATCCCGAACTCCCGTATCGTCGGCACGTTCGAGGTCGCCAAGGCCGCAAAACCCACGGCCGTTGTCACACTGGTCAGTAGACAGGCCCGTCCCATGTTACGCATGGTGCTCACCAGAGCGCCGCGCCATCCGCCCTCCCCACCCTGCCCCAGGTCCTCCTCGTAGCGGTTGAGGATGTGCACTCCGTCCGACATGCCTATGACCATGATGAGCAGCATCAGGACCGGTTCGCCGGTGAGAAGTGTCATCGGCACACCGAGGACCGCCATGGCACCGAGCGTCAGCGTGCCGGCGATGAAGCAAGGGGCCAGCGTCATCCACGTCGCCCTCATTCGGCCAAAGGCCACCCATACCAGCACTCCCAACACCGCGACCGAGAGCGGCATCATGCGGTTAGTGTCGCGCCCTATGTTCCCCATCAGCACATTGTCGATGTAGGGAATGCCGGCCAGGTAGAAATCGACGCCTTCCTCGTCTGCCAGGATGTCTGCGACCTGCCCGAAATAGACCTCCCTGATCTCGGGGTCGGCGGCCCAGTCCGTCATACGCCCGATGATCACGGTGGTCCGGCCGTCCGGCGAAATTAAACCACCGGAAACCACCGGATCGGACACAAGCCTGGCCGTCAATGGAGCGAGCGCGACTCCGGCAACGGGGATCTCATCGACGAACTCGGAAACGTCGAGCTCGTCGCCGGC
>CAYXZP010000001.1:108050-123687 GCA_964469485.1 uncultured Myxococcales bacterium | reverse complement strand
GCCGTCGTAGCCCTCGTCGTCGCGGCTCTCGGCATGAGCGTGGTGCTGTTCTCGGCGGTCGGCAAGGCGTTCGAGCCCGACGATGACCGCGGCTACATGGTCGCGAGCATCAAAACCCCCGAGGGGTCCACGCTCGACTATCAGGACCGTTATCAGCGCCGTGTCGAAGCTATGCTCGACGACGACCCCGACGTGAAATCCTACTTCTCGGTGCTCGCCATAACCCGCGGCGGACCCGGCCAGGTTAACACCGGCGTGATGTTCATCCGGCTCGAGCCCCGTCCCGGACGCAAGCGCAGCACCCAGGAGGGCGTCAAGGAGCTGCGCCACAAGACCCTCGACATCGCGGGAGCCGACGTCGCCTTCTTCGTCTCCAACGCGCTCCATCTTGGCGGCCGTTCCAAGCCGCTGCGTGTGGCCATCCAGCACCCCGACCTCGATGCGCTGGCCACCCACTCCGAGAGGCTACGGGAAATGGTCGCGGGCATGAAGGGGCTCCACGACGTCGAAACCGACCTCGACATCGACAAGCCGCAACTGTCGGTGACCATAGAGCGCGACAAGGCGGCCGCGCTCGGGATCTCGGCAGCTGACATCGCCGAGACCTTGCGAGTGCTGCTCGGCAGCGACGAGGTCACCCACTACACGGTAGGCAACGAACGCTACAACGTTATCCTGCAACTGGCCGCCGACGACCGGTTCAGCCCCGGCGACCTCGGGGCGATCTACGTAAGGAGCCGCTCGGGAGAACTGATGCCGCTCGCCAACATCGTGTCGGTGCACGAACGGGTCGGCCCGAGCGCGGTCAACCACTATGACCGCAGACGTTCGGTCACGATCGACGCCAGCCTCGACGGGACCGACCTCGGGACGGCCGTCGAACAGATCAAGCGTATGGCCAAGAGCGGGCTCCCCGAAGGTTTTACGATGGCATTGGTCGGCCAGTCGCGCGAGTACGAGAAAGGATCCCAGGGGCTCGGGTTCACCTTCGTGCTTGCCCTGGTGGCGATCTATCTCGTACTGGCCGGACAGTTCGAGAGCTTCATCGACCCGCTCACCATAATGATGGCCCTTCCGCTGGCGATGCTGGGGGCGCTCGTGGGGCTGAGCACCCTCGGGATGACGCTCAACGTCTACAGCTTCATCGGCATCATCATGCTCATGGGACTGGTGACCAAGAACTCCATCCTGCTGGTCGACTACATCAACGTGCTGCGACGCCGCGGGGTGGAAACGCGAGCGGCGATATTAGAGGCGGGCCGCACCAGGCTGCGCCCCATCCTGATGACGGCGCTGTCCACTATATTCGGTATACTGCCCATTGCCCTGGGCACGGGTGCGGGCGCCGAAACGCGCCGCCCGCTCGGGGTGGCCGTGGTCGCGGGCATGACCACCTCGACGCTGCTCACGCTCGTGGTGGTTCCGGTCTTTTACAGCATGCTCGACAGGGCCAGGACGCGGCTGTCGAAAAAGGCGGCAGCGACCGCCGAAGCGACGGTCGCTGCCGTAGGCGAAGAAACTGTGTCGCCCCGGACGGGCTGACAGGTCAGGTGCCGAGAACCGCGTCCTTGAAGGACTTGGCCACGGTAAAGGCCGCCTTGGTACGGGCCGGGATCTGTATGGTCTCTCCCGTCTGTGGGTTGCGGCCCTGACGAGCCTTGGTGTGCCTCTTCTTGAAGGTACCGAGGCCGGCAATCTTCACAGGGTCGCCCCCCTTCACCGAGTCGACGACGATGTCCACCAGAGCCTCGAGCACCTGGGCCGATTGTTGTTTGTTGAGGCCGGCGGCGTCGGCGAGCTTCTCAACGAGCTGAGTCTTTGTCATTTTTTCCCCCCTCGGACGGTCAATAAACTAGCTCATGGTTAACAGCTTGCGCCCGGCTGTCAAGCCTGGCGCCCACGCCCGGGCCGGACCTCGGCGCCGGCTCAGGCCAGCGATTCGACCACTTCGATCAGTCCGAGTTCTCGCAGCCGGGCGAAGCTGTAGCCCTTGACCTCCTCGATCGTATCGTAGCGGAGCATCTGCTCGGCGATCGAACGGGCCTCGCTGACGCTCACCGAGCGTATCAGCCGCTTGACCACGGGGATATGCAACGGCCCCATGCTCAGTTCGTCCAGCCCGATCCCGAGCAGGAACAGCGTGCAGCGCGGGTCGGCGGCCATCTCGCCGCAAAGCCCCACCCTGCGGCCGGCATCGTGGGCGGCCTCGATCACCGCGCGGATCGACTGGAGCACGGCCGGGTGCAGGGGCTCGTACATGGGCGCAACGCGCCGGTTGTCACGGTCGACGGCCAAAGTGTACTGGATGAGGTCGTTGGTCCCGATCGAGACGAAGTCCACCTCGCGCATGATCTGGGGGGCCCGCAGCACGGCCGAGGGGACCTCGATCATGGCGCCCAGTTCGATGTCATCGCGTACGGCGATGCCGTCGATGGCCAGATCGAAAACGCATTCCGAATAGATCTCACGCGTACGCCGGAGCTCTTCCACGCCGCTTATCATCGGAAACAGGATACGCAGCGGACAATCCGAGGCGGCCTTCAAGATCGCCCGGATCTGTTCTTGGAACAGGTCCTCCTCGGCAAGCGAGATACGGATGGAACGCCAACCGAGGAAAGGGTTCTGTTCCCGCTCCCCGTCCAGGAAGGAGGGATACTTGTCGGCGCCGAGGTCGAGGGTACGGATGGTGACCGGCCGCCCATTCATGCGCTCGATCACGCGCCGGTAAAGACGCACTTGCTCGTCCTCGCTCGGGAAGTCGCGGTAGGACAGGAAGGGCAGCTCGGTGCGGTACAACCCGATGCCTTCAGCCCCGTGGGCGTCAGCGAAGTCAAGGTCGGCCAGCAGCCCGATGTTGGCATAGAGCGGAACACGGTGCCCATCGGTAGTCTCGGCCGGTTGGTCCCTGAGCTTCTCGAGCCCCTTCTGGAAAGCCGCGAACTGAGCTTGGAGCCTGTCGTACTCGGCGCGGACCTCGTCGCCGGGCCTCAGGTAGACCGTCCCCGAATTGCCATCGACGATGATGGCATCGCCTTCGACCGTGGCCCGGGCCACGCCCGCAACACCGACCACGGTGGGAATCTCCAACGATTTCGCTAGGATAGCCGCGTGTGAGGTGGCCCCGCCACGCGTACCCACTATCCCCTTGAGCTTAGAGGCGTCAACCAGGGAGAGGTCGGAAAGGGTCAGTTCCTCGGCCACCAGCACGGCGTCCTCGCCAATATCGGCGGGAACGGTCTCGGCGCCGCTCAGATAACGTAGGATACGCTGGCCAACGTCACGGACATCGGTGGACCGCTCGCGAAGATAGGGATCGTCCATGGCCATGAACCGTTCCACGTACTCCTCGACCACCCCCTTTACGGCAGACTCGGCGGCCCTGCCGTGGCTGATGCGCGAGCGAACGTGTTCTCCGAACCCCGGGTCGTCGAGCACCATCCCGAGGGCCTCGTAGATGGCCCCGCCGACCTCGGGCACGAGTTCTCGCATGTGGGTGCGCGCGCGTTCCACCTCCCGGCGGCTCTCGGCCAGAGCCTTTTCGAAACGGCCGCTCTCGACCTCCGGGTCACCCTTGTGAACGCCGACGTGGTCGAGGTCGGCGGGGGCCTTGACCAGGACCACGCGGCCTATGCCGATGCCCGGCGAGACCGGATTGCCCGTCATGCGCTCGGGTCCGTGGTGGGAAAGCCCTTCCGAAGACCGCTGCCGGCGTGAGGAAGCCTCGTGCTGCTCGAGCCGCCGTATGGCCCTTGTCATGCCGCGCCGGTATATCTCGCGTTCCTTCTCCTCTTTGAGCAAGCGCTCGGCCAGCTGTGCCCCGACCATGACCGGGCGCAACTGGTTGGCCACCGAACGCAGCAGAGACACCTCCCCGTCCGTGAAGCGGCGGCGGCGGCGGGCCTGCAGAACGAGCACGCCGGCGGTTCCCTCGCCCTCGCCCACCGGCGAGCCGAGAAAGGCCCGGTACTTTTCCTCGCCGAGTTCGGGAAAGAACTTGAAGCGCTCGTGAGCAAGAGCGTCCTGGACGCTCACCTCACGGCCCTCTTCCACAACCAGGCCGACCAGGCCCTCGCCCTTGCCCATTGTCACGCGCCCGATACTGCGGGTCGGCAGCCCCTCGGTAGCGGCCAGCGTCAGGGTCTCGCTCGCGGGGTCGTAGCTGTAAAGAGAGCAGACCTCGCAATCGAGCCTGCCGGCCAGCAGGCGGACCGTACCCTCGAGGGCCTCCTGGTAATCGCCTGTGCGCCCGACCAGCTCGCTCACGGCCGCGAGCAGTTCCAGCGAGACCGCAGAGGCCTCGGCGGGTGTTTTTGTCTGGCTGCTCTCGGAGATGGCTGCTGCCTCCTACTCGGCGGTCCGGCCGGGGCCGGACCGGGACGCGCGATGATAGCCCAGGCCGGCTGGCCTGCTCAATGAGACCTTCGAGGGGTCGGCGCTCGCAGGCCCCGCCTGCGGTCAAGGGGAAGAGCCCCGGCGATGAGCCCGCGCACATGACCGCGCGCCATTGCCACAGCGCGTCGCAGGCTCATGCCACGGGCTAGACCGGCGGCCAGGGCCGAGGCCAGCGCACAGCCGCTGCCGTGCATGTCGGGTCCCTTGATGCGTTTTGCCCGGTAGACCGTCATGCGCCCTCCGTCCCACAGAACGTCGCTTGGCTGGCCGCGAAGATGGCCGCCCTTTACCAGGACGGCGGCCGGTCCGAGGCCGGCCAGGTCGCGGGCGGCCTCTTTCATGGCCGCCGGTCCCGCCACGGGGCGTCCCAGTAGCGCGGAAGCCTCGGCGAGGTTTACCGTCACCAGGCTGGCCAAGGGGAAGAGCCGCGTCGATATCGCCCTTGTTGCCGCGGCTGTGGCCAGACGGCCACCGGCACCGGCTTCGGTCACCGGATCGACGACGATGGGAACACCCCAGCCGGCAAGCTCCCGGGCCAGCCGGTTCACGCAAGCCGCGGTCGGGAGCGCGCCGGTCTTTACGGCAGCCGGCCGCATCACGCGGCCGACCTCGCGCAGTTGCTCGACGACGAGGCCGGTCGCAACGGGCCGTATCTTTTTTACGCCGAGCCCGGCTTGCACGGTTATGGCGGTGACAACCGTGGCCGGAACCGTGCCGCAGGCCTCGAGGCTACGCAGGTCGGCCTGTATGCCCGCCCCCGCGCCAGGGTCGGAAGCGCCAACGGCGACGACCACCGGCGGTCCGGGTCTTGCGCGGCGGCTCACAGCCTAGGCGCCGCAGGCGCTTGTGAGAGCCTCGGCCACACGGGCGACATCATCATCGCCGAGCGAGGGATAGATCGGCAGGCACAACAGTTCGCGGGCGGCCCCTTCGGCCTCACTGAGTCCCGTGCCGGGTACATGGCCGCTGGCCAGAGCCGGCTGCTCGTGAAGAGCCATGGGGTAGAAGACCGCGGTGGCGATGCCTTGCTCGGTCATGCGCGCGGCCACCGCGTCACGGTCACGGGCGATGCGCACCGCATACTGGTGGTAGACGTGGGACTCCTCGGGCGCGGCCGCCGGCAGCGATATGGCCGGTTCGGCCCCCCGGAGCAGACGGTCGTAGCTGCGGGCTATACGGCGGCGGGCCTCGGTCCACTGGCCGAGGCAGACCAGCTTGGCGTTTACCACGGCTGCCTGCAGCTCGCCCATACGCGCGTTGATGCCGGCCAGCTCGTAGCGGTCATCGCCACTGGAACCGTGGACCCTGAGCGCGCGCAGACGCTTGGCCACGGCACCGTCATCGGTCACCACCAGACCGCCGTCGCCCGCCCCGCCGATGTTCTTGGTCGGATAGAAAGAAAAGCAGCCGGCCTGGCCGAAGGAACCTGCGCTGCGCTCGCCCAGCCTGGCCCCGATCGCCTGGGCCGCATCCTCGACGACGGCCACATTCTCGCGGCTTGCGAGTTCGGTGATCTGGGGCAGTTCGGCGGCGCGTCCGTAGAGATGCACCGGCATGAGCACGGCAAGCCGCTCGCCGCCGGCGCGAAGGCGGCGCTGGCCCTGCCCGCCTTCGCACTCGCTCTCGATAACGCGGGCGAACTCGGCGGCGCCGCTGTTGAAGGTCGAGGCATCGATATCGACGAACACCGGACGGGCTCCGGCGCGCAGGACCGCACCCGCGCTGGCAAAGAAGCTCAAGGCCGGCAGCAGCACGGCGTCGCCCGGCCCGACACCCAGGGCCAGCAAGGAGAGCAGCAAGGCGTCGGTTCCAGAGGAGCAGGCCACGGCCTCCCCGGTGCCGGCGAGCCGGGACATCGAAGCCTCGAGCTCTTCGGTCTCGCTTCCCAGCACGAAGACCTGCGAGTCCAGCACGGCCTTTATCCTTGTTTCGGCGTCCGAGCGGACCCTTTCCCAGTCGGCAGCGAGCGAGATGAAGGGGACTCCCACGGCGCGGGCCCGCTCAGGCGGCTCCGTTGCCGAGGCCGGCAAGTCTCGCGATCAGCGACATCGACTCGCCGGCCGCCCCGCGCACAAGGGCCCGGGCCAGGTGGTCCTTGTCGGTGGCCTCGCGGTTGACGATCACCAGGTCGGCACCGGCGCGCACGGCCTCGTCCGGCAGCGCCGCGGCCGGGTAAACGACCAGAGAGGAACCGATGACGATCAGCAGATCACAAGCGCCGGCCGCCTCGAAGGCATCCTGGGTCTCGCGTTCGGGCATGGCCTGGCCGAAGGAGATAGTGGCCGGCTTTAGAGGCCCCCCACACAGCGTGCACAGCGGGACTGCCTCGCCCCCGGTCACACGCTCGTGGACCTCCTCACGGTCGTGATGGGTTCCACACTCTATGCAGTAGGCCGCCAGCGCCGAGCCGTGGATCTCTATGGTGGCCTCCCGTGAGTTGCCCGCCTTGAGGTGAAGGCCGTCGACGTTCTGCGTGACGAGCCTGAGCAGTTTACCTCCCTTTTCGATAGCGGCCACGGCCGCGTGGGCGGCGTTGGGGCGAGCATCGCGCAGCACCGGGTAGGACTCGCTGGCGATCTGCCAGTAGGCCCGTCTGGTCTCCTCCCGGGCGCAAAACAGATCGTAGGTAAGCTTCGTCGGGTCGTACTTCGACCACAGACCGCCGGGAGAACGGAAGTCGGGGATGCCCGACTCGGTCGATATGCCGGCGCCGCTCAGAACCACGACGCGGCCGGCGGCCTCGAGCAAACGGGCGGCCTCGGTGATCGCCCCCCGGTCGTTCACAGGCGCACCGTACAAGACTCGCCGACCGGCATCCAGCCGGCCGACCCGGCCTGTTGACCGCCCAGGTAGCGGTCGTTAGCGTAACCCGAGAATGCGATGAAGCGGCTCGGGTGGATATTGGTCACGCTCTGCCTGGCCGTCGGCGCCGGCCAACTCGTTTCCACCGTTTACAACCAATACTGGGCCGAACTGCCGTCCACGGACGAGTTGGCACGTTACCAGCCGCCGGTCGCCACCCGGGTCTACGACAAGGACGGTGGCCTGGTCGGAGCCTTCTTCTTCGAGCGCCGTTACCTTACCCCCATCCGCGACATCCCGACGGTGGTGCGCCACGCCTTCGTGGCCGCCGAGGATTCCGACTTCTACTCCCACCACGGGATCGACCTGACGAGCATCGCGCGGGCGATGATCGCCAACATGCGCGCCGGCGATATCGTGCAAGGCGGAAGCACGATCACCCAACAGGTCGTAAAGGCCCTGCTGCTCTCCCCCGAACGCAGCTACAGGCGGAAGCTGCGCGAGGTCCTGCTTTCGATCAAGCTCGAAGGGGCCCTTTCAAAGGACGAGATCCTCTACCTCTATCTCAACCAGATCTACCTCGGGGACGGCAACTACGGGATTGGCGCCGCCGCACGCTCCTACTTCGGCAAGGAACCGGCCGAACTCGCCCTTCCCGACCCTGCCTGCCTGGCCCGCTTGCCCCCGGCCCCCACCCGCTACTCGCCCACCCGCAACCCCGAGGGCGCCACCACGCGGCAACGTTACGTGCTGGCCCGCATGCGCGAGGAAGGGTTCATAGCCGAAGGGGATCATAAGGCCGCGCTCAACAGCATCGTGGAGGTGCGGCCACGCACCGCCGCACGAAAGAGGGTCGGCAACTACTACACCGAGTACGTGCGACGTTATCTCGAGGAAAACTTCGGCAAACAGGCTCTCTACTACGGCGGCTTCCGTGTCTACACCTCGATGGACATGCGGCTACAGAGCCTGGCCGAAGCCGCCGTTCGCCGTGGTGCCGCCGCCGTCGACGAGCAGCTCGGATACCTCGGGCCCATCGACCGTATGACGGACGAAGCTCTGGCCGCACGTCTCGAAGCCGAGCCCGAGAGTCCCGATACGCTCGCCCCGAGCGAGATCTACAGGGCCGTGGTCGTGGGGACCGCCGACGGCCGGGCCGACGTGCTCATCGGACCCCACAGCGCCACCGTAACGGCTGCCGATATACGCTGGCACCCCGATATCGAGCGCGCCGACCGCAGGTTAAGGCCCGGAGATGTCATCGAGGTCGCCGTCGACGACGACGGGGTTCTCACGCTTACCCAGAACCGCCATAGCGAGGCCGCGCTGCTGGCCATCGAGCCGGGTACCGGGGCCGTGCGCGCACTTGTCGGCGGCCACGATTTCTCGAAGACCGAGTTCGACCGCGCCACACGGGCGGCGCGCCAGCCGGGCTCGGCGTTCAAGCCGCTCGTTTACGCCGCCGCTCTCGACAACGGCTACACGCCGGCAAGCGTCGTGCTCGACGCCCCCATCCAATGGGTCGACCACGACAGCGTGTGGCGCCCCCAGAACTACAGCCGCCGCTACTACGGACCGACCACGCTCAGGCGCGCGCTCGAGAAGTCCCGCAACGTCGTAACCGTCCGCGTCGTCCAGGACCTCGGGGCATCGACGGTGGTCGACTACGTTTCGCGCTTCGGCTTCCAGCGTCCGATCGGACGCAACCTTTCGGTGGGGCTCGGCACCTCCGAGACCAGCCTGCTGGAACTCGTCTCGGCGTATTCGGTGTTCGCCAACGCCGGCGAGAAGATCGAACCGCTTCTGATCACGAGGATCGAAGACGCCTCGGGACGGCTGGTGGCCGAACTCGGCACGGAACGGCGGCGCGTCATGTCCGAGCAGACGGCCTACCTCATCACCAGTATGCTCGAGGGCGTGGTCGAGTCGGGCACCGGCCGGGTCGTGCGCGGCCTGGGCCGTCCGGTCGCGGCCAAGACCGGCACGACCAACGACCAACGCGACGCTTGGTTCATAGGCTTCACGCCCGAACTGGCCGCCGGGGTATGGGTCGGCTACGACGACGAACGCTCGCTCGGGCCGAGCGGAACCGGCGGGCGCATGGCCGCGCCCGTGTGGCTGGAGTTCATGCGTGGCGCCACCGAGCGGGACGCCGTCTCCGACTTTGCGATGCCCGCGGGCATTGTGTGCGTCAACATCGACGGCACTACCGGGCGGCGTGCCTCGCTGGAGAGCGAGAACCCCTACCTCGAGTGTTTCAAGGAAGGC
Source organism: uncultured Myxococcales bacterium (assembly GCA_964469485.1). Classification (GTDB taxonomy): domain Bacteria; phylum Desulfobacterota; class Binatia; order UBA1149; family CAYXZP01; genus CAYXZP01. The sequence continues at coordinate 114,225 of CAYXZP010000001.1, read as the reverse complement.
ACCGAGCCGGCCCGGCCGCCTCACAACGGCCAGAATGCCGACAGCGCCTTGCGTGCCTCCTCACCCCAAGGTCCGAGCTCGCCGGAGTCGAACTCGGGCCTTTCCGGACCGGCCAGCCGCTCGACAACGGTACCGACCGAAGCCGCGAGAGCTTCCAGGCTATAACCTCCCTCGAGCAGCACCACGGTGCGGCCGCCGGCACACTGGTCGGCCAGCTCGGAGACAGCATCGGTCATCCGGCCGAAGGCCTCCGTGCTGAGTTCCACCATCGCCAGGGGGTCGTCGCGGTGGGCGTCAAAACCGGCCGACACCAGAACGAAGTCCGGGTCGAAGGCCGTGGCCGCCGGCACGAGTACCTCGCGCCAGGCGGCCGAGTAGTCATCGTCGCCGGCGCCGGCCGGCATCGGCAGATTGACCGTGGTGCCGGCGCCCTCTCCGCTGCCCGTTTCCGCGGCCGCTCCGGTCCCCGGGTAGAAGGGATACTGGTGAACAGAGGCGTACATGACGGACTCGTCGTCGTAGAAGCTGTGCTGGCTGCCGTTGCCGTGATGAACGTCCCAATCGATTATGAGCACGCGCTCGAGCCCGTGGCGCAGACGTAGGTGGCGGGCGGCGACCGCGACATTATTGAAGAAGCAAAAGCCCATCGGCCGGTCATGTTCGGCGTGGTGGCCGGGCGGTCTCAGGGCGGCGAAGCCGCGTTCGACCCGGCCGTCCATCACGGCGTCGGTCAGGGCGATGGCCGAGCCCGCGGCGAGCAACGCGGCATCGAACGAATGCTCCGAGGCTGTGGTGTCGGCGTCGTAGCGCGTGAGCGGGCGCCCGCGGCTGGCCGCCACCGCGCGCAGATGGGCGGGCCCGTGCACCCGCCCGAGTTCTTCCTGGCTGGCCGCGCGCGGCTCTATGCGGGGCAAGCCGGCGAAGGGCTCGCCGGCAAAAAGTCTTTCGAGGACCTCGAGCCGTTCGGGACACTCGGGATGGCCGGGACCGGGCCGGTGGCGACGGAACCTGGCATCGGTCACGAGCCCGACGTTTCTCACCGGCCCCGTCTATCACGGGTTGACAGCCGAGGTGAAAGAGTTCAGGTCAGCCCCATGTTTGGCATCGGCGCGACCGAACTCATTGTCATCCTAGTGGTGGCCCTGCTCGTGATCGGCCCAAAGAAGCTGCCCGAGCTGGCACGCTCCTTGGGGCGCGGTCTGGCCGAGTTCAGAAGGGCCACCTCGGACGTCACCGAAGAGATCGATAACGCCCGCATCATGCTCGAAGAAGAGGCCCGGCAGGCCGCCCGCCAGAGTGACGGCAAGGACGGGCAAGAGGACGACGAAGACGACTGATGGCCGACGTCGAGCTTCCGCTCAGCGGCCACCTCGAAGAACTTCGCCGCCGGCTCTCACGCGCGCTGCTGGGGGTGGCCGCGGCCTTCGCCGTTTGTTACCCAAACGCCGAAGCGCTGTTCGGCCTTCTCACCGCCCCGCTGCTGGCCGCCGCCGCCGACCCGGTCAGCCTCGCGGGGCTGGAAATGGAGATCATCGGCACCGGCGTGGCCGAGGCCTTCTTTACCCGACTCAAGGTGGCCTTCATCGCGGCCGTGTTCCTGGCGCTTCCGGTCATTCTCTACCAGGGCTGGATGTTCGTCCTGCCGGCACTCAAAGAGAAAGAGACCCGCTACGCGCGTTCCTTCGTCGTCTCCGGCACCGTCTTCTTCGTTGCCGGCGCCCTGTTCTGCTACCGCACGGTGTTCCCCGTCGGATTCCCGTTCTTTCTGGCCGAGTATGCGCGCATCGACGTCTCGCCGGCCATTCGCATAACCGAATACCTCTCGTTCTCGGCGCGCCTGTTGCTCGCCTTCGGGCTCACCTTCGAGATGCCGGTCGTGACCTTCTTCCTCGCGCGCATGGGAATTGTCACCCACCGCAGCTTGCTAGCGAAGTTCCGCTACGCCGTGCTGGTGCTCTTCGTCGCCTCGGCCCTGCTCACACCGCCCGACGTCGTCTCGCAGCTCCTCATGGTCGCACCGCTGCTCGTGCTCTACATGCTTTCGGTGGCCGTGGCCTGGGCCGCTTCTCAGCCGGCAAGCTCCGAGCGTAGCTGATCGAGCAAGCGGCGGTCGGCCCCAACGAACTCGACGGCCCCGCTTGCCGCCAACTCCTCGAACACCGGACGGGCCTGCTCGACGATGCCGGGCACGGACATGAAGACCATCAGGGACCTGTGCGCGTCGAAGTCGGGTTCTTGGGCGCGCACAACCCCGAGCGATTCGTATGAATCCAGTATGGCGCGGACCCAGACCGCGTCCTTCTTGATCACGGTAAAGAAGAGCACAGAGGCGCCAAGCCCTTCGTCGAAGTGGAAGACCGGTCTCAGTGGTACACCGCCGTCAGGTCGAAGTACGCGCGGGTGCGCTCTTCGCAGCGCCGGCACTCGAGCGCGACCGCTCTCAGCATGGCGCCCTTGCCGGCGACCGGACCTTCGCCGTGCCGGTCGTAGCGTCCGCCGCAATGACAGCGGCGGCGAGCCAGTTCCAGATCGATCTCGTCGAAGGAGACCACCGGCATGGCCGTCTCGACGCTGCCGCCGGCCAGGCGGCGGCGCCGGTACTCGAGGGAGCGCCGCACGAACAAGCGGTAGCCCGAGAATCCGAGCGCGAGCAACAAAGCTACTGTGAGCGCCAGTCCCAAACGCGCACAGGCTCAGCGCCCGAAGTGCTCTTCGAGGCTCGGCAGGTCCATCTCTATCCCCGCTTGCGACACAAGCGGCCGCGGCCCGGGCCAGGGCGGCGGCAGGCCCGCGTCCACACGGGCCAGCGCCTCGACGAACTCGCGGCTCTCGCGCACTTCGAACTCGCCCGGCCTGCCGGTGATATCGACCCCGACCACTAGAGTGCCGTCTTCGGCGAGAAGGCCGGCCAGCCCCGCACGACGCTCGACCAGGCGGGCGGCCCTGCCGGCATTGAAGACGCACTGGCCCGAGAGCAGCACCGAACCCCGGCCGTCGACCATGCCGGCCCCGGTGAAGCGGCCATCGCCGGTCTCGGCCTCGACGGCTGCCAGGCGCCAAGAGTCCCCGTCCTGTTCGGTGTCGAAGGCCAATCTCTCGAAGGACCACGAAGGAATCTCGGGTGTCCCGGGAAACGTGGCGGCCGGGCCGCCCTCAACATCTCCCGTCAGGTGCCCGGCCACGACCTCCAGCGGCGACGGGCCGCGCAGTGTGCCGAGATGCAGGCCGAGGCGCGCCTTGGTCCAGCCCCGGCCGAAGTGAACGAGAGCGTCGAGCCGTCCGCCGGGAAGCCGGTCGGCGTCCAACCCGAACAGCGCGGCAAAGGCCGCGGGTTCGATATCGTTGAAGACCGTGCCGCCCTCGAGCCGCCACTCCTCCTTCGGGTACAGTGCCGCGCTCATGTTCATCTTGCCGCCGAAGGCCAGACTCTCGATCGAGGTGATGGTAAGCTTGTCGCGCCAGTACACCACCCCGACATGGGCCTGTTCGAGAAAGCTCCGGCCTATGCGAAGATCTTCCATCCCGAACGAGGCCGAGAAGTCGGCATTGATCGCTTTGATGCTGCCGCGGACCTCGAGCTTTCCGCACTCGGCCTCGGGCCAGGTCCCGCGGGCCACCGAAGCTCGCCCGGCCACTGCGCGATAGGAAAGACGCGGCTTGTCGCGCTTGCCGTCGATGCGCAGCACGCCGTCGAGCATGGCCTGGGCACGCCAGGGACCGGGAAGACCCATACGCTCGAGGCGCTCGCCGACGTCGACCCCTTCCAAGGCCAGGCGCAGGGACAAAGGTCCGGCAGCCTGCGTCTCGGTCCAGCCCGACAGGCCCGCCTCGAGGCCGGCCCAGGACAGGCGGCCGCTGCGCAACACGAGCCGTCTGCCGTCGAGGGTCAGTTCGGCCACCAGGCTGGCCCTGTCGCGCAAGCCGTACAGCGAAAGCTCCGAGCCCGCCTCAATGCTGATGCGCACCGGTTCCAGCGGCGTACTGTCACCGGGCTCCTCATCCCAGACCGGCGACCGCAGCGAGGCCAGCGGTCCGGAAAGGGTGCCCTCCACGGCCACGCGGCCCGCCAGCGCCAGTGGCGCCAACGACGGAAAGGCGACGGTGACAGCCTCGACGCGGCCACGGTCTATCTCGAAGCCGGCCTCGACCCGGCCGTTCTCGATCCGTCCGGACGCCCGCAGGCGCGAGCCGCGGCCCAGCGGGGCACCTTCGAGCTCGAAGTGGGTTCCCGCAGCGTCGGCGGCCAGCGTGAGTCCGAGGTCCGCGATCTCGAGGCTTGCCGGAACGCTACCGCTCCTGTCTTCGACCAGCAGCCGTGAACGGTCGATGCTGATGCGCCGGCCCGCCTCCATGAGACCGGCCAGAGACAGGGGGAACATCTCGATATCACCCCCGGCGTTCTTGCGGACGCCAAGCTCGGCGCCGCTGGCGCGGACACGGGCGACCGCGGCACGGCCTATCAGCAAGGGGATGAGGCGCGGATAAACGCGAACGGTCTCGACGCTCAGGCCGGCGCTGTCCCGGCCGGGAGCTTCGATCTCGAGCCGCCGCAATTCGACCGCGGGAAACGGGAAGAGATCGAAACCGAGCCCGCCGATCGCGAGCCGCGCGCCCGCACTCTCCTCGAACTGCGTCGCATAGCGCTCCGCCGAGCGGCGTACCTCGGCCTTGAGGTTGGAAAGCCCGAACGATGCCGCTGCCACCACAAAGATGGCGGCGGCTAGAGAGAGCTTGCGCATGGGATTGTGAAAAGCGGGGCCGCGTTGACTGACCCGGCAGCCGACGCTACGGGACCACTGGATTGTATTGACGCGGGCTGCCGCTATCAAACCGGTCTAATGGCCTTCGAACAGATAACACTACGGTCCGAGGACGCGGTCGTACGGCTCACGCTCGAGGACCCCGATACGCGCAATGCGATGAGCCCCGAGATGGGGCGCGAAGTGTCGGCGGCCGTCGCCGAGATCAACGCCGACGCCAAGGCCCGGGTCGTCATCGTGCGGGGAGCTGGCAAGGCCTTCAGCGCCGGCGGCAATCTCAAGTCGCTGGCCGGCGAGGCGGGCATGGCCGGCAGTGGACCCGGTCTCGGGGGCGGGCTCGAGTTCTACAAGCTCTTCCTGTCCGTGCGCAGCATCGAGGTTCCGACGATAGCCGCCATCAACGGCCACGCCATCGGCGCGGGGCTCTGCCTGGCCCTGGCCTGCGATATGCGGGTGATGCACGAAAAGGCCAAAGCGGGAATGACCTTTACCCGGCTCGGCATCCACCCGGGAATGGCGGCGACCTGGACACTGCCCCGGCTGACGGGCTCGGCGCGAGCGGCCGAGCTGTTGTTCACCGGCCGCGTGATCGATGCCCGCGAGGCCCACTGTTACGGCTTGGTCAATCGCGTCGCCGGCGATGACTTCGACGAGGTCGTCGACCGTCTGGCCGCAGAGGTGGCCGCGGCCGCGCCCCTGGCGGTACGCGCCGTCAAGCGCTCCCTGGCCGCAAGCGAACGCGCGGATATCGATGCGGCCATAGAACGTGAGGCGCGGGCCCAGGCCGAGAGCTTCACGACCGAAGACGCCCGTGAGGGACTCGCCGCCATCATCGAGAAGCGCGAGCCGCGATTCTCGGGCCGCTGAACGCGGCCCCGCTCAGGGGTCGGCCTCGGAATAGTTGGTGATCCTCCAACCGTCGGCGGTCGACCTGAGGCTCAGCGTTACCAGCTTCTCGTAGGGTTCGAGTCCCGGCGCCCGTATGGTGAGTTCATAGATATAGCGGGCCACTGATTCCCCCTCGTCGGACCTGGTGAGCCGGTAGTTGATCCTCGGCTTGGCGGCATCGGCATCCACGACCAAGCCGCGGGTAAGCTCGATCTCGCGGTCGAGCTTGCTGAGCGCCAGCGAAGTCGTCAGCCCGCGCGCGGCCCCGAGGTCGATGGCGACATAGTGCTTGTCGAGGAAGGCCCGCGCCGTCGAGCGCGCCACCCGGTCGGGACTGCCGCAGGCCGCAGCCGCAGCGAGCAGGCAAAGGGCGAGACCGGTCCTCGCCAAACGGGAGGGCGCGGTCATCGCTTGAACAGCTTTTCCAGGTCGCCCATGGAGCCCGGCTTGCCGGCCGGGGAACCGCTCGCAACCGACGGCCCCGGCGTGAAATGATCGCAGAAGTTTGCCCGCTCCTTCTCGACGAC
>CAYXZP010000001.1:104284-108040 GCA_964469485.1 uncultured Myxococcales bacterium | reverse complement strand
GGCCGCGGGCTCCCCACACTCGTTGTAAGCCGAGCGATCGTAGAAACGACAGTTCAAACAGCAGCGCAGCTCGACCCCGCAACTGCTGCAAAGCGTGGAACGCGAGAGCGGCCCTTCGATCTCGTGGCCCGCGCCACAGCGGTGACAGCAAAGCTCGACCGCCTCAGGCACGACCGGCCCCCGAGCCTGTGGCCCGCACCCAGCCCTCGAGACGGTCGAGCAGGGCCTCGATCTGGCCGGGACCGTCGAAGCGGTGACCGACCCCGTCGAACAGGGCCAGCTCGGCCCGGGTGCCCGCCGCACGGGCGATATCCCGGCCATGAGCGACCGGCACCGAGGCATCGGCGTCGCCGTGCATGACCAGGATCGGTTGTGGTGAGGACGCGACCGCGGACAGGATGTCGACGCGCTCGGCGTCGATGAGCAGCCCGCTTCCCACCCAAGCGTCCCGCCACCGGCGCTTTCCCGAACGCCGCCAATCCTCGAGCTCGGATGAGCTGAGCCCGGAGGTGAACAGAGAAGCGTGACCGACGGCAGCAATGGTGGCCACGGCATTGACCGCATGCGGCGCACCGGCCGCGGCCAGCAGAGCCACCGCCCCGCCCATGCTCGAACCGACCACGATGAGCCGTGAGGGGCCAAAGTCGCCGATGAAGTCGATGGCTCCCAGGGCGTCGGCCACCTCGCCGCTGATGCTGATATCCTCGAAGGAGCCCTCCGATTCTCCCACATAGGAGAAATCGAAGCGGATCACCGTGAATCCCAGCGGCACGAAACGCCGGACGATGGCTAGCTGTTTGGTGCCCGCGCGCGTGGATTCCATCCCGTGGCACAGCAACATCGCGGGTCCACCCGGGCCGCCACGGTGAAGGTCGCCGACCAGGTTCGAGCCTCTGCGGCTCGGAAACTCCACGCGTTCGCTGGCAAGCGGGTCGCCGACTTGAGGGCTCACGGTCCTAGTTGATACCATAGCTCAGGGTGCCCAAGAAAGAGTCCAGCTCCTCCGCGCCGACCGCTGCTGCCCGCACCACCAAGGGCCGGCCCGAGCGCGTTCTTGACAGCATCGTGGCCGGGCTGCCCGAGGGCCACCCCATGGCCGGCGAGATCGGCGGCTTCGCCCGTTACATCCACACCGAGCTAGACCTGGCCGGACGCACCAGGTCGGCGTACCTGGCCGACCTGCGTCAATTCATCGACTTTGTCCGCGAGCGCGGCCTTCTCGGTCGGCGCAAAAGCGCGGCCTCCATGACAACGGCCGTCCTCAGATCCTTTATCGCCCACTCGCTCGAGAGCGCCGGACGCGCGACCGTCGCGCGCAAGTTGGCATCGCTCAAAAGCTTCTTCGCCTTCGTGGCGCGTGAGACCGGAGGCACCGACCCGACCGAGCCTCTTTCGGCCCCCAAGACCGGCTCGCGGCTTCCCGTCTGTCTCGATCTCGAGGATATCGAGAGCCTGCTCAGGGCCGCGCTGCCCGAGACCTCGGCGAGCGACCCAAAGAAGGCCAGACTGGCGCTGCGCGACCTGGCGCTGCTCGAACTGCTCTACTCCTCGGGCTTGCGGGCCTCGGAGTGCGTGGCGGCAGATTGGCGGGATATCGACTTCGATCTGGCCGTGGTGCGCGTGGAACACGGCAAGGGCGGCAAGCAACGGGTGGTGCCGGTCGGAACGCCGGCCCTCGACGCACTGGCCGGGTACCGGCGCGCTCTCGAGATCGCCGCGAGCGTCGGCGCGAATGCCGAACCGTCGGCGACAAGCCCCGTCTTTCTCAACAACCGCGGCTCGCGCCTCAGCGCGCGCAGCCTGGCCCGCGTGGTGACACGCACGCTCCAGCGCGCCGGCATCCAGGCCAAGGCCGGCCCTCACACCCTGCGACACAGCTTTGCCACCCATCTTCTCGAACAGGGAGCCGACCTGAGGGCCATACAGGAGATGCTCGGCCACGCCTCCATCTCGACCACCCAGCGCTACACCCACCTCGACCTCAAGCGTCTCTCGGCGGTCTACGACAAGTCCCACCCGCGGGCCTGAGGCCGCCGGCAGTCAAAAAAAAGCTGGCATTGCCGCGGCGAGTGGTTAGAAGCTTAGGGGATGTTAAGGGGCACCACGATAATCGCCGTCAGGCGCGGCGCAGAGGTCGCCCTGGCCGGTGACGGCCAGGTGACCAACGAGTCGACGGTACTCAAGCACTCGGCCCGCAAGGTCCGGCGCATATACGACGGCAAGGTCCTGGGCGGTTTTGCCGGAGCGACGGCCGATGCCTTCACTCTGTTCGAGAAGTTCGAGGGCAAGCTCGAGAAGTACAGCGGCAACCTCATGCGCGCGGCCGTCGAGCTGGCCAAGGACTGGCGCAGCGACCGGGTGCTCAGACGCCTCGAGGCGATGCTGGTCGTGGCCGACACCGACGTCTCCCTGCTTGTTTCGGGAGCAGGCGACGTCATCGAGCCCGACGATGGCATCATCGCCATAGGCTCGGGCGGAAGTTACGCGCTGGCCGCCGCACGCGCGCTCATGGCAAAAACCGAACTCGGCGCCGCAGAGATAGCGACCGAGGCGATGAAGATCGCGGCCGACATCTGCGTCTTCACCAACGACTCGATCACCGTAGAAGAACTGCCGTGAACTTCCATCCCATGACGCCCCGGGAGATCGTCTCGGAGCTTGACCGTTACATCGTGGGCCAGAACGCGGCCAAACGCGCCGTGGCCATCGCGCTCAGGAACCGCTGGCGCCGCCTGCAGGTGCCCGACGAGCTGCGCGAAGAGATCGCGCCCAAGAACATCATAATGATAGGCCCCACCGGGGTCGGAAAGACCGAGATCTCGCGGCGCTTGGCGCGCCTGTCGCAGGCCCCCTTCATAAAGGTCGAGGCCACACGCTTCACCGAGGTCGGTTATGTCGGGCGCGACGTCGAATCGATCATCCGTGACCTCACCGAACTGGCCGTCGACATGGTGCGCGAGGAAGAATCGGCGAAGGTCGAGGTGTCGGCCCGCAACATGGCCGAGGAACGCGTGCTCGACCTGTTGCTGCCCGGCGAGATCGCCACACCCGAGCGCCCGGGTGGTCCGCAGTCCCAGCCCGAGAGCGACGACACCCGGGAGAAACTCCGGAAATTGCTGCGCACCGGCAAGCTCGACGACCGCATGGTTGAGCTAGAGCCGCAGGTGCAGGCCGGCGCGACCATGCTCGAGGTCATAACACCGGAGAACCTGGAGGAGGCGGGCCAGAGCCTGCGAGACTCGCTGAGCAACATGATGGGCAACATGCGGGATGCCCGGCCGCGCAAGACCAGCGTCAAGGAAGCCCTCGAGATCATCGCCCAACAGGAGGCCCAGAACCTCGTCGACATGCAGAAGGTCGCGGCCGAAGCTGTCTCGCGTGTTCAGGAGAACGGCATCGTCTTCATCGACGAGATCGACAAGATCTGCGGACGCGAGGCCGGCTACGTCGGCCCGGATGTCTCCCGCGAGGGCGTGCAACGCGATCTCCTGCCCATAATCGAAGGGTCGAGCGTCAAGACCCGGCACGGGCTCGTCAGGACCGACCACATCCTGTTCGTGGCCTCGGGAGCCTTCAACGCATCAAAACCGGCCGACCTCATCCCCGAGTTCCAGGGGCGTTTTCCGATCCGGGTGGAACTCGAGGCCCTCACCGAGGAGGATTTCGTGCGCATCCTGACCGAACCCCAGAACTCGCTCACCCGCCAGTACGTCGAACTGCTCGGGACCGAAGGTCTCGAGCTGGTGTTCGAGGACT
>CAYXZP010000001.1:100314-104274 GCA_964469485.1 uncultured Myxococcales bacterium | reverse complement strand
GCCGCCCAGGTCAACGCGCAGGCCGAGAACGTGGGTGCCAGGCGTCTTCACACGATCATGGAACGGCTTCTCGAGGAGAGCTCCCGCACCGCGCCCGAGCGGCCGAAAGCGACCGTGACCGTCGACGCCGGCTATGTTCGCGAACGGCTGGGGCCGATCTTGGAAGACCAGGACCTATCCCGCTATATACTCTGAGCTTCCCCGGACCGCCGGGGCGCGACCCCCGGGATGGAGAAGCTGATCGCCAAAGCCAAGGTGCTGCTCGAAGCGCTGCCCTACATCCAGCGATTCAAGGGCACGACCGTGGTCATCAAGTACGGCGGCAACGCCATGGTCGAGCCCAAGCTGCAGGCGGGGTTCGCCGAGGACGTCGTGCTGTTGCACTCGCTCGGCTTGCGCCCCGTGGTGGTGCACGGCGGCGGGCCGCAGATCGCGCGAGCTTTCGAAAGCGAGGGCATCGAAAGCCGCTTCGTCGACGGCATGCGGGTGACCGACGACAGGGCGATGCGGGTGGTCGAGCGCGTGCTCGGGAACACGATCAACCGCGAGATCGTCCAGCTCATCAAGTCTCACGGCGGCAAGGCCGTGGGTCTGGGCGGACGCAACGGCAAGGTGCTTGACGTCCGGCGCATGGGAAGCCGCCGGGGTGAACCCGATCTCGGCCGTGTCGGACGCATCGAATCCGTGTACTCGGAGATGATAGAGGGGCTCACCGCGAGCGCCCGCATCCCGGTGGTGGCGCCACTCGGCGTCGATGACGACGGTGTCAGCTATAACGTCAACGCCGACACAGCCGCTGCCGAGATCGCGGTGACGCTCGCGGCGAACAAGCTGATGATACTTACCAATGTGGCCGGTGTCCGCGGGCCGGGCGGGTCGCTGCAAGGCAAGCTGTCGGCCACCGAGGCCAAAAGACAGATCCGTGACGGCGTCATCAAGGGGGGCATGCTGCCCAAGATAGAGTCGGCCCTGCGCTCTCTCGCGGCCGGCGTCTCGCAGGTGCACATAATAGACGGGCGGGTCACCCACGCCGTCCTCCTCGAGATATTCACCGACAAGGGGGTCGGCACCGAGATCGTGCGCAGGCAGCCGGTGAAGAAAGCCGCGGGGCGTTCGTCGGTCCGCAGGTAACTCGATGGCCGGCACCAAAGAGACGACCGACACCTACACGGTGGCCAACTACTCGCGCTTTCCCGTGGCGCTGAGCCACGGCAGCGGCTGCAGGGTCTGGGACGAGGACGGCAAGACCTACCTCGACATGATGGCCGGCATCGCCGTGTCCGCACTCGGGCATGGACACCCGCGGCTCGTCTCCGCGATCTCGGAACAAGCTGCCGCCCTGCTGCACACCTCCAACCTTTACTACCACGAGCCGGCGGCGCGGCTGGCCGAACAGCTTGCCGGCAGAAGCTTTGCCGACCGTGTGTTCTTCTGTAACAGCGGCACCGAGGCCAACGAGGCGGCCATCAAGATGGCCCGCCGCCGCGATCCGGCGCGCCACGGCATAGTATCGACCCACGATTCCTTTCACGGACGGACCATGGGTTCGCTGGCGGCCACAGGACAGGGAACCCTTCGCGAGGGCTTCGGTCCCCTGCCCGAGGGCTTTGTCCACGTCGCATACGACGACACCACGGCGCTTGCCGAAGCGGTCGACGAAACCACGGCCGCGGTACTTATCGAACCGCTTCTCGGCGAAGGCGGCGTGGTGGTTCCCGGCGAAGATTATCTCGCCGAGGTACGCGAGATCTCCAGCCGGGCGGGCTGTCTGATGATCCTCGACGAAGTGCAGACGGGAATGGGACGGACCGGAAGCCTGTTCGCCTACCAGGCAAGCGGTATGGAGCCCGACATCCTCACCACAGCCAAGGGTCTGGGGGGCGGTCTGCCCATCGGCGCCGTGCTGGCCACCGAGGACGCCGCCAAGGCCTTGGTGGCCGGCAGCCACGGAACGACCTTCGGCGGCAACCCGGTCGCCTGCCGGGCGGCCCTGGCCCTGCTCGAGGCCTTCGACGAGGAAGCCGTGCTCGAGAACTGCCGGAGGTCGGGCGACCACCTGATGGCCGCTCTGCGCGAACTGGCCTCCGGCCGTGACGACGTTCGCGGCGTGCGTGGCAAAGGACTCCTGGTCGGCATGGAGCTCGACAGGCCCGCCCGGCCGGTGGTCGAGGCGGCACTAGCCGAGGGCCTGCTCCTCAACTCGACGGCCGACACGGTACTGCGCTTCCTGCCGCCCTTGATCATAAGCACCGAGGAGATCGACGAGGGCATGGACATGCTCGGGAGGGCGCTCGCGTGAAACGCGACCTAGTGACGCTGGCCGCCCTGTCACGGGCCGAGTTCGAGTTTCTGCTCACCCTGGCAGGACGGCTCAAGGCCGACCTCGAGGCCCGCCGCTCGCACCTGTGGGTACCCGGCGCGACGCTGGCGATGATCTTCGAGAAACCGAGCTTGAGGACGCGGGTCACCTTCGAGGCCGGCATGAACCAACTCGGCGGCAACGCGATCTATCTCGCACCCGGCGACATTCAGTTGGGCAGACGCGAGTCGGTGCCCGACATAGCACAGAACCTGTCGTGCTGGGTCGATGTGATAATGGCGCGCACCTACTCCCATGCGGCCGTGGTCGAGTTGGCCGAGCACGCCCGGGTACCGGTGATAAACGGGCTGAGCGACCTCAGCCACCCGTGCCAGGTGCTCGCCGACTGTTTTACGCTCAGCGAAACGAACGAGGACATCTCCTCGCTGTCCGTGACCTTCGTCGGCGACGGCAACAACGTGGTACATTCATGGCTGCTGGCGGCCGCCATCATGGGATTCGATTTCACGCTCGTTTGCCCTCCGGGTTACGAACCCGACGAGGCCATACTGGCAAGCGCGCGCGAACAGGCGTCGGGCAGGCTGGAGGTCACCGACGACATGGCCGTGGGAACCTCGGGGGCCGATGTCCTGTACACCGACGTGTGGACGAGCATGGGCCAGGAAGAAGAGACGGCACAGCGGCAGCGGGACTTCGCCGGCTACCAACTTGACCAAGCGGCCGTCGACCGGGCCGCCGACGGCGTCGTCGTCATGCACTGCCTACCCGCGCACCGCGGCGCGGAGATAAGCGGCGAGGTCCTCGACGGACCCAACTCCATCGTGCTGCGCCAGGCCGAGAACCGGTTGCACGCGCAGAAAGCGCTGCTGGCCTGGCTGTTGGGGGCCGAAGAGGCCAGGCCGTGACCAACCATAAGTTTGACAAGATCGTACTGGCCTACAGCGGCGGGCTAGACACCTCGGTGATACTCAAATGGCTGGCCGAGACCTACGGCTGCGAGGTGGTGGCCTACGTGGCCGACGTCGGCCAGGACGAGGACCTCGAGGCCATCGCGGCCAAGGCGCACGCGACGGGGGCATCCGAGGTCAAGGTCGAGAACCTGCGAGCGAGCTTCGTGGCGGATTTCGTCTTCCCCATGATGCGGGCCGCGGCCGTTTACGAGGGTAGTTACCTGCTCGGCACGGCTATCGCGCGCCCAGCAATAGCCGCGCGCCAGGTCGAGGTGGCCCACGGGACCGGCGCCGGCGCCGTGGCCCACGGTGCCACCGGCAAGGGCAACGACCAGGTGCGCTTCGAGCTTGCCTTCAGTGCCCTGGCCCCCGAGCTGACGGTCGTGGCACCCTGGAGGACCTGGGATCTCACCTCGCGCACGAAGCTCTTCGAGTTCGCCGCCAAACACGGCATCGAGGTCCCGGGCACCGTCGAGCGCAGCTACTCGATGGACGCCAACGTGCTGCACACCAGCTACGAGGGCCACGATCTCGAAGACCCCTGGAAGGAACCGGCCCAGGACATGTTCCTCACCACAGTGGCACCCGAGAAGGCGCCGGACAGGCCCCTGTATGTCGAGATCGAATACGAGAAAGGCGACCCGGTGGCCATCGACGGCCGGCGCTTGGCCCCCTTCGAGCTGCTGGCCA
>CAYXZP010000001.1:0-100304 GCA_964469485.1 uncultured Myxococcales bacterium | reverse complement strand
GCGTGGGCCGGGCCGACATCGTCGAGAACCGTTATGTGGGAATGAAATCGCGGGGGGTTTACGAGACCCCGGGCGGCACTGTTTTGGCGGCGGCCCACCGCGCCCTCGAATCGCTTGTTCTAGACCGCGAGGTCATGCATCTGCGCGACAGCTTGGTGCCGCGCTACGCCGAGATGGTCTATTACGGCTACTGGTTCTCCCCCGAACGGGAAATGCTGCAGGCGGCCGTGGACGAAAGCCAGAAGCCGGTGAACGGAACCGTGCGCCTCAAGCTATATAAGGGATCGGTGTCGGTGGCCGGCCGGCGCTCCGCCGACTCGCTGTACGATCCCGAGCTGGCGACCTTCGAGAACGACGACGTCTACTCGCAGGCCGACGCAACTGGTTTCATAAGACTGAACGCACTGCGGCTACGGGTCCGAAAACTGCTCGGCGGGCGGCGGGGCTGAACCGTGGCCAAGAAAAAAACCACCAAGCGAAGGGCCAACCGGGCCTGGGGCGGCCGTTTCGGTCTGACAACGGACAAGGATGCGCTCGCTTTCACCGCATCCATAGGTTTCGACATCCGGCTTTACCCCTACGACATCCGCGTCTCGACGGCGCACGCGCGCATGCTGGCCGCGGTCGGCATCATAAGCGCGGCCGAGCGGAACAAGATCGTGTCGGGACTTCGTTCTGTCGGACGCGAACTGGACGCCGGCGACTTCGTGCCCGACAAGAACGACGAAGACATACATATGGCCATCGAGAGGCGGCTTGTGGAGAAGATCGGGCGGGCCGGAGCCAAGCTTCACGCGGGCCGGAGCCGCAACGACCAGGTCGCCACCGACGTCAGGCTGTTCCTCAAGGATGCCGGAGCCGCGATAGACGAGGCTATCGCCCGGCTACAAACGACGCTTGCCGCTGTTGCCCGCAAACACGGCGAGGCACTGATGCCCGGCTACACGCACATGCAGAGGGCCCAACCCGTGCTCCTCGGCCACCACCTGCTCGCCTACCACGACATGCTCTCGCGTGACCGCGGCCGCCTGGCCGACTGCCTGGCGCGCGCAGACACGCTCGTGCTCGGTGCCGGTGCGCTGGCCGGCACCACGCTACCTATCGATCCAAAGCTGGTGGCCGCCGAACTCGGGTTTGCCCGCGTGTGCGCCAATTCGATGGACGGCGTGGCCAGCCGTGACTTCGTCGCCGAGGTCCTGGCCATGATAGCCGTCCTGTTCTCCAACCTGAGCCGCCTGGCCGGCGAGGTCACCCTGTGGGCCACCAGCGAGTTCGGGTTCGTTCACCTCGACGACCGCTTCTCGACGGGCAGCTCGATGATGCCGCAAAAGCGCAACCCCGACATCGCCGAACTGGTGCGCGGCAAGTCCGGGCGGGTCTATGGCAACCTGATGGCCCTGCTAACGACGCTCAAGGGTCTGCCGCTGGCCTACAACAGCGACCTGCAAGAGGACAAGGAGGCCCTGTTCGACAGTGTCGATACGGCCGTGGCCTCCCTCGATGCGCTGACGGCCATGGTCGGGACGCTGTCCTTCGACAAGGAGCGGATGGCTGCCGCGGCCTCCGACTCCCTACTACTGGCCACCGACCTGGCCGAGGCTCTCGTGGCCAGGGGACTGCCGTTTCGCAAGGCCCACGAGATCACCGGACGCCTGGTGGCCCACTGTGTCGACCGCGGCCTCGAGCTCGGAGAGGCCGGCGCGGCGGCCCTGGCCCGCATCTCGCCCGAACTCGACCCCGAACTGCTGGCCTCGCTCGACACGGTCCGCTCGGTTGACGCCAGAAAGAGCGCCGGTGGGACAGCCCGCGCCCTGCTGAGGCGGCGCCTGCGGCGGCTCACGAAATGACCGGGCGGCTCGCGTGGCCGGCACTCATCCTGGCCGCGCTGGCCATGCCGGCCTGCGGTCTCAAGACCCCGCCGCGTCCCTTGGAGGCGACCGCACCGGTCATGGAGGAAGCCCCACGGGTGACGGTCTCAGACGACGGCATGGTCAGCGTAAGATGGCGGCGTCCCGAGCGCAGCCACGACGGCGTCCGGCTCTACGATCTGGCCGGCTTCAGCGTGGAACGCGACACCGGGACCGGCTTCAACGAGGTCGCGCGCGTCACGGTCGATGATAACGAGCGCATCCGGCCGCAACGCAGCTTCGAGGCGGCCGACCCTTCCGCGCCGCCCGGGCCCTCGTCCTACCGTGTGCGCGCCCTGCTGGCCGACGGGCAGTGGGGAAGCCCGGGCCCGGCCTCGTCGATCACGGTTCCCCGGCGTTAGAGAGATGGCCGGGACGACCGCAGTCGTCTTTCCCGGACAGGGCTCGCAAAGGGCCGGCATGGCCGCCGATTTCACACGCGAGTTCCCGGAGGCCCGCGACGCCTTCGCGGAGGCCTCCGACACGCTCGGCCTCGACCTGGCGGCCCTTTGCCGGGACGGGGACCGGCTCGCGCTCACCGAGTTCCAACAACCGGCAATACTGGTGGCCGAGGTCGCGATGTTCAGGACGCTGGTGTCCGCCTTCGGGCTCGCGGCCGACCTTTTCGGCGGTCACAGTCTCGGTGAGTACGCGGCCTTGGTGGCCGCCGGCGTCGTCGACCTGCCGGTGGCCGCGACCCTGGTCCGAGAACGCGGCCGCCTCATGCAG
Source organism: uncultured Myxococcales bacterium (assembly GCA_964469485.1). GTDB lineage: Bacteria > Desulfobacterota > Binatia > UBA1149 > CAYXZP01 > CAYXZP01. Next base: position 97,668 of record CAYXZP010000001.1, on the reverse strand, counting down.
GAAGCCGCTCCGGAGGCCGGCGCCATGGCCGCCCTCATAGCCAAACCCGGGACCGAACTGACCGAGCCCGCGGTAAGCGCCGGCATCGAGGACCTCGACGTCGACATCGCCAACATAAACGCCCCCGACCAGATCGTGCTGAGCGGTCTTGCCGAGGACCTCGACCGGGCCCTTGCCACGCTGCGGGGTGGCGGCATGCGGCTGCGCGTAAAGCGACTGCGCGTGTCGGCCCCCTTCCACTCGAGGTTCATGAAGTCCGCGGCCGCGGCCTTTCGTCCTGTTCTGGAGGACAGCGGGGACTCCTGGCGCTGCGAACGGGCCCGGCGGGTCGCCTCGAACTACAGCGGCTCCTTCCACAGTGGCGAGCGGCAGGCTCTGTTCGACGCGCTCGGCGGTCAGTTGAGATCGCCGGTCAGGTGGGCCGACAACATGCGCGCGATCGCCTCCGCGGGTGACAAGGTCGAGGTCATCGAGGTGGGTCCGGGGCGACCGCTCGGCGCTTTCTTCAAGTCGATCGGGATAGTCGCCGCATCCGTCAAGGACGTGGCCGGCGCACGCGCGTTGGCGGCACTGCGCGGACGCGATTAGGGCACCTTCCCCTCGCCTTCGAGCCAAGGCCCGACTATATTCGCGTTCGCGAGAGACGCGGACGTGGAAGCTTTCTCCAGAAGAGACGGCGTGCTTTACGCCGAAGAGGTTGCGGTCCCGCGCATCGCGCGCGAGGTCGGCACCCCCTGCTATGTCTACAGCCGCGCGGCGCTAGGCGCCGCCTTCGATGCCTACCACGACGGTTTCGGCGAGCTGGCGCACCTGGTCTGTTACTCGGTAAAGGCCAACTCCAACCTGGCCGTGCTGGCCCAACTGGCCGGCCGGGGAAGCGGCTTCGACGTGGTCTCCGGCGGAGAGCTGGCGCGTGTCATGGCCGCGGGCGGCGACGCATCCAAGGTCGTGTTCTCGGGCGTGGGCAAACAGGATTGGGAGATCCGGGAAGCACTGGCGGCCGGCATCCTGATGATCAACGTCGAATGCCCGGCCGAACTGGACCTCATCGACCGCATCGCCGCCGAGACAGGCCGCAAGGCGCCCGTCGCCCTGCGGGTGAACCCGGACGTCGATCCCGAGACCCACCCGTATATATCGACGGGCCTTAGGACGAGTAAGTTCGGCATCGCCATGGAACGCTGCCTCGGGGACTACGAACGGGCCGCGTCCATGGACGGCCTCGATGTCGTCGGCCTCGACTGTCACATCGGCAGTCAGCTCCTTTCGGCCGCGCCGATGGCCGAGGCCGCCCAGCGCGCGGGCTCCATCATCGACCGCCTGGCCGTGACCGGCCTACAGTTGTCATACCTCGATATGGGCGGCGGCTTGGGCATCACCTACAACGACGAAACGCCCCCGGCCACGGCCGATTGGGCCGCCGTTCTCAGGGACGCCGTGGGCGGCCGCGAGCTGACCGTGATCGTCGAACCGGGCCGGTCCATCGCGGGCAATGCCGGCATCCTTCTTACCACCGCTCTTTTTCACAAGAGCAACGGCGAGAAGAACTTCCTCGTCGTGGACGCAGCGATGAACGATCTGCCGCGCCCTTCCCTCTACGACGCCTACCACCGCATCGAAGCCGTCGAAGACACCGACGAAACGATCGTCGCGGACGTCGTCGGCCCGGTATGCGAGACCGGCGACTTTCTGGCCCGTGACCGGGAGGTCCCGGCCGTCAGCCCGGGTGGTCTGCTGGCCGTCATGAGCGCGGGCGCCTACGGGTTCGTGATGGCTTCGAACTACAATAGCCGACCGCGCCCGGCCGAGGTCATGGTCGACGGCGAACAGTTCCACGTGGTACGCCGCCGCGAGAGCACCGAGGCCCTGTACGAGGCCGAATCGGTTCCCGAGGGACTGCTGTCCTAGCCGGCCCATGGAACTGACCTTCACCAAGCTCCACGGCTGCCAGAACGACTATCTGTTCTTCGACTGTAGCGCGGCGCCCCTCGCCGACGCGCCGGCGGTCTCGCGTATTCTTTCCGACCGCCGCCGCGGTGTCGGAAGCGACGGCATCATATGTATCTATCCGTCCGACAAGGCCGACCTGAGGATGGAGATGTACAACGCCGACGGCAGCCGTGGCGAGATGTGCGGCAACGGCATCCGTGCTCTCGGCAAATACGCCTTCGAGCACGGGCTGGTCTCGAAGCGCTCGATCGAGATCGACACCGACGCGGGCCCGAAGACGCTGCTTCTGGGCGGCGCCGGAGACTCGGTCGACTCGGTAAGCGTCGAGATGGGAATGGCCGTGCTGGACGGACGCAGCATTCCGGTCGATGCCGACGGTGAGGTCCTCGGCGCCACGCTCGCCATCGACGGCCGCGAGTGGACCGTCACCTGCGTCTCCATGGGCAACCCACACTGCGTCACCTTCGACGCCGACCCCGACACCCTCGACCTGGAGGCGATCGGGCCGGGCTTCGCCGCCCACCCTTTCTTCCCCGCCGGCGTCAACACGGAGTTCGTGCGTGTGGACTCGCCCGGACGCCTGTCGATGCGGGTGTGGGAGCGTGGTTCCGGCGAAACCCTGGCCTGCGGGACCGGCGCCTGCGCGGCGGTCGTGGCCGCGGTGCGCGAGGGCCGCGCCGGGCGCGAGTGCCGGGTGGACCTCAGGGGCGGGAGCCTCGACATCGAATACCGAGAGGACGGTTCCGTCCTCATGACAGGTCCGGCGGTAGAGCTGTTCTCGGCGACCGTATATGTCGACGTCGAGCGCGGTGCCATCACGCGCGGGCCGGCCGCCGGCGGCTGAGGCGGGAAGAGAAGATGTTCGAAGGAACCCACACGGCGCTGGTCACACCGTTCAAGAATGGCAAAGTCGATGAAGCGGCACTGCGCCGCCTGGTGCGCGAACAGGTCGAGGCCGGCATCGATGGCGTGGTTCCCTGCGGCAGCACCGGCGAGTCGGCCACCCTCGACCACGACGAACACGAGACCGTTATCGGCATCACGCTCGAAGAGGCCGGCGGTCGCGTCAAGGTCATCGCCGGCACGGGCTCCAACAGCACCGCGGAAGCGGTGGCGCTGACCCGCTTTGCGGCCGAGGCCGGCGCCGATGGCGCCCTCCTCATAAGCCCCTATTACAACAAGCCGACCCAGGAGGGCCATGTGCTCCACTACAGGGCCGTGGCGGAAGCTGTCGACATCCCGGTCCTCGTTTACAACATCCCGGGCCGCACCGGCGTCAACATGGCCCCCGAGACGATCGCCGAGATGTCGCGCGTCCCCAACATCGTCGGCCTCAAAGAGGCCGGCGGCTCCCTCGACCAGGCCATGCGCGTGATGCAACTGTGCGGCGACGACTTCACTGTTCTCTCCGGCGACGACACGCTGACGTTGCCGCTGGCCGCCGTGGGCGGGCGCGGCGTGATAGCAGTAACGGCCAACCTTCGCCCGGCTCGCATGAAGGAGATGGTCGATGCGGCCCTTGCCGGCCGCGCGGGGGAAGCCCTGGCCATCCACCGCGAGCTTCTGCCGCTCATGCAGGCAATGACGCTGGAAACCAACCCTATTCCGGCCAAAGCTGCACTTGCCATGACCGGCCGTATCAAAGACGAGATCAGGCTACCTCTGACACCGATGACCGCGGAAGGCCGCGAGCGCTTACGGCCGGTGCTGACCGCGCAGGGCCTGCTCTGATGGCAAGCGCCGGCGTTGTCGATCTGATCGTGTGCGGGGCCGCCGGCCGCATGGGCCGCCGCATAACCGCGCTGGCATACCAGGACCCGCGCTTCAGGATCATCGGGGCCACCGAGGCCGCCGCCAGCCCCGCCCTCGGAGAGGATTGCGGGCGGGTGGCCGGGGTCGAGCCGCTGGGCGTCGGGATCACGGCGGGCCTGGCCACGGTCGAGGCCGATGCGGGTACGGTGTGCCTCGACTTCACGAACGCCGAGGCGTCCCTGGAAAACATGCAACACGCTTCCGAGAAGGGACTGGCCATAGTCGTCGGCTCATCGGGCATGAGCGCCGAGCAAAAGGAGCAGGCCGAAGCGCTAGCCGCCGGCATGCCGACACTGATCGCCGCCAACGTAAGCCGCGGGGTGGCCGTGCTCTCCGAACTGGTCGAAGCGGCCGTCAAGATGCTGGACGGCGACTTCGACTGTGAGATCGTCGAGCTCCACCACAATCAGAAGAAGGACTCGCCGAGCGGTACCGCCCTTGCTCTGGCCGAACGTGCGGCCGTCGCGGCGGGTGGCAGTCCGCAGGATGACCTGGTCCTGACCCGCCAGGGCATGGTGGGTCCGCGCCGTAGCGGCGAGATCGGGGTCGTCGCGCTGCGTGGCGGCGATAGTGCGGGTGAACACACAGTAATGCTCGCCGGCAACGGCGAACGTATCGAGCTGACCCATCGGGCGACCTCGCGTGACTGTCTGGCCTTGGGCGCACTCTCGGCGGCCGCTTGGCTGGCCGGCAAACCGGCAGGCCTCTACTCGATGCGCGACGTGCTGTCCGGGACCTGAGTTCCGGCTCGACGTGAGCCATACGGCCTATATCGCGCTCGGCAGCAACCTCGGCGACCGCTACGAGAACTTGCGCAACGCTCTTGCGCGGCTAAACCAGACCGAGGTCACATCTCTCCGGCGCTGGTCGTCGGTCTATGAGAGCGAGCCGCACGGCAGGGCGCGCAGCTGGTTTCTCAACGGCGCCGCCGAGCTTTCCACGGAACTCGAAGCCGCCGCGCTCCTGACCGAGCTTCAACGGATAGAGGGTTCGATGGGGCGCAAGCGCGCGAAAGGCTCCGTCTCACGGCCCATAGACCTCGACATACTGCTGTTCGACAGCCAGGTCATAGAAACTCCCGAGCTTGTCGTACCCCATCCCCGCCTCGCCGAGCGGCGCTTTGTGCTGATACCGCTGTCCGAACTGGCCCCCGCCATCGTACACCCTGTGTACGGACGCACAGTGTCGGCCTTGTTGGCGGCAAGCGACGACGATAAAAGGGTCAGGCTCTACAAGCCATGAAGATCTTCATCGACAGCGCCGACATCGAGGAGATCCGCGAGGTCGCCTCCTGGGGCATCCTCGACGGGGTCACCACGAACCCGTCGCTGGTGGCAAAGACCGGCCGCAGCTTCGACAGCGCGCTGGCCGACATCTGTGAGGTCGTCGACGGCCCCATAAGCGCCGAGGTGGTGAGCACCGAATGCGAAGGGATGGTCGAAGAGGGCCGGCGGCTGGCGGCCATACATCCGAACATCGTGGTCAAGGTGCCTATGCTCGTCGAGGGGCTCAAGGCCACCAAGTGCCTGTCGGGTGAAGGCATCAAGGTGAACGTCACGCTCGTCTTCCAGCCGGCCCAAGGCCTGCTGGCGGCCAAGGCCGGAGCGACCTATATCAGCCCCTTTGTCGGCCGCCTCGACGACATCGGCGAGGACGGCATGGAGATGGTGGCCACGCTCTGCGATATGCTGGCCAACTACGACTACGCTGCCGGCGTCCTGGTGGCCAGCGTGAGGAACCCCACGCACTTCATTCGCGCGGCCCAGATGGGCGCCGCGGTCGCCACCTGCCCTTTCAATGTGCTCGAACAGATCACCCGCCACCCGCTGACCGATATCGGGCTCGAGCGCTTCCTGGCCGACTGGGAAAAGGTCCCCAAGTAAGAACAGCGCGGCGCGGCCGCTCAGGGTCCCCCGAGGCCCCCGTCGTCGAGAGCGGCCCGCAGCCGCCGCGCACCACCTGCGACCTCGGCGGCCAGGCGCCGCGCCTCGAGGATGTCCGCCTCCTTGATGTCCTCGACCCGGCCGGCCAGGGCGCGGGTGCGGTCGATGTGGTTCACGAGCACGGCGTAATCGGCGACCAGGCGCTCGAAGAGGCTCCGTGGGACAGAGCCGGCACGGCCCTCGACACTACGGGCGGCCAGACCCTGGGCGCGCCGGAGCGCGTAGCGCATCCCCAGGACCTCGGGCATGGCGGCGCGCTCCTCGAGCGAGGCCGCGGCATCGACCGCCAGGGTCGTCAGTAGTTGGGAGTGCATGCGCAGTCGTTCCTCATAGCGGCGGCCGGCACAGCCCACGGTCAGGACTTGGGTCGAGGAGACTAGCACCACGACCACGACGCGAGCCCTGGTTGTCGACAGCAGCTGAAACACCGCGAAGCGATTATGCCCGAGAACGGCGCCGCGACCAGCCGCACCGGTCTTGACTACAGCCGCAATGGGGATACGGTGAAAAGATGATCTACGGAGCGGCCTGCCCCCTTCGATCCCTCGCGAACGATTGAAAGAACTTCCGAAAGTCTATTTCGAACGACTGCTTGAAAGCTCGCCTGACATCGTCGTGGCCGTCGACCGCCACGGAACGGTCATATTCTACAACGACGGCGCCATCCTGACACTCGGCTACACAGCCAAGGAGGTCCTCGGCACGCACGTCTTCGAACTCTACCCCTCCCCCGGGGAGGCCAAGCGGGTCATGGCGGCAATGCGGGCCGAGGAGGAAGACGGCCCGGGCCGTATCAAGAACTTCGAGACCGAGTTCGTCGACAAGTACGGGCGCGTCATCCCCGTCGCCATCTCCGGCTCCATCATCTACGACGAGAAGGAACGTGAGCAGGGCAGCATCGGGTTCGCCAAGGATATCGGGGAACTCCGTCTCCACGAGCAGATAGAGACGCTCGGTGAACTGGCCATCGGGCTGGCCCACGAGATCAACAACCCGCTGGAGTCCCTCGTAAATCACGCCGATATGCTCGAACGCTTCGTCAAGAAGACCTCGGCCGGCGAGGAGTACGAGACCGAGCACGGGCGCCTGGCCGCCATAAAGCGCGGACTCAGGCGCATACAGACGATCGTCGAACGCGTCGGCGAGATCGCCGCCGCCGGAAGCTACGGAACCATAGAGTACATGCCGGGCCGCCTGATGACCGATCTCGGCCTCGGCGAGGAAAAGCCGCAACCGGCCCCGGCGAGCAACGGCCATCCGCATCTTGCCGGCAAGACGATACTGGTGGTCGACGATGATGAGGAAGTGCGCTCCACGATGTCCGAGATACTCGGCGCCGAGGGCTGCAAGGTGTTGCTCAGAGCCACGGGCCTGGAAGCCCTCGAGGTCGTCAACGAAGAAAGCCCGGACCTGGTCATAAGCGACGTCGTCATGCCCGACATGGACGGTTACGATCTTTTCCGGGAATTGAGCGGGCGGCCCGAGGCTCTGCCGGTGGTGCTGATGACGGCGTACTACTACGACAAGGACCACGTCATAAAGAGGTCGAAGACCGACGGGCTGGACGACGTGATCTTCAAAAAGCCGATAGACCCTGAGCGCCTTCTCGACCTTATAGAAGCCCGCGTTGGCGGTTGAGCCGGGCAGCGGCTAGACCTCTGCCCGGCCATGGCCATACGCATAAACCGCGTCTACACCCGCAGCGGTGACGACGGCAAGACGGCGCTGGTCGGCGGAGACCGCGTCGCCAAGGACGATCCCCGTATAGCGGCCTACGGCGAGGTCGACGAACTCAACAGCACGGTTGGAATGGTGCGCGCGCTGCTCGGCGAACCGCCATACAAAGGACGTGCCGCCGCGGACCGTCTCGACTCCAAGCTGGCGGTGGTCCAGCAGGAACTGTTCGACCTCGGCTCCGAGCTGGCCACCCCGCCCGAGTCGGCCTACGAAGGGATGATCACGGTCGGCAAGGAACACACCGAAAGGATCGAGTCCGAGATAGACGAACTGCAAGAGGATCTCGAACCGCTGCGCTCTTTCGTGCTGCCCGGCGGTGGAACTGCCGGGGCCACCCTCCACCTGGCCCGCACCGTGTGCAGGCGCGCCGAAAGAACGGTGACGGCGCTGGTGCGCGAGAAGGCCGCGGGCCCCTGGACGGGCAGATATCTGAACCGCCTTAGTGACCTGCTGTTCGTGCAGTCCCGATGGATCGCCAAGAAGAGCCGCAAGAAGGAAAGCCTGTGGCAGCACGGGCTCGAGTCGCCGGCAAAGAAAAAACCGAAGAGGGCCGGCCGGTGAGTTCCTCGCTCTATCTCGAGCAAATGCTGCTCGGCCCCATGGCCAACTACGTCTACCTTGTCGGAGACACCGAAAGCCGCGAGGCCATGGTGGTGGACGCAGCCTGGGACATACCGGCGATACTGGACCGGCTCGACGCCGACGACATGAAACTTGCCGGCGCGCTGGTCACCCACTTTCACCCCGACCACATAGGCGGCGACCTCATGGGCCAGCACATCCCCGGAATACCGGAATTGCTGGCCGAGCGCGGCGTCAAGGTCTACATCAACAAGGAGGAAGCATCCTGGGTCTCTCGCACCATAGGGCTGGAGGCCAGCGACATGGTCGCCGTCGACGGCGAGACCGAGATCCGGATCGGCCAGATCCCGCTACGCTTTATCCACACACCGGGCCACACACCCGGCTCGCAGTGCTTCATGGTGGGGAACAACCTGGTTTCCGGCGACACCCTTTTTATAGGCTCCTGCGGCCGCGTGGACCTTCCGGGCAGCAATGCCAGCGATCTTTACTACAGCCTGACCCAGAAACTGGCCAAGCTGCCCGATGACACGACGCTTTTCCCCGGGCATGCCTACGCGAGCGAATCCGCTTCGACCATCGCGCGCGAGAAGGCCAGCAACCCCTTCATGCGTTTCGAAAGGCTCGAGGATTTCCTGACGATGATGGGAGTGCCCGGCTAAGGAATAGCCGCCCGGCGCACTCCACCCCCGGACGGGGGGTGGCTAGAAGGAACAGCGGCGAAAAAGATCCGCCGGCCCCGAAGGCTGCGGCCACGGCCTTCGGGCGCCCGCACCGGACCGTCCAAATGGGGGGCAGCACCCGCCTGTAACCCTTGACATCACCCGAGCGGCCTTCTACCAATTCTAGAGCAGCGTGCGTCCGGCCCCCACCAGCGAGAAAACCATCAGGAGGAAGATGAACCGATGTTGAGATTCACACTTGGCAAGGCGGCGGCACTAACCGCCGTGACCGTGGTGGTACTGTCGGCGGCGCCGGCCGAAGCCGCCTGGAGCAAAGGCGAGGCCAAGTGCCGCGCGACCATATCCAAGAGCCTCGGCAAGTACGTCTCGACGGCCCAGAAGGCCATCGGCGGCTGCCACAAGGGCCGCGACAAAGGCAAGGTCTCGGCAAGCAAGAACTGCAACGACATCAGCGCGGCCGACACCAAGAACAAGGTCCCAAAGGCCGCTAACAAGCTCAGAAGCTCGGTCGGCGGCGGCAAGACCAAATGTGCCGATAAGGACGGCACGCCCTTTGCCAACGTACTGGCAAACTTCGAGCGCTGCCCGAGCCCTGCCAACGAGATCGACGACGGCGGGGCCACCGACGGCATCGACAGCTTCGCTGAGCTGGCCGACTGTCTGATCGCCCTGGCAGATGCCCAGGTCGAGCAGAGCGCCAGCGACATCCTCGGACTACCCGGTGTCAGCGGGCTCAGCAAGGACCAACTCAAGTGCCACGGCACCCTTCCAAAGGCCTACATGAAGTACGTCGACACGGTGGCCAAGGAGCGCGGCAAGGCCCAGGCCAGCGCCGACAAGGGCGGAGGCTCGGCCGTATGGGACCAGGCCAATTACGACGGCAAGGGCAAGATCGGCAAGGCCATGGCCAAGCTCAACAGTTCCATCGACAAGGGCTGCACTGGGAAGAAAGTACCCCTTAGCAAGGCTAACCTCGACGCGCTCGGTTCCTGCGGCGACACACCCGCACAGCTCAAGGACTGTGTCGCCGGCATAACGGACAAGCAGGCCCGCGGCCTTGTATCACTTCAGTTCAAGCTGGCCCCGCGGTGCGCCTCCAAGGTACAGATTCGCTCCTTCGCCGCCGTCGGCGAACAGCTGACCAACACCGGACTCGACACGGGCTGGACGGGGCTCGGACACAACGTCGATACCGTCGATGGCTTCACCGCCCAGGCTGCCTTTACCGGATGTGACGCCGATTGCCGCAATTGCGGCCTGGCCATAGCGCCCGACAAGGACGTCGCGTGGGCCAACTGCCGTTGCGCCGACGACTACACCAAGACCTGCGACACGATCAACGACACAGACGCCGACGACTGCGGGGCCGGCGGCCACTGCAACTGTTATTTCGGGCCCCCGCTGCCGCTGTCGGCCGGTGGCGCCCCGGTCTGTGTGATGGCCAGCATCACCGAGGACATCGACGGCGTGGTGGACCAGGGAACGGCCACGGCCGAGACCGCGGTAAATATAGCCGCTATCGTCCGTCTGGGCATCCGTCAGTCGCAGCCTTGCCCGATATGCTCGGGCGACGGCGCCGCGAACGACGGCAATAGTGAAGGCACCTGTGTCGGGGGCCTGCGCGACGACCAGACCTGCGACCGGCACGCGAACCACCCCACCTTTGGGCCGGTGAGCTACCACTGCCCTCCACAGGGGGCCAACATCTCGGGCTCGGGGCTCAAGATCGGGTTCACCATCACCGGCGGTGAAGTCTCGCTGCCCTTCAATACGACCTGCGACCAGCCCTTCCAGTCGGAGAACTGCGCCTGCGCGGTGTGCACCGGCGACACCACGGTGGCGTGTAACTCGGATGCCGAGTGCGCCGAGGCCGGCGGCACCTGCTCGAGCAACGGCGGCGGTGCCAACCGTTGGCCCAACGCCTGCTCGGACGGCCTGTGCACCAACGGCGCCTGCGAGGCTGGTCCGATGGACACATTTTGTGACGGCCTTATCCGCGCTAACGGCAAGGGCATCCTAGCCTGCGGGACCGACGCCGACTGCGACGCCATGGCCAGTGAGTGCGACGGCGGCAACTGTGGGGCCTGCACCCTCAGTTCAAGCCGCTCCTGCTTCAATGACCCGATCACGGCAACGGGCGCTACGAGCCAGAACGGAGGAGACGTGGTCGCGGCTTTCTGTGTACCGCCCTCCGCAAGCGTGGCCGTGAACAGCGCTAGCGGCTCGCCGGGGCCCTCTCGCCTCAAGGTCTCGATGGAGTTCGAGGGTCTGTGCGACGATGGCACGGTGGCCGAGCCGCCGGCGGCATCAAATTGTTCCCTTGCGCCCCCGGAAAGATCGTGGCGCTGGGTCCACTCTCTGATCACCAGCAACTACGGCTGTGCCACAAGCGGTTGTCACGGCAACGGCTCCGCTTCGGGAGGCTTGGGTAACTTCGAAGATGAAGCGCTCTCCTATGCGGCGCTGCTGGGCGTAGCGTCCACGCAGAACACGGCCATGGCGCTGGTCGAACCGGGGAACCCGGAATCCAGCTATCTGTGGCTCAAACTGAGCGGCCTGGGCTCCGGTGCCCAGATGCCGCTCGACCCCGCAACAGGCAATCCGGTAAACATGAGCGCCAGTGCTCTTGCCGATGTGTACAACTGGATTGCGGAAGGTGCCGGACTGAACAACTGAGCGGCAGTGGCTGCTGGCCACGGAAAGCCCCCCCCTTAAGGGGGGGGGGCAAAGCGTGCGCAGGAGGCTCGTGGCTCATAGAAGCGGGGAAAATATCTTGACTTCCCCCCTTTGAACTAACTAAGTTGGGCGATACGCGTCCTTAAAGAATTCCAAAAAACCAAGTTGGGGGTAAGAAGTATGAAATCGTTCTCGTTCGTCAAAGTAGCTGCCGTGCTGGCGGCAGTTGCTCTCGCATTCTCGGCCACCCCGGCCGAAGCCGCCTGGAGCAAAGGTGAGGCCAAGTGCCGCGCGACCATATCCAAGAGCCTCGGCAAGTACGTCTCGACGGCCCAGAAGGCCATCGGCGGCTGCCACAAGGGCCGCGACAAAGGCAAGGTCTCGGCAAGCAAGAACTGCAACGACATCAGCGCGGCCGACACCAAGAACAAGGTCCCAAAGGCCGCTAACAAGCTCAGAAGCTCGGTCGGCGGCGGCAAGACCAAATGTGCCGATAAGGACGGCACGCCCTTTGCCAACGTACTGGCAAACTTCGAGCGCTGCCCGAGCCCTGCCAACGAGATCGACGACGGCGGGGCCACCGACGGCATCGACAGCTTCGCTGAGCTGGCCGACTGTCTGATCGCCCTGGCAGATGCCCAGGTCGAGCAGAGCGCCAGCGACATCCTCGGACTACCCGGTGTCAGCGGGCTCAGCAAGGACCAACTCAAGTGCCACGGCACCCTTCCAAAGGCCTACATGAAGTACGTCGACACGGTGGCCAAGGAGCGCGGCAAGGCCCAGGCCAGCGCCGACAAGGGCGGAGGCTCGGCCGTATGGGACCAGGCCAATTACGACGGCAAGGGCAAGATCGGCAAGGCCATGGCCAAGCTCAACAGTTCCATCGACAAGGGCTGCACTGGGAAGAAAGTACCCCTTAGCAAGGCTAACCTCGACGCGCTCGGTTCCTGCGGCGACACGCCCGCACAGCTCAAGCAGTGCCTGGCCGCCATCGTGCCGGCATCGGCCAACGGCCTGGTCGCGATGCAGTGGGAACTGCCGGCCAACTGCGCCACGGGGGCCCGCGTGTTCGTAAACGCCGGTAGCGGCGAGCAGCTGACCAACACGCAACTCGACGTTGGCTGGACGGGATTGGCCCACAACGTGGATGTCCTCGACGGCTTCAACGGTTCGGTGAACCTGTCGTGCAACGCCGACTGTAGTGATTGCGCCGTCACGGTGGACCCGATGAAGGAACTCCCGACCGGCTTCTGCCGTTGCGCGGGCGACCCCACGGTGCGTTGCGACACGATCGAGGGGGCCGACGCCGACGATTGCGGCGGCGGCATGTGCCACTGCACCTTCGGTCCGCCGCTAGCCCTGTCCGCGGGCGGCTCGCCGGTGTGCGTGCAGAACAAGATCGTCAGCGAGCTTGACGGCTCGGCCAACATGGGCACCGCGGAGACCGAAACGACGGTCACGATGAACTCCGTGGTACGTCTCGGCATCGGACAGTCGCAGCCCTGCCCCACTTGTGAGGGCGACAGCACGGCCAACGACGGCAACCGCGAAGGCACCTGCAACGGCGGCTCCCGCGACGGCCAGACCTGTGACGAGAACGGCAAGCACCCGACCTTCGGACCGACCAGCTACGAGTGCCCGTCGGACGGCGCCAACATCTCGGGCACCGGACTGGCCATCACGCTGACGTTGACCGATGGAGCGGTGTCACTGCCTTTCAACACGACCTGCGACCAGCCCTTCCAAGGCGAACAGTGTGCCTGCGCGGTCTGCACCGGAGACACCACGGTGCCGTGTAACGCCGACGCGGATTGCGCCGAGGCCGGCGGCACGTGCTCGAGTAAAGGCACCGGCACCGACCGCTGGCCCAACGCCTGCCTGGACGGACAGTGCAGCGACGGCAGCTGCAACGCGGGTCCGGTCGACAGCTACTGCGACGGCGTCACGCGCGCCAACGGCAATGGTTACATCGCCTGCGCCACGGACGGCGACTGTGACGCTCTGGCCAGCGAGTGCGGTGCGGGCGGTTGCGGCACATGCACGCTGTCCAGGAACCGTTCCTGCTTCAACGACCCGATAACGGCAAGCGGATACGCGACACAGAACGGCTCGAACCTGGTTTCGACCTTCTGTACGCCGCCCTCGGCCAGCGCCGCAGTGAACGCCGCCGGCGGCAGCCCGGGACCGGGACGCGTCAAGCTGGACTTCGACTACAAGGGGTTCTGCGGAGACGGGCAGCAGTACGAGGCTCCGGGCGGGTCCAACTGCAACTGACCGGCCTCTAGCCAGTTCCTAGCAAGGGCCCCCGCGACCACAAGGTCGCGGGGGCTTTCTGTTGGCGCCCCCCCCAAGCGGGGCATAGCGTAAAGCCGCCCCGGACAAGGGCTGGCCCGGCCCCCGCAAACGCCAAGGCCTTTGCCTTGACACAGCCCCGGCCGATTTCGTACGGTCGGTCCGATAGCCAGGCTCCACTAGGGCACCGAGGGCCACCTGGCGCGCGAGAATTCAGACCACCATGGGCGGGAGTTGGATAAACGATGAAAGGTAAATACTTGGTCAAGGTGGCCTGCATTGCCATCGCAGCCGGCCTAGTGCTGGCCGCGGCGGATGCCCAGGCCTGGACCAAAGGCGAAATGAAGTGTCGGGCCACCATCTCGAAGGGTCTCGGCAAGTACGTAGCCACGGCCCAGAAGACCCTGGCCGGCTGCCACAAGAACAGGAACAAGGGCAAGGTCGGTGCGGCCACGCAGTGCAATCAGATCGCGGTGGCCGATATGTCGAAGAAGAAGGTGCAGTCTGCCGCCAGTAAATTCCGCGCCTCAGTCTCTGGCGGCAAGAGCAAGTGCAGGGACAAGAAGTCGGGTTTCTGGTACTTCGCAGTCCTTGCAAACTTCGGCCGCTGCCCGAGCCCGGCGCAGACCACCGACGACGGCGGCGCGACCGACGGCATTGACGATTTCGACGAACTGGCCGACTGCTTGCTGGCACTGGCCGACCAGATCGTCCAATCGACCGCGACCGAGATCATCGGCCTTCCCGACGTCGGCGCGCTCGGCAAGGCGCAGCTCAAATGCCACGGCACCCTCCCCAAAGCCTACATGAAGTACATCGCCACGGTTGCCAAAGAACGCGGCAAGGCCCAAGCCGGCCAGGACAAGGGCGGCAGCTCGGCCGTCTGGGACCAAGGTAGCTACGACGGCAAGGGCAAGATCGGCAAGGCCCTGGCCAAGCTCAACAGCTCGATCGACAAGGCCTGCACCAGATCGAAGGCCGAGTTGGATGCCTTGGGCTCATGTGCGGACTCGGCGGCCGACCTCAAATCCTGCGTCGGTCAGATCGCCAGTACGGTGGGGGCGGGCCTGGTGGCCATGCAGTGGGAACTGCCGGGGGTATGCCCAACCGGGGCACCGGTCACCTTCAACGCCGGCTTGGGAGCGCAACTCACCAACGCCGAACTCGACACCGGCTGGAAGGGCACGGCCCACGACGTCGACATCATCGACGGTTTCCAGAGCGCGGTGGCGCTCGACTGCAACTCCGACTGTGACAGCTGCACGGTCACCACGGACCCGAGCCCGGGCTACTGCCGCTGTGCCAACGACGTGACCCAGGAGTGCGACGACGTGTTCGGGCCGGACGCCGATGATTGCAACGGCGGCCTATGCCGCTGCTTCTTCGGCCCCCCTCTGGCGCTGAGCTCCTCGGGCACGCCGGTCTGCATCGTCAACGAGATAGTCGAGGAGCTAGTGTGCAACTGCGACGGCGGGACCGGCATTTGCAACGGTGACTGCGACGTATCGTTGGCCGCCATCGTCCACCTCGGCGTGTCGCAGACCCAGCCCTGCCCCAGCTGCACGGCCGGGACCTGTGACGGCGGCACACGCGACGGCCAGGCCTGCAGCGTGACGGCCGCGCACCCGACCTTCGGGCCGGCTAGCCTCGACTGTCCGCCGGCCTCCAATCAGAACATCTCGGGTACGGGTCTGGCCATCAGCCTGGGGCTGACCCACGGCAACGCCTCACTGCCGCGTGCCGTGCCTTGCGGGCTCGTCCCGGGAATGCAGTGCGCCTGTGCGGTTTGCACGGGCGATTCGACGCTGCCGTGCAACTCGGATGCCGAGTGCGGGACGGCGGGCTCCTGCACGAGCATGGGCGGCGGAGCGTCCAGCTTGATAAACGAGTGCACCGACGGGCTGTGCGAGGCCGACCCGGGCGCCGATGGCGAGGGCCGTTGCACGGTCGGGCCCACCGACAGCTATTGCGACGGCCAACTGCGCGCCAGCGGCGAGGGTTTCCTGCCCTGCACCACGGACGCGGACTGCGAGGCGATCGATGAGATCTGCGACGGCGGCGACTGCGGCAACTGCACGGTGACCAAACGTCGCAATTGCTTCCTCGATCCCATCACCGCCAGCGGCGACGGCAACCGCTTCGGCGGCGATATGGCGTCGACCTTCTGTGTGCCACCGACCATATCGGCGGCAGTGAATAGCGCGGGCGGGATTCCCGGTCCCGGCCGTGTCACGATCAACTTCGACTATTACGGCGTTTGCGCAGACGGCACCGCCCATCAACCGCCGGGCGGGTCTAACTGCCAGTAACCGGGGGTTCGCCCTCCTGGTTGAGCCCCCCGTCTCGCAAGAGCGGGGGGTTTTTCTTGGCGCTCAGGCCAGGGTCTCGGTTATCTTGCCGAGCGTGTCCTTGGCGTCCCCGAACACCAGGACGGTGTTCTCGGCAGTAAACAGCTCGTTCTCTATGCCCGCGAAACCGGGCCGCATGCTGCGCTTGAGAACGATGCAACTGCGAGCCTGGTCGGCGTTCATGACCGGCATACCGTAGATCGGACTACCCGGCGTGTTCTTGGCCGCCGGGTTCACGACATCGTTGGCGCCGACGACCAGGCACACATCGGTGTCGCTGAAGTCGTCGTTGATCTCGTCGAGTTCGAAGAGTTGGTCATATGGAACATCGGCCTCGGCCAGAAGCACGTTCATGTGGCCGGGCATACGTCCGGCCACCGGGTGGATGGCATAGCGCACCCGCACGCCTTCTTTCTCCAGGTGCTCGGCCATCTCACGAACGGCGTGCTGGGCCTGGGCAACGGCCATGCCGTAGCCCGGGACCACGATCACGGAGGCCGAACCGCTGAGCAACATAGCCGCGTCCCCGACGCTTGCCTCTCGCACCTCGCCGCTGGCCGTCGAGGTACCCGCCACGGCGTGCTCCTCGTCGGGCTTGCCGAAAGCGCCGAACAGCACGTTGCGGAACGAGCGGTTCATGGCCCGGCTCATCACGATCGACAGGATGAACCCGGAAGCGCCGTCGAGCGCCCCGGCGATGATCAAGACCTTATTCTCGAGCACGAACCCCGTGGCCGAGGCCGCCAGGCCAGCATACGAGTTGAGCAGCGCGATGACGACGGGCATATCGGCGCCCCCGATGGGCAAGATCAGAAGGACGCCGAGCAGGATGGCCAACCCGAACAACGAGTAGAACATCAGGTCCTGGGGCGCACCCACGTTCACGATGAGAGCGGCCCACAAGGTGAGCATCACGGCGAACAGCCCCATGTTGGAGACGTTCTGGAGGGGATAGGTCACGTTGCGGCTGGTGACCACGCCCTGGAGCTTGCCAAAGGCCATGAGGCTGCCGGTGAAGGTGACCGCGCCGAACATCATTTCGAAACCGAGTGCCGACATCGTCACACGGTCGAGGTGGCCGGCGTGTTCGTAGTAATGCGAAACACCCACCAGCGCGGCGGCCAGGCCGCCGAAGGCGTGTGAGAGCGCGATGCGCTCGGGCATCTTGGTCATCGGGATGAGCGCCGACATGGCGATACCGATTGCCGAACCGATTGCGCCGGCAATGATGATCCATTTGAAGGTGACGATGTCCGGGTGCAGCAACGTGCCCCAGACCGCGGCGACCATTCCGAACTCGGCGAGGATGACCCCGCGGCGGGCGGTCACGGGCGAGGTAAGGCCTCTGAGCCCGAGGACGAACAGGACCGAGGCAAGGAGGTAAAGGATCTCGAGCTGGAGGTTCACCCCTTGGCGCCCCCCCCGCGTTTCTTGAACATCTTGAGCATGCGGTCGGTGGCGAGGAATCCGACTGCCACGTGAAGGGTAGCGGCCCTCACGGCGACGAAGCCGAGAACGGTGCTCACGTCGCTGTAATCGGCGCCGGCGGCGACCAGGGAACCGACAAGGGAGATGCCCGAGATCGCGTTGGTGAAGGCCATCAGCGGCGTGTGCAACAGAGAGGGTACGCCCGTGATGACGCCGTAGCCGACGAAGCCGGCCAGCAGGAAGACGTAAAGGCCCACGAAGAGAACGGTGGGGTCGATGTGTTCCATCAGTTCGAAGCTCCCCGGCCCAGGGCCTGTTCGATATCCTCGTGCATCACCTTGCCGTCGAGCGTGACGATGGAGCCCCGGACGATCTCCTTCTCGAGGTCGAGTTCGAGGCGGCCGTCGGCGAGCAGATAAAGGACGAGCTTCTCGACATTGCGCGAGAACATGCGGCTGGCGTCATAGGGGACATCGCTCGGCAGGTTCGCGGGGCCCAGTATTTGCACCCCGCCGGTCTCGACGGTCTCGCCCGGCCGGGTAAGCTCGCAGTTGCCGCCCTGTTCGGCGGCCAGGTCAACGACCACGGAACCGGCCGGCATGCGCGCAACCATCTCCTTGGTAAGCAACTCGGGGGCCGGACGTCCGGGTATAAGCGCCGTGGTTATGCAGACATCGGTCCTCTCGAGATGTTCGGCAATGACCTCGTTGGCGCTGGCCTGGTCCTCGGCGGTGACCTCCTTGGCGTAACCGCCGCTGCCGGCGTCGTCCTGGGACATGCCGACATCGATGAAGCTGGCCCCGAGGCTCTCGACCTGTTCCTTGACGACCGCGCGAACGTCATAGGCCTCCACCACGGCACCCAAGCGGCGGGCGGTTCCAATCGCCTGCAGACCGGCAACGCCGGCCCCCATAACAAGCACGCGGGCCGGGTCGACCTTGCCCGCAGCCGTCATGAGCATGGGAAAGAACTTTGGAAGCGCCTCGGCCGCCAGCGTCACCGCGCGGTAGCCGGCCACCGTGCTCTGCGAGCTGAGGACGTCCATCGACTGGGCCAGCGTGATGCGAGGGATCCGGTCCAGGGCCAGGCAACTGAGTCCGCCTTCGGCGAGCGCCCGTACCACGGCGGTGTTCACCAGCGGAAAGACAAGTCCGACGAAGGTGGCTCCACTCGTCATGGGCGTGAGTTCGGCCGGGCCGGCGGCCTGGACCCCGGCAACGACGTCGGCAGACCCGAGAAGCGTTTCACGCGAGGTCTCGACCGAAGCACCGGCCTCACGGTAAACATCGTCCGAAAAGCTTGCGGCCAGGCCCGCCCCGGACTCCACCGCCACCTCGACACCCTTGGCGATAAGACGCGCGGCGCTCTCGGGGACGATAGCGACCCTGCGCTCCCCGTCTCTGGTCTCTCGTCGAACGGCGAGCTTCATACTTTACGGCTGGGTCTAACGGGCACAGAGAAGCGGCATGCGGCGGTCAGAACCGGGAACCTATCAGGCAGCGGCGACGGCCGCAAAAGTAGACAGGCAAGCCCGGGGACGGTTGTCTTGCGCTATGTCGTGGGCTAGTTTTCCGCCTTCCTCGGCCCGGACAGCGTACAAAAGGGAGCGTTTCTGAAATGACAATCAAGACCGATGCTTGGGTCCTGCACGCCGGTGAGAAGGGAGCGGCGCCGGTGACCACCGAGTTGGTTCGAGAGACCTTCTCGTACGACGAACCGGCCGCCGACGAGGCTCTGGTCAGCCCCCTGTTCGGCTGTCTCGAGGGCAACATGGGCCACGCGCTCGAGCGCCGTCCCATCGACATCTGCCGGGCACGCGGCGAGGACAAGGTCGTCATCGGCAATTCGGGTGTCGTGCGGGTCGACAAGTGCGGCCCCGAGGTCGACACGGTGCGCGAAGGCGACACCGCCATCGTGTTCTGCAACGGTGAGCCCGACCGCTACGGATACCCCGAGAAGATCTTCGCCTACGACACGCCGGGCAGCACCGGGGTCCTGGCTAAGCAGATAAAGATGCACGCCAAGCAGCTCATCCCCATTCCGGCCGACACCGCCTACCGTCTCGAGCAGTGGGCGGCCTTCTCGCTGCGCTACATAACAGCATGGTCGAACTGGGAACTGGCTTACGGGACCTTCCGCCTCCTCATCGGCGATGACGAGCTACCCGAGCCGCAGGTGTGGGGTTGGGGCGGCGGCGTCACCATGGGGGAGTTGGCCCTGGCCAAACATGCCGGCTGCAAGACCACGCAGATCGCCTCGACCGACGAACGTCTGTCGGCGATCGACGGGCTCGGCATCAACCCGCTGGACCGGCGCGAGTTCTCCGACCTGTACTACGACAAGAAAAAGTTCAAGAAGGACGAGGAATACACCGCAAAGTACACGGCGGCGGAAAAGAGCTTCATCTCGAAGGTGCGCGAGCTGACCGGCGGCGCGATGGTGAACATCTTCGTGGACTTTGTCGGCGCACCGGTCTTCAGGGCCACGCTCAAGGCATTGGCGCGACAGGGGATCGTGACGACGGCCGGGTGGAAGGAAGGCATGATGATAGACCTCGTGCGCGCAAGCGAGTGTATCGCGCGCCACCAGCACGTCCACACGCATTACGCCCGCTACAGCCAGGGCGTGGCGGCCGTCGAGTTCGCCGAAGCCAACGGTTGGTTGCCGCCGCTCGACGGCAACACCTATGGCTTCGACGAGGTTCCGCAGATGTTCGCCGACTACAAGGCCGGCAACATCGGCTGGTTCCCGGTCTTCGCCGTCAACTGACAGCAAGGAGAGAACATGAGCATTGAGAAAATAGCCGTGCTGGGCGGCGGTCAGATGGGCGCCGGCATCGCGGAGGCGGCCGCGTCCAAGGGCACGACCGTGGTCATGATCAAGGCAACCCCCGGGCCGGCTGACAGGGCCAAGGCCGGCATCGAGAAGAACCTCGGCCGGCTGGTCGAAAAGGGCAAGCTCGACCAGGACGCCGCCGATCAAACCCTTGCCCGCATAAGCTTCACCGACTCGCTCGAGGCGGCGACGGACGCAGACCTCGTCATCGAATCCATCGTCGAGGACATAGCGACCAAGAAGGAGAAATTCGCCGAGCTCGACTCGGTGACCAAGGCCGACTGCATCCTGGCGAGCAACACCTCGACGCTGGCGATAAACGACATGGCCTCGGCCACGACGCGCGGCGGTCGTTTCTTGGGTCTTCACTTCTTCAACCCGGCCACCCTCATGAAGCTCGTCGAGGTCATTCCGACCGACGACACCGAAGCCTCGGTAACGGCCGATGCCGTCGCGTTCGTCGAAGCGATCGGCAAGACAGCGGTGCTGGTCAAGGATTCCACCGGCTTTATCGTCAACCGCTTGCTCACGCCTTACATGTGCGACGCCGTGCGCGCGCTCGAATCGGGATTGGCCGACATAGCCGGCATCGACACGGCGATGCAGCTGGGCGCCAACCACCCGATGGGACCCTTGGCGCTGGCCGACTACATCGGCCTCGATATCGTGTGCGCTATGGCAGAGAACCTGCACACGAGCTTCGGCGAGAGTTATATGGCCCCGCCCGAGACCATCAAACGGCTGGTGGCCGGGGGCACGCTCGGCCGCAAGACCAAGCTCGGGTTCTACGATTATTCCGAGCGCCCGCCGGTGCCGAACAGGGCGCTGTAGACGGCCTAAGGCCCTAGCGGCGCGACGGCCACAAGGCCGCCACGTTCGCGCCCGAGCGGCCGCCATCCCGGCTCCACCCTGTTTGCCACCGTGAGCCGGGACGCAGCCACGGCACTTACCCAGGGCACGCTGGCGTTCCTGCCCTGCCCTCCCGGCGCAGGCGGCATCTCGAGGTAACGAATCTTGGCGTTGACGGCATAGCCGGCATCGACCTGCGCGGCGCCGGCACTGCCGAGCGCAGCGAGTTCCCGGGCCAGGGATTGGGCATCCCTAAAGACAGCGAAGGAGTCACGCGCACCCATTAGCCCGGTGCCGAGATAGACGGCCATGAGCAAGCTTGCGCCGAGCATCACCATGCGCGGCGGCGGCCGCTGGCCGGGCCCGGCCAGCACGACCGGCACCAGCAGCCCGAACAGGAGCCAGTAACGGTCGGCGAACATCCAAAGCCCGAGCAGTCCGGCGGCCATCGTCGCAACCGCAACGGCGGCGGCCGTGGCGAACAGGTCGCGGGCCCGCAGCGCGCGGGCGCAACCGCCAATAAGAGCCGGCACACGTGCGGTCACGGCGGCAAGTCCGGCCGAGGAGACTAGGAGCGCCGCGAGCCTGGCCATGGTGCGCCAGCCACAGTCCGGCGGCAGGCCGGCCAACAGGCTGCGCGCTCCGCCGAGTTCGCAAGCCCCCCAGACCGTCCCGCTGCGCAGCAGAGGCGGACCCCACAAAAGCCATGCCACGGCCAGGTAGGCGCCCCACAGGGACCACAGCCTCCAATCCGGACGCCCGAGGGCAAGGGCCACCGGTGCGGCCGACAGACCGATATAAGCGAGCACCGTCGTCATGCCGTCGGCATAGAACAGCGGTGAGACACGAAACAGGTGGCCGATGTCGCCAAAGCGTTCGGTAAGAGGCAGGGCCGCACCGATCTCGGCCGTGAAGACCCGTTGTCCCGCCAGGACCGCCACCAGGGCGGCCAAGGCCGCCACGGCCGCGGTCCAGCGGCGTCCGTAGATGGCCGCGGCCAGCAGTCCGGCTGCCAGCGCAAGGCCCGGTTGTCGCGTGAAGGCCGCGGCCAGCACGACCGCGATGCAGGCGATGAGGCGTAGCGTGCCCGGCCGCTCGCTCCAGCACAGCATCGCGAGCAAGGCGAGCTGGCAAAGGGCCACGAAGGCTACGTCGGTCATGAAGGTGGGAGCAAGAACGATATAGACCGGGTTGGCCAGACCGGCCGCCACGATGAGCAAGGTCCACTGTTGGCTTCGCCCCGAACGCCTGAGCAGCAGGTACCATGCCGCGGTGCCGGCGCTAGCCAAGACCAGCGTCGACACACGAAGTGCGAGGTCGGGAGCGAACGGCAGACCGAGGAACAACGCACCCCAAAGAACCTGGAACAAGGGATAAGCGGCCGACAGTTCGGGCAGATCGAAGACGCCGGTGCCGGCCAGCTGCCGTGCCGACCAGGCGTAGACCCAGTCGTCGAACAGGGGGTTGTCCCCGGTGGGCAGGACAAGGGCGAGCAGGCCCAGCCATGCAAAGATCATGAGCGCGGCTTTCATATCGGACTGGCCTTGGCCCCGTCCCAGCGTTACGCTCCGGGTCCGGCCGGTCAAGCAGACATCAACGAACGAAGAGGAGTGAAGCCATGAGCGAAGTTGCGCACGCGATCGAGACAGAGACCTTTACGGTAACAAACCCCGCCACGCTCGAGGAAGCCGCACGTGTACCGGTGTTCACGGAAGCACAGGTGGCGCAGGCGGTTACCCGTAGCCGCGAGGCACAGGAGGACTGGGCGGCGCTCAGTTTTTCGGCACGCGGCAAGATGCTCAAGCGCTTCCGGGATGCATGCCTGGACAACAAGGAAGAGATCGCCGAGGCCTTGGTGGCCGAAACCGGCAAGCCGTTGGCCGAGGCCTACGGCATCGAGCTTCTCTACCTGTGCGACATGATCGGCTTCTGGGCCAAGAACGCGGCGCGCTTCCTGGCCGACGAGCAGCACCGCCCGCACCTTCTCAAGACAAAGAAGGCGTACACCGTCTACAAACCGCGGGGGGTCGTCGGGATGATCACGCCCTGGAACTACCCGCTTACGCTGAGCATAGGAGAGGCCATCCCGGCGCTGATGGCCGGCAACGGCGTGGTCATAAAACCCTCTTCGACCACGCCCATGACCACGGTAATCCCCTGCCGCATCGCCGAAGAGTCGGGAATGCCCGAAGGCCTGCTGACCGCGGTCACGGGCCCCGGAACGGTGGGCTGGGAACTGATCGACCACGTCGACATGGTTTCGTTCACCGGCAGCGTCGAGACCGGCCGCAAGATACAGATCAAGTGCGCCGAGCAGCTCAAGCCCACGACCATGGAGCTTGGGGGCAAGGACCCGATGATCGTGTGCGCCGACGCGAACCTGGAACGGGCCGCGAACGGCTGCGTGTGGGGTTCGCTGACCAACGCCGGACAGGTCTGCATGTCGGTCGAGAGGGTGTACGTGCACGAGAAGGTCTACGACGACTTCGTCGCGAAAGTGGTCGACAAGGTCAAAAACGTCCGCCAGGGCGAACCCGCCGACGATTGCGACATAGGCTCGATGACACAGCTCTCGCAGCTCGAACAGGTCGAGCAGCAGGTCGACCGGGCACGCACCGAAGGCGCCCGTATTCTGGCCGGTGGCCGGCGTGTCGAGGGGCGGCGCGGTTATTGGTACGAGCCAACCGTGCTGGTCGACCTCGACCACTCGATGGAGATCATGCAGGAGGAGACCTTCGGACCGGTCATCGCGATCCAGAAGGTCAAGGACGACGCCGAGGCGCTCGAACTCGCCAACGACTCCAGGTTCGGGCTTTCGGCCTCGGTGTGGTCGAAGGACAAGGGCGGTGCCATGAACATCGCGCGCCGCGTGGAGGCGGGTGGCGTCTGCGTCAACGACCACATGATACACATGATGGTGCCCGAGGTGGCCATGGGCGGCATGAAGGAATCCGGCATAGGCCACCGCCACGGTGCCGGCGGCATACGTAAGTACTGCCACCAGCAGAGCATAGTGGTAGACCGTTTCGGGCTGGCCAAGGAACCGATCTGGTATCCGGCCCCCAAGGGAGCCGCCAAGCTCTACAGACGGGTGCTCAACCTGTTATTCCGCTCGGGCTGGCGCAACAAGCTCGCTTCCTAGGCGGCCGGCGCGGCCAATCCGGCGGCGGCCTCGCACATGTCGTCGCGGGTAACGGCATCGCCCGCGGCTGGCTCGAGCCAGCGGCCCGGAAGCCCGCCGGCGCCGAGATAAGCTCCGGACATCGCCCCCGCCATCGCGGCGATGGCGGTCGTGTTGCCGCCAAGCGAAACGGCGTAGGCCACGGTATCCTCGAAGCTCGCCGCGTTGGTCGCAAAGCAATAGGCCGCCGTCACGACCGAACCGAGCGCGGTCGTACCGTTGCCCAGACGTTCGATGATCTTCGCCGCCTTGGTATCGGTACGCGCCATCCCCGAGGCCGCTTCGAGGCGGCTCCGGAACTCGCGCACCGAGGTCTCGGCCGCGAGCATGTCGAGAAACCCGGAGGCCGACAGTTCGCGGTCCCGGCTGGCCAAGGCAAGTGCCACGGCAAAGGCCTGCACGACGGCCCCCTCGGTGGCGAGCGCGTGCTGGTGTGTGATCGAGGATGACTCCTCGGCGATCCAGCGCAGGTCATCAGCGTCACCGGCGGCAAGCAACCCCACCGGCGCCGAGCGCAGCGCCGCACCGTTACCGAAGGAGCTGCGCCCGGCCTTCTCGAGCGCCGCTTCGTTCCAGTCGGCGCCGGCTCGCAGCCGCTCCACCGCACGGCTCGTTGCCCGCCCGAAGCCGAGTCCCGGCCTGTAGCTTTCCACCAGGCGGGTCGCCATGTCCTGCCCGTTGAAGTCGGGGAAGGCCGCCAGCGAACGGGCAACGGCCAGGGTCGCCACACTGGCCGCCGTCGGCGGACCCGGCACGAGGGAGCCGGGCAGCGCCGGCCGGCCACCGTCGCGATGCATGATGGCGGCGTGGCTCTGGCCTTCGGAGCGTGCGGCCACCCGGTCGGCGGCCAGCAGGCCGAGGAGGCAGGCTTGATGATGAGCGCGCATCGGACAGGCCGGATTATGTCAGAAGGCCAGGTACGGTCGAGAAGATATGCGGCCGAAAGCGCCACGGCGTGCTATTTCTATTGTACTGGATGGTCAGTCCGTGAAACCGGCGACACTCACGCTCCCCGCCGCGCTGGCGCTTTGCCTGGCCACCGCCACGCCCGCGGCCGCGCATCTGGGCGCGCTCAGCTACTCGCAGCTGTCGGTGGAGGGCAGCCATATATTTTACCGCCTGCGCTTTGCCGCCCACCTCATTCCCGGCACCGGACCGGCCATGGAGGGCAAGCTCGTGCGCGCCGACATCCTTCGTCTCGAAGCGAGCGTTCTCGAATGGCTCGCCGGCGCCATACGGATCGACAGCGGGGGCAAGCCCTGCAGCCCCGTTGTCGCCGACACCATAGGACCCGATGCCAACGACGACCTCGAACTCGTGCTCGACTTTTCCTGCCAGAAGCCCGTCGACGGCATGAGCATGGTCTTCAGCGCCTTCGACGACCAGCTCGCCGACTACCAGAACCTCGTCTCGGTCGAGCTCGGCGGGCGCAAGCTCGCTTTCGTACTGAGCCCGACCTCCCCGCGCCTGCAGATCCCGCCGGCCGCGGCGGCGGGCGGCAGCCCGACCGGCCGCCCGGCCAGTGGCCGCACGACGGGCGATTTCTTCCTGCTAGGGGTCGGCCACATACTCGGGGGCTACGACCACCTGCTCTTCCTGCTCGGACTTCTGCTGCTCGGCGGCTCCTGGTCACGTCTGGCCGCCGTGGTCACGGCCTTCACGGTGGCCCACAGCCTCACCCTGGCCCTGGCGGCCCTCGGGCTCTTCCGGCTGCCGGCCGAACCCGTCGAACTGCTCATAGCGCTGAGCATAGTCTGGGTCGGCAGCGAAAAGCTCCGGCAGACGGCCAGGGACCGGCGCCTGCCGCTCAGCTTCGGGTTCGGGCTCGTCCACGGCTTCGCGTTTGCCGGCCTGCTCGGACGCAGCGGGCTGGAAGGCGGCGAGCTGGCCGCTCCCCTGCTGGGCTTCAACCTCGGGGTCGAGGCCGGACAGGCCCTCGTCCTCGTCCCCGTTCTCGTCGTACTGAGGCTGATAGCGGCCGGCCGCATACGAGACACCATAGAACGCGGGCTTGCCTGGGCGCTGGTCACCGCCGGCGTCTTCTGGGCGAGCGAACGCGCCGCGGCGCTCTTCGGTCTGTAAAGGCCTGGCAAGCCGGTCCGGTTTCTGTGAAACTCCGCCGCCGTGGCCGCAGGTAAACAACAGCCCGAGATCGACCCTGCACGCGTGCGTGCTGCGGTCTTCGATCTCGGTGGCGTGCTCATTGAAGGAGGCCCGGCAGAGGTACGGGGCTTCGGCCACAGTATAGGCCTGGACGGCAAGGTCTGGGAGGAGCTCCGGCGCGAGCTGTTCGGCAACTCGGGGCCGTGGGCCGCGCTCGAGCGTGGGGAGATCCCGCTCGCGGACTTCGCCGCGGAACTCAAAGCGCGGATAGAGCGAACGGGAGTGCGGATCTCAGACCAGGAGGCGATGTCGTTCATGGGCACGGACCGTCCCATGTCGGACAGATCGAGGGTTCGCACCAAGCTCTTGGAGGCCATCACCAGGCTCAAGCGACTGGTACCGCTGGCAATGCTGACCAACAACGTGCGGGAATGGCGCAGCGGTTGGCGTGGCGCCGACGAATTCACCGGGCTCTTCGACGTGATCGTCGACTCCAGCGAGGTCGGGACCCGCAAACCGGAGCCGGCGATCTACGAGATAACCCGCGAACGGCTCGGGGTCGCTCACGGCGAGATCTTCTTCGTCGATGATATCGGTCAGAATCTCAAGGCCGCCCGCAAGCTCGGCTGGCAGACCCATCTCTACCGCGATGAGAACGCGCTCCTGGCCCTGCTCGCTCGAATGTCGGACGACCGGCGGCCTAACGGCCACCGTCGAGCCGCCGGCCGGCCTTGATACCGAGTTCGGCGGCGACCTCGGCGGCCGCAGCCTTCGGACCCGCGGCGCGTAACTTAGCCACTAGCAGGCTGC
This sequence comes from uncultured Myxococcales bacterium, assembly GCA_964469485.1. Classification (GTDB taxonomy): domain Bacteria; phylum Desulfobacterota; class Binatia; order UBA1149; family CAYXZP01; genus CAYXZP01. The sequence continues at coordinate 70,439 of CAYXZP010000001.1, read as the reverse complement.
CGCCGGCGGTGGCCACCCGTAGCCCGGCATCGTCGACGGACAGGACGGTTCCGGGCCGCGCACCGGCCGCGTCCCCGCCCCGGCGCGAACCGTACAGACGCAGCTGCCGGCCCGCGAAGCTGCAGTGCGCGCCGGGGCTCGGATCACAACCACGCACGAGGTCATGCAGGGTCTTGGCCGGCCGGTCCCAATCTATGACGGCGTGTTCGTCGCCGCACAGGGGGTCGTGACTGGCCGAGCTTTCCTCCTGCGCCAGCGGGCGGGCCCTTCCCGAGAGGAGCAGTTCGACGGCCTCGAGCATCATCTCGACCGCGGGTTCGAAGACACGGCCGTAGTAGTAGGCAGCGGCCGAGTCGTCGGGACCGATGATGAGCGGCCGTTGCAGGTAGACCGGGCCGCTGTCGATACCGTCGTCGGGCCTGAAGGCCGTGATTCCGCCCCCGGTCTCGCCATTGATGAGCTGCCAGGCGATGGCGGAGCCCCCGCGGTAGCGCGGTAGCATTGAAGGGTGGAAACAGACCGAAGCAAGCCGCGGAGCGTCGAGTATGGCCACGGGTATTATCTGGGTGACGAAGGCGAGCACGGCCAGGTCCGCCCGCTGTGGCCCGGTCTCGGCCACCGCCTCGGGACCCCGGTAGGAACGGCGGCTTATGACGGGGAGATCGAGTTCATGGGCGCGGGCTTCGAGTTCCTCCGGCGCACCGTTCCCGGTCCGCGGCGGGACACAGACGGCGGTCATGTCGTGGCCCGCCTCCAGGAGGCCGTCCAGGACCGCGCGCCCGAATCGCGCCTGACCGAAAAAGAGTATCGAAGCCACCTTGTGCCGCCGTCGGGCGGACGCCTTACCTGCCCGCCGTGGGCAGGCGTGGCAAGCAAATTTGATAGATAACGCAGCGCATGATAGCCGTCGCGGATCCCACCGCCGGGCGCCCCGGCAATGGCCAAGCGCCGACCCTAGCGACAGGCAGGAGGAGCAACCGAACAGTGAAGATACTGGTGACCGTCAAGCGTGTCCCCGACCCCGAAAGCACCATCAAGGTCGAGTCCGACGGTAGCGGTATCGTCGAGAGCGGCATCAAGTGGGTCGTCAACCCCTTCGACGAGATCGCCATCGAAGAAGCGCTCAAGATCAAGGAAGCCGGCGCTGATACCGAGGTCGTCCTGGTGTCGGTGGGCGGTAGCTCAAGCCAGGAACAGTTGCGTACCGGCCTTGCCATGGGCGCCGACCGCGCCATTCTCGTCCAGGCCGAAGGAGCAGACCCCGCCTCCGTGGCCGCGATACTGGCAAAGGTCGTCGACAAGGAATCCCCCGACCTCATGCTGATGGGCAAGCAGGCCATCGACGACGACTCGAACGAGGTCGGCCAGATGCTGGCGCAGCTCCTCGGGTGGCCGCAGGCCTGCTTCATCTCCGAACTCGAGCTGGACGGTGACAAGGCCAAGTGCGTGCGCGAGGTCGACGGCGGGCTCGAGACCGTACGCTTCACGTTGCCGGCCGTCATCACGGCCGACCTGAGACTCAACGAGCCCCGTTACGCATCCCTTCCCGGCATCATGAAATCGCGCAAGAAACCGCTCGAAGAGATCCCGGCCTCCGAACTGGGCGTCGAGCTGAGCCCAAAAATAGTCATCAAGGCGATGAGCCCGCCTCCCGAGCGCCAGGCCGGCCGTATGGTCGAGAGCGTCGACGAGCTCATCGAGGTCTTGCAGAACGAAGCCAAGGTGCTGTGAGCGCCCGGGACATCAGGAAAAGGAGTCAGCCAAAGTGGGCAAGGTACTGATCTACGCCGAGCATTCTCACGGCAACATTCCAAAGGCCACGGGTGTGGCCGTGGCCGCGGCCAAAGAGGCGGCCTCAAAGAACGGCGGGGGCGAAACCATCGTGGCCGTTCTCTCCGACGAGGTCGCATCGCTGGCCGAGCAAGCGGCCACGCTCGGTGCCGATAAGGTCGTCACCGTCGAGCACGCCGCCCTGGCTCACAACATGCCCGATGTCACGGCAAGCACGCTGGCATCCGTGGTCGAGGCCACCGGCGCCACCACGGTCGTGTTCGCGGCCACGACCAAGGGCAAGGACCTCGCCCCGCGCCTGGCTGCGGCCGCCGGAGCGGCGATCGCCAGCGACGTCACCGCGGTCGGCGACGACGGCAGCTTCACCCGTCCTATGTATGCGGGCAATGTATTTGCCACGGTCGAGCTGACCACCGAGGTGAAGGTGATCAGCGTCCGGACCACGGCCTTCGAAGCGGCGCCGGGCGCCGGCGCTGCGCCGGTCGAGGCGCTGTCGGTGGACGTCACGGTGCCGGATAACGCTATCGAGTTCGTCAGCATCGAGGAGACCAAATCCGACCGTCCCGTCCTCACCGAGGCGAAGCGGGTGGTCTCCGGGGGCCGCGGGCTCAAGTCCGGCGAGAACTTCACCGTCGTGCTCGAACCCCTGGTCGATGCTCTGGGTGCGGCCATGGGAGCCAGCCGCGCCGCCGTCGATGCCGGCTATGTGCCAAATGACCTGCAGGTCGGGCAAACCGGCAAAGTCGTGGCGCCGACGCTGTACATCGCCGTCGGCATTTCGGGGGCCATCCAGCATCTGGCGGGCATGAAGGACTCGAAGGTGATCTGCGCCATCAACAAGGACGCCGAGGCCCCTATCTTCAGCGTGTCCGACTACGGACTGGTGGCCGACCTCTTTGAGGCCGTCCCCGAGATGACCGAAAAGGTCAAAGCGCTCGGCTAGACCACGGCGCCGGGCTCAGCCTGTCTTCAGGCGGCCCGTAACCCCCGACTGACCGAGAAGCTCGCGCAGCTCGGGGTCGGCGGCCGTTTCCGTTTCGACATCGGCCTCTGTCACCGCGTACAGCTCCCAAGCCACACCGCTGCCGTCGAGCGCCCACACCTTCTCGGCACTGGCGTAGCAGCAGGTGGCATCGGCCTGCTCCAAGGTCTCGACCCCGCCGTTCTTCAGACGGATGCGCTCGGTGGCAAGTTCGCCCGAGCTGCCATAGCGAATGCCGAAGTGGCTCAGAGCGCCCGGCTCTCCCCCGACGTTGAGTGAGAAGACCACGGGCGGGTCCTCTAGTTCGAACTTGGCATAGTCGTGCTTGACCTTGGCCGGCTCGATGCCGAGCAGGCGGCTATAGTCGGTCACAGCCTTGTCTATGTCGTCCACATAAACGGAAACGTGAAAAGCGTTGGTGTTCATCATGAACTCCTTCCTTTGACCGGGTCAGCAACAATCCCGGCAGTGGGTCTTGAGCCCCGTTACGAGACCTTCGAGCTGCCCCGTGATCGTGTCGGCCTCCAGGCGGTATAGAACCTCGCGGCCGACCTTGCGTCGAGCGATGAGCCCGGCAGCCGTCAGCCGGCCGAGGTGACGAGAAACCGTGGTCCGGTCGAGTCCGAAACGGGCCGAGATGGCCCCCGCATTAAGCTCGCCCTCCAGGCCGAGCAGCAAGATCACCTCGCGCCGGGCCGGGTCGGCCAGGGCCGCGAACAGCTCTCCGTGTAGGAACTGACGGACCTCGGACACGGCCTTCTCCCGAGGACCGCAGTCGGCCAGTGCTGCCTCAGCAACCGTGGACATGTGTGCACATTAGCACGGGTTGGAGCTATGTCAAGCGCTAACTCGGGTCCCAGAGCGGACCGCGAACCCTCGCTAACTCGGGTCCCAGAGCGGACCGCGAACCCTCGCTAACTCGGGTCCGCGTCAGGAAATCGCGGCAGCGACGATCTCGAGGATATCGCGGGTGTCGACCCGGCCTTCTAGCTCCTTGGCCTTCACGCCGTCGTCGAGCATGGTCATGCAGTAGGGACAGGCCGAGGCGATGACGTCGGGCTCTGTCTCCAACAGCTGTTCCACACGTAGTGAGTTCACGCGCTGAGAGGGGTCCTCCTCGATCCACATACGGCCGCCACCGGCGCCACAGCACATGCCCGTGTTACGGCTGCGATCGGCTTCCTTGAGAATGACACCGGGGATGGCCTCGAGCAGCTGGCGGGGGGCGTCGTAGACCTCGTTGTAGCGGCCGAGATAACATGAGTCGTGGTAGACGATGGTCTTGGCCGCCTCCTTACCTAGGCGCACCCTGCCCTCGCGAACGAGCCCGGCGACCAACTCGGAGCCGTGTACGACCTCGTAGTTACCGTCGAACTGCGGAAATTCGTTCTTGATCGTGTTGAAACAGTGCGGACAGTTGGTGATCACCTTCTTGACGTTGTGACCCGCCAGCACCTCGACGGCCATGCCGGCCATGGTCTGGTAGAGGTACTCGTTACCGAGCCGGCGGGCCGTGTCCCCGTTGCAGGGCTCGTCCTTGCCGAGGATCGCAAAGCTCACGCCGGCCTTCGTGAGGATGGTGGCCACAGCCTGGGTGATCCTCTTGGCGCGGTCGTCGAAGGAGCCCGCACAGCCGACGTAGAACAGATATTCGGCATCCGGGTTCTCCGACAGTAGCGGGATGTCGAGCCCTTCGGCCCAGTCGGCCCGTTTATCGGCGCCTATTCCCCAGGGATTGCTGTGGGTCTCCATGCCGCGGAAGGTGCGGCCGAGTTCCTCGGGAAAACTGGCCTGCTCCTGGACCAAGTGGCGCCGCATGTCGACGATCTTGTCCACGTACTCGATGTGCACCGGACAGGCGTCCTCGCAGGCGCGGCAGGTCGTGCATGACCACAGGACCTCCTCGGTCACGCAGTTCTCGCCGACCACGGCTTCGTCGAAGGACCGGTCGAGGACCGATTCGGGTTTCTCGTAGAGGAAGTCGCGCAGGTCGAGCAACATCTGGCGCGGCGCCAGCGGCTTGTCGGTCGAGGTGGCCGGACACTGCTCGGAACAACGCCCGCACTCGGTGCAGCTGAACATGTCGAGCACCTGCTTCCAGTCGAAGTGGCGCATCTGCGAGGTGCCGAATATCGCGTCGTCCGAATCGAGGTCCAGGTCCTGCTTGGAAAGCTGGCCGGCCGGCTCGAGTTTGCTGAAGAAAACATTCGGGATGGCCGTTATCACGTGGAAGTGTTTGGACAGCGGCAGCAAGTTGAGGAAAGTCAGCACGACCAGATTGTGTATCCACCACGAGACGTCGCTTGCCGTACGCGCGGCATGGTTTCCCGAGCCGGACATGAACGAGGCGGCGATACCGGCGACCGGCTGCCAGGGACGCTCAGCCTCGATGACGGGGTTGCCCTGGAGGAAGACCATCCGTCCACCGTCGTAGATCATGCCGGTGATCATGATCGCGGAGATGAAGCACAGGATAAGGACAGCCTCCCAATGGGACTGGCCGGCCAGTTTGGTCTCGGCGGGCTTGAAACCCATGAGCCGTGGCGGGTGCGTCACCAACCAACGGGCCAAGAGGACCAGCGCGCAGACCAGAACGATGGCCTCCATGAGGTCGCGAACGAGCATGTAGGGCCCTCCGAGAAGCTCGGGGCCGAGCAGCGGCAGGTGGGCCTCGGGGGCCCAACCACGCAGGAACATCGTCATCACCTGGGCCCCCAGCACCAGAAAGCCCCAGAAGACCAGGGCGTGGATGATTCCGGCCGGCTGTTCGCCGCGGAAGAACTTGAGCTGGCCGAAGGCGTATACCAGGGTCTTGGTGATGCGCTCACCGATACGGTCGAAGCGGGCCGCCGAACGAACCTTGAAAAGCACACGCAGGCGGCGGAAGACCTGCCAACCGAACAGCGCCAGGTATGCCAACAGGACCAGCGACCATATGATAGGGCTCACCGCATCTCCTCCTTCGACAGCGGTCGGGATTTAACCGTGGCCAGGACAGCCTTGCAATCGGTCATGGCCGCCTCCGCAGCACTCTCGCTTGGCCTGTCGGCGGCGTCCTGCACGGGACGGCCCGCCGCTACTGTGGCCATAGAGGGAAACGCCGGAGAGCTCAGCGTCAGCGTCGAGGTCGCGGCCACGCCAGAGGCCAGACGCCGCGGCCTCATGTGGCGCGAGAGCCTCGCGGAAACGAGCGGCATGCTGTTCGTCTTCGACGACGACGAGACACGAGTGTTCTGGATGAAGAACACGCCCGTGCCGCTCGACATCATCTTTATCTCCCGCGATCGCCGGGTCGTCTCGGTCGCTCACGATACCCGTCCTTACTCCGGCGAGCCCATCGCCTCGGCGGGGCCGGCCCGTTACGTGCTGGAGGTGGGCGCGGGCCTGGCGGCTCGTCACGGCGTCGCCCGCGGCAGCATCGTCCGCCTGCCCCCGCTCGCCCATCCGGAGCATCGCTGAGAACCGGCCGCGAGCGATTTTGTATATTCTGGCCTCCTCGGCTAATCCTTCCGGGCTAGTCATTCTCTGTTATCCCCCTTTTAGACAATGCCGCTAGAGGAAGTCCTTCAGGAGCTCAAGCGCCGCAACGAACTGGCCGAGGCCGGTGGCGGGCCTGAACGCGTGGCCAAGCGCCACGAGAAGGGACTTCTCACCGCTCGCGAGCGCATCGATGAACTGTTCGACAGGGGCAGCTTCGTCGAGGTCGACAAGCTGAGAACGCATCGCTGTACCGACTTCGGTATGGATGAACAGAAGACCCCGGGCGACGGCATTGTCTGCGGTTACGGCACGGTAGACCAGCGCACGGTGTTCGCTTACGCCCAGGACTTCACGGTGCTCGGGGGCAGTCTGAGCAAGACGGTGGCCGAGAAGATATGCAAGATCTCCTCCATGGCCATGAAGGCGGGCGCCCCGGTCGTGGGACTGAACGACTCGGGGGGGGCGCGCATCCAGGAAGGCGTGGAAAGCCTCGGCGGTTACGCCGACATATTCTGTGCCAACACCCTGGCCTCGGGTGTGATACCGCAGATCTCGGGAATTCTCGGCCCCTGCGCCGGCGGTGCGACCTACTCGCCGGCCCTGACCGATTTCATCTTCATGGTCGACAAGACCAGCTACATGTTCATCACCGGACCGGAGGTCATAAGATCGGTGACCCGCGAAGAGGTCACCCAGGAAGACCTCGGCGGGGCCATGACGCACAACAGTCGCAGTGGCGTGGCCCACTTCCTGGCTGCCGACGACTCCGATTGCATAGCCCAGATCCGTCGCCTGCTCGGTTACCTGCCGCCAAACAACATCGAGGACCCGCCGGTGCTTGCCTCGAACGACCCACTCGACCGCACCACCCCCGAACTCATCGACGTCGTCCCGGACGATCCCAACAAGCCCTACGACATGCACACGATCATCGAAGCCGTGCTCGATAGCGACAGCTTCTTCGAGGTGCACCGGCACTTCGCGCGCAATGCCATCGTCGGTTTCGGACGTGTCGGCGGCCGTAGCGTCGGGATAGTCGCCAACCAGCCGTCCCATCTAGCCGGCTGTCTCGATTGCGACGCTTCCAACAAGATCGGGCGCTTCATACGTTTCTGCGACTGTTTCAACATTCCCGTGGTCACCTTTGAGGACGTACCGGGTTACTTACCGGGAACGCAGCAAGAATGGGGGGGCATCATCCGCCACGGGGCCAAGATCGTGTATGCCTACGCCGAGGCCACGGTACCAAAGATCACAATCATCACACGCAAGTCCTACGGCGGAGCCTACTGTGTGATGGGCTCAAAACACGTCCGTGCCGACGTCAACCTGGCCTACCCGACGGCCGAGATAGCCGTGATGGGCCCCGATGGCGCCGTCAACATCATCTCACGCAAGGAGATAGCCGCGGCGGGCGACCCCGAAGGCAAGCGCAAGGAACTGGCCGCGGACTACCGCGGCCGCTTCGCCACGCCTTTCAAGGCCGCGGAGCTCGGTTTCATAGACGAGGTCATCTCGCCGGCCGACACGAGGATCAAGGTCGCGCAGGCTCTTGCCATGCTGGCCAACAAGAAGGACAGCATCCCACCCAAGAAGCACGGGAACATTCCGCTCTAGATGGACGTCGTGGCAACAGGCGGTCTCAATATCACGGTCGTGGGCGTGGGAACGGTGTTCATCGCCCTGTCCATGCTGGTGGCCGTATTGACGGTCATGGCGCGGCTTTTCTCGGTCGCCGACGGCGGCCAGAACTCCGACCGCCACGACACGGACCTGCTCGCCCGGGTCGCGCTTGCCGCCTACGGACTTCACGCGGCAAGCCGGACGGCGGTTCGCGGTCCCGCACCGGCTTCAGCCTGGCTGCGCGCGGCGCGCTCGCGCCAGGTGATGCGCTTCGAGCGCAGTCAACTCAGGAGATAGACGGTGCCGGTCTACAAGGTACGCCTGGAAGGCAAGGAATACTCGGTCACGGTAAGCGAGAGCGCCGGCGGCAGGGCCACGGTAAGCGTCGAGGGCCAGAGCTTCGAGGTCGAGCCGGCCCGCTCGCGGCCCCAGCCAGCCGCTCCCGCGGCCGTTCCGGCCGTTCGGACCGTGCCGGCGCCGGCACCAAAGGCCGCCCCGGCCGCCGCCGGCACGGGCACGATAACCGCGCCCATACCCGGCGTTGTAACCAAGTTGTGCGTGGGCACCGGCGACAGCGTCGAGGCCGGTCAAGTGGTTCTCAAGCTGGAAGCGATGAAGATGGAAAACGACATCTCCACCCCGGTCGCGGGTAGCGTCGAAGAGATCAAGGTAAGCGAGGGGGCCGAGGTGAGCGACGGTCAGGTCCTGCTGGTCGTCTCCTGACCCGCCCGTCCCCAGACGCTGGAACTGCCCATGCTCGAGGCCGTACAAGCCTTCATCCTTGAGACCGGTTTTGCCGGCTACCCCGCCGAGCCGCTCAATCTCGTGATGCTCGCCGTCGGCTTGGTGCTCATCGCGCTGGCCATCCGCAAAAATTACGAACCGCTACTGCTTGTCCCGATCGGCTTTGGCATGATCATGGGCAACATCCCCGGCTCGGGGGCGTCGCCGGAAGAGACCGAGGGCGTGATCCACTTCCTCTACTTCGGCGTAAAACACGAGATCTACCCGGCGCTCATTTTCCTCGGCCTCGGGGCGATGACCGACTTCTCGGCCATGCTCTCCCAGCCGCGCCTGATACTGCTCGGAGCCGCCGCCCAGGTCGGCATATTCGCCACCTACTGGGGAGCGCTGCTGCTCGGCTTCAGCCCCCAGGAAGCCGGCGCGATCGGCATCATAGGCGGCGCCGACGGGCCGACCACCATCTTCGTAACGGCCAGTCTGGCACCGGAACTTCTTCCGGCCGTGGCCGTGGCCGCCTACTCCTACATGGCCCTGGTGCCCGTCATACAACCGCCCATCGTCAGGTTGCTCACGACGCGCGCCGAAAGGCTCATACGCATGAACCCGCCGCGCGAGGTGTCGCGTACCGAAAAGATATTGTTCCCGATAGTGGCATTCCTCGTGTGTACGCTCGTGGCGCCCAAGGCCACGATACTACTCGGCATGCTGTTTTTCGGAAATCTCCTCAAAGAGTCGGGCGTGACGGACCGTCTGGCCAACACGGCCAAGACAGCCTTCATCGATTCGGTCACCATCATACTCGGCATCTGCGTGGGCGCGGCGGCCACGGCCGACCGCTTCCTGAGACCGGAATCGCTCATGATATTCGCTCTCGGCCTGGCCGCCTTCATGGTGGCCACCGCGGCCGGCGTCTTGCTCGGCAAGCTCATGAACAAGCTCTCGAGCGCGCCCATAAACCCCATCATCGGCGCCGCTGGCGTGTCGGCCGTTCCGATGGCGGCACGTGTGGCACTGACCACCGCACAGGAGGAGGACCCCTCCAACTTCCTCATCATGCACGCAATGGCCCCCAATGTGGCCGGCGTGATCGGCTCGGCAGTAGCGGCAGGCGTGCTCTTGGCTATACTCGGCTAACGCCGGCCCGAACGCCGCGGGGAAAGAGTACGGAATGTCCGATTTCAACAGCAAGTTGCAAAAATGGAACGGGGGCACGCTCAAGAAGGCCATGGAGCGTTCGGGGGAACGCAAGGACAAGTTCGTAACCACCTCGGGGATAGAGATAGGACGCCTTTACGGCCCCGACGGTAACGAGGAATACCCCGACTCGCTCGGCATGCCGGGCCAATACCCTTTCACGCGCGGCGCCCAGGCCACCATGTACCGCGGCCGGCTGTGGACGATGCGCCAATACGGCGGCTTCGGCACCGCCGAAGAATCCAACCGCCGCTACCGCTACCTCCTCGAACACGGCAGCAAGGGCCTGAGCGTGGCCTTCGACCTGCCGACCCAGATGGGCCGCGATTCCGACCACCCGCTCGCCACCGGCGAGGTCGGCAAGGTCGGCGTCGCCATCGACTCGGTCGATGACATGAACACGCTGTTCGACGAGATACCTCTGGACAAGGTCACCACCTCGATGACGATCAACTCTACGGCCGCGATCGTTCTGGCCCTATACCTCAAGGTCGCAGAAGAACAGGGGGTGCCCTGGGACAAGATCGGCGGCACCGTGCAGAACGACGTCCTCAAGGAGTACATCGCCCGCGGCACCTACATCTATCCTCCCGCCTCTACGATGAGGGTAACCAGCGACATTTTCGCGTTTTGCACCGAGCACGTGCCGCGCTGGAACACGATCTCGATAAGCGGCTATCACATCCGCGAGGCCGGGTGCACGGCCGTCCAGGAGTTGGCCTTCACGATCGCCAACGGCATCGCCTACATCCAAGCCGCGGTCGACCGCGGGCTCAACGTGGACGACTTCGCCGACCGCCTGTCGTTCTTCTTCAATGTCCACAACAACTTCTTCGAGGAGATCGCGAAGTTCAGGGCTGCCCGCAGACTTTGGGCCAAGATCATGAAGGAGCGTTTCGGCGCCAAGAAGGAACGTTCCATGATGATGCGCTACCACAGCCAGACAGCCGGGTCCTCGCTGACGGCCCAGCAGCCGCTAAACAACATCATTCGCACTTCGGTCCAGGCCCTAGCCGCGATCTGTGGCGGCACCCAATCGCTGCACACCAACGGCTACGACGAAGCACTGGCCTTGCCCACGGAGACCTCGGCCCGGGTGGCCCTCCGCACCCAGCAGACCATCGCCTCGGAATCGGGTGTGGCCGACACGATAGACCCGATGGCCGGTTCTTACTTCATCGAAGAGCTCACCGACGAGGTGCAACGCCGGGCCGAGGAGTACATCAAGGCCATCGATGACATGGGAGGGGCCGTTCGTGCCATCGAGAACGGGTTCCAGCAGCGCGAGATCCAGCAGGCCGCCTACGAGTACCAGAAGGCCATCGAGTCGCACGACCAGATCGTTGTCGGGGTCAACGCCTTCGGCATCGACGTGGAGGAACCGATCGACCTGCTAAAGATCGACCCGAGCCTCGAAAAGAAGCAGAAAGAGAAACTTGCCGCCCTCAAACGATCCCGCGACGACGGTGCCGTCGAACGGGCCCTGGCGGCGGTGACCAAAACGGCTGCCGGCGACGACAACCTGATGCCGAAGATCGTCGATGCGGTGGGCCAGCGCGCGACCCTCGGCGAGATCTCGGATGCGATGCGAACGGCCTTCGGAGAGTTCGACGCGCCCGTGTTCCTCTGAGGCGGCACGGTTGGTAGCCAAACAAGCATTTCTCACCAAGGGGGTGGGCCGCCACACGGAACAACTGGCCGCCTTCGAGCTGGCGCTTCGCATGGCCGATATCGCCCAGTTCAACCTCGTCACCGTGTCGAGCATCTTCCCGCCACACTGCAAGATCGTGCCTAGGAAGGAGGGGCTGAAACACCTCAGTCCCGGCCAGATACTGCACGTGGTCATGAGCCGCGCCGAGAGCAACGAACCCCATCGCCATCTTGCGGCATCCGTGGGGGTGGCCATTCCCAAGGACCGTTCGATGTACGGCTATCTCAGCGAACACCACGCCTTCGGGCAGACCGACGAGGCGGCCGGTGACTATGCCGAAGACCTGGCGGCCCAGATGCTGGCGACCATTCTCGACGTCCCCTTCAACGCGGACACCAGTTACGACGAACGCCGCGACATATGGCGTCTTAGCGACCAGATAGTCCGTACCCGCAACATCTCGCAGTCGGCACGTGGGGCCAAGGACGGGCGCTGGACCTCGGTGGTCTCAGCCTGCGTCCTCATAGACGGCTGAGCTCCGACCAGCTCGAAAGCCGAATCATGAGGGCGCTCGGCTCGGCCAAGCGCAAGCACACGCTCGTCGATCAGTTGACCCGCCGTCTGCCGGCCTCCCCCGAAGAGATCGAGGCCGTGCTCGGCCGGCTCGAAGCCCGCGGCGACATCATCCGTACCCGCAAGGGGCGCGTGGCCTTGCCCTCGCGCCTGGGCATGGTCACGGGCCGGCTTTCAGTCGGTCGCAGGGGCCGCGCCGTGGTCCGGCCGGAACATCCCGGCGAAGGCGGCGAGGTCGTGTCGCTCGGGCGCCACGGGGTGCGGCCGGCCATGGACGGCGACCTGGTGCTGGTCGAGGTCCTGCCTTATCTGAAACGGGGACGGCCGACGGGCCGCCTGGCCCGTGTCATCGAACGCGGCCGCGAACGTATAACGGCTGTGGTCTCGGACCGTGACCCGGCGCAGCTGGTACCCACCGATCCCAAGATCGACTACACGGCACGCCTGTCCGCGGGCGCCGAACCCGCGCCGCAAGCAGAAGTCGTCGAGTGCGAGATCACGGCCTACCCGACCTCTTACCGGGACCTGGAGCTTCGCCCGCTGCGCCCGCTGGGACAGCCCGGCGAACTGGCGACCGAGATCGAGGCCGTCTGTTCGATGATGGCGATCGCCACCGAGTTCCCCGGCGCGGCCGTCGACGAGGCCGAAGCCTGCAGCGAGCCCGGCCCCGGTGACATCGAGGGCCGCCTGGACCTGAGACCGCTCGCAATGTTCACGATCGATCCCGCCGACGCGGCCGACCACGACGATGCCGTGGGCATAGAGAAGACCGGCGACGGCTGGCGCCTTACCGTCGCGATCGCGGACGTCTCGCACTATGTGCGGCCCGGTTCCGCGCTCGACGAGGAGGCGCGCCGGCGAACGACCAGCACCTACTTCCCCGGCCGTGCCGTGCACATGCTCCCGGAGGCCCTGGCCGCCGGCGCGGCAAGCCTGGTCCCCGGCCGCGATCGTCTGACGATGTCGGTCAGCCTGGAGATCGACCCGGAAGGCCGACCGCTTTCGACCTCCTTTGCCAAGAGCGTGATACGCAGCCGCGCCAACGTCAGCTACGAGGAGGCCCAAGCCATTCTCGACGGCCCGGAAAGCAACGAACTCGGTCCGTCGCTCCTCATGATGCAAGACTGCGCGTCACGGCTCCGCACGCAGCGCATGGCACGCGGCGCCATAGACCTCGACATCCCCGAAGCCCTAGTCGAACTTGATGGCAACGGCCGCCCGCAGACCATGCGACAGACCGCACGGCTCATGAGCCACCGCATGATCGAAGAGTTCATGCTGGCGGCCAACGAGGCCGTCGCCCGTCATATCACATCGCTCGACCGCGCCCTGCTCTACCGCAACCACGAGCGCCCCGACGAGGAATCCATCATACGGCTGGCCGCGCGGCTATCGCTGCTGGGCCTGAGGCTGGCCGGCGGGGACGCGGCCCGGGAGCCGGCCGCGCTGCAGGCCGTCGTCAAGAAGGCGGCCGGCAAGCCGTTCGAACGCCTGGCCAATCTCATGGTGTTGCGCGCGATGACACAGGCCCGCTACTCGGCCGAACGCGCGATCCACTTCGGCCTTGCCAGTCAGTGTTCCACGCACTTCACCTCGCCGATCCGCCGCTATCCGGATATCATCACCCACCGTGCTCTCGCCGCCACTTTCGGCAACAGGCCCGAGGAAGCCGAAAAGGCGTCCTCGCTTCCGGAGCTGGCCCTGCTCTGTAGCCAGGGCGAGCGACGTGCAACCGGGGCCGAACGTGATATACGGCGCGCGGCCGGGGTCATGATCATGGTCCGCCATGTCGGCAAGACCTTCCGTGGCACGGTCACCTCGGTCGAAAGGTTCGGTTTCTTCGTGGAGTTGGACGACTTCTTCGTGGAGGGACTGGTACCCTTGGCCCGCCTCGAGGAGTATTACGACTTCCATCGCGAGCGGCTCGAGCTGAAGAGCCGCGAGTCGGGCCGCACCGTCAAGGTCGGCCAAAGGTTGACGGTACGGGTGACTTCGGCTGAACTCGCCGAGCGCAGCCTCGAACTGGAGCCCCTCACTTGACCCGAACCTCAGCCCTCGCATCGGCACTAGCGCTACTCTTGGTCCAAGAGGCCGGCGCCGACCTGCGCCGCACCCCCGTCGTCAAGGCCGTGGAAACGGCCAGCCCGGCGGTGGTCAACATCTACACCGAGAGGGTCGTCAGCACGCCCTTCCGGCGGCCCTCGCCCTTTACCGGCGACCCGTTCTTCGACGATTTCTTCTCCGACTTTTTCAACGGCATGCCGAGCCCGCGCACACGCCAAAAACGCACCTCGCTCGGCTCCGGTGTCATCATTCGCAAGGACGGAATGATCGTGACCAACGAGCACGTCATCGTGCACGCCTCCGACATCAGGGTCCTGATGGCCGACAAACGCGAGTTTCCGGCCACCCTGGCCGGGGCCGACTCGGACTCCGACCTCGCCGTGTTGAAGGTGGAGACGGACAAGCCGCTACCGGTGATAGCCATGGCGGACGACGACAAGATCCTCATCGGCGAGACGGTGATCGCCATCGGCAACCCCTACGGTCTTTCCCACACGGTGACCACGGGCGTGGTAAGCGCGATGGGTCGCACCATACAAGCCAAGGACCTGGTCTACCACGACTTCATTCAGACCGACGCCTCGATCAACCCGGGCAACTCGGGCGGCCCGCTCATGAACGTCGAAGGCCGCCTTATCGGCATCAACACGGCCATCCACAACGACGCCGAGGGCATAGGATTTGCCATCCCGATCCACAGGGTGAGGAACATCGTCGAGCAGATCATCGAGCACGGCGGAGTACAGCCGCCCTGGGTGGGCATACAGGTCCAGAACCTGACGCCGGAGATCGCTTTCCATTTCGGCGTCGAATCGGGCGCCGGCGTGCTCGTAAGCGGCGTCGAGGAAGGGAGCCCGGGCGAGAGTGCCGGGCTCGAACGCGGCACCATCATCACCCACGCCCAAGGTGAGAAGGTGGCAACGGCCGCCTCCTATGCACGCACCACGCGTGGAATGGCAGCCGGCGACCGGCTGCGTCTTCGCACCCGGCAGAACGGCGCCGAGCGCGAGCTGACGATCAAGCTTGCGGCCCTGCCCGCCGAGCGCATCGATGAGTTCGCCTGGACCGCGATGGGGCTAAAGACCGCCGACGGGACGGAAGGAAGCGGTGTGGTCGTCGAGCAAGTGCGCTACCGGAGTCCGGCCCAAGAGATAGGCATAGAGAAGGGAGACCGGATAACGGCACTAGGCGGGCGTGACATAGACAACCACGACGGCTTCCGCCGCCGCCTGGCCTCCTTCCGCAACAGCAACAGCGTGCTGGTCTCGGTGCTGCGCGGCAAGCGCCACTACAGGGTCACCCTGCCGCTGGACCGACGTTTCTGAGGGTCAAAGCTCCGAGATGATCAGAGGGGCCATATCGGCGACCAGTTCCTGGGCCAGGTCCCGAAGCCCCCGGTCGCCGTTCTCGAGCATGATGACCACCTTGCCCATAGCCGCGAAGTAGCGCTCGATATCCTCGAGGTCCTCGGCCTCGAGGCGCTGCTCGACAAGCCCAGACAGATGTTGGTGGGTCTCGGCGATCTGCTCGAGCAGGTGCCGTTTCAGGTCGGCTTGGCTCATCTATTCCTCCCGCCCTCCGGGGCCATCCCGACCCTCGAACAGTGACTCGAGATCGGTCCGGGTCAGCCCCTCGAGACTGCCCACGACAAGGTCCGCCTCGAGTTCGGCGGCCTGGTAAGTGTTGGCCACGGCCACGCGCCTCATGCCCGCTCTGGCCGCGGCCTCGAGCCCGCCGGTGGAATCCTCGATGACGACGCAGCGTCCGGGGTCGACCCCGAGTCGGCGGCCGGCCTCGAGAAAAGTCTCGGGATCGGGCTTGCCGTTGCTGACGTCGTCGGCCGCTACGATCTCACGAAAGAAGCCGCCGAGACCGGCCGCGGCCAGCACCAGGTCTATCTCGGAACGCAGCGCGCCCGAGCCGATGGCGGTGGGCACGGGCTCGGGTCCTGAGGCGAGCTGGCCGAGCAGACCTTCGACCCCGGGAAAGATACGAACACGATCGCTGACCAGTTCCTTGAAGATGCGCGCCTTGTCGGCCATCAGCGCCCACACGGCGTCCGGCTCCGCCCGCCCCCGGTTGTCCTCGAGTATGGCCTTGAAACCGTCTCGATCATTGAGGCCGACATAGCGTGTGAAGTAATCGGCCTCGCTGACGGTTATGCCGTAGGAGGCCAGCGCTTGGCGAAAACCGGCCAGGTGCAGGAGTTCATCGTCGGCGATGACGCCGTCGAAATCGAAGATAACGGCTCCGAGCATGCTTCGGGCGTCCGCCCGCTCAGCCCGGCGGCCAGGCCAGGCCGCGCCCGGCCAACAGGTGGAAGTGGACGTGGAAAACGGTCTGTCCGCCGTCGCGGTTGCAGTTGGCGACCACGCGGTAGCCGCTGTCGGCGAAGCCCTGCTCGCGCGCCATACGGGCGGCCACAAGATAGACCTCGCCCACCAAGGCCGCGTCGGCCTCCCGGAGATCGGCGATGGTCTCGATGTGCCGGTGGGGAATGATGAGAACGTGCGTGGGTGCGGCCGGGTTGATGTCGCTTATAACGAAAAGCCGGCCGTCATCCTGAAGCTTGTCGGCGGGAAGCTCGCCGTCGCGTATCTTGCAGAACAGACAGTCGCTCACGGACGGATTTGATGGCACGGCCGTCCCAGTTCCGCAATCCGGTCAGGCAAGCCTCGTTATGAGCAGGTCCAGTTCGGTGGCTCCAAGGATGAAGTTGCGGGGCATGGACATCACCGAGGTCATCACACGGCGCACCACGGCCGCGTCCGGACGCTTGTCCTCGAGACCGACCGAGATCTCGTCGAGCGTGTGGAAGGGAGCGATGATGTCGCCGGAGATCACGAGCCCGTGGCAACGACCGCCGGCCACACGGGCCGAGGCCTCTGCGGCTCCCAACATCGTGCGCGCCACCGCCGAACGGTCCTCCGGGGCCACAGGCCCGCGTTCGGCCAGGAAGGCCTCGTGAGCGCAAGGGTCGGCCGCGACCAGATCGACGCCGGCGCACCAGTCATCAAGGCCGGTTCGGGTCTCGTCCAGCGTCCAGGTCCGGCCAATGTGTTCGGCGAAAAGCTCCTCCCAGCTATCCGGTCTGAAGCCGTCCCTGAGTGCGCACACGGTCGCCGCATCCTCGAAGCAGTACGCATCAACGACCGACACCCCCTCGGGGTCGTGCTTGGCAAGCAGTGCCGGGAGATCGGAAAAACCGGCGGCAAGCGCCACCTGTTGCTCGATGACGCAGACGCCGTCCGCAGCCACAGTGAAGGCGGCGTGCGCCAGGGGGCGGCCCGCTACCGTCACCAGATCGCGTCCGCCGTAGAAAGCGTCGAGCCCGGCCGCCCGCAGGGCCGCGAGCATGGGCCTGAGGGCCCGGTTGAGGACCTGGTCGGGCCTCAAGGGCGCCTGGTCCGCAGCCAACCAGTCCACGCCCGGCACGACCAGGGTCATGCAGGCGACGTCCGGGCCCACTACGACGGCGCGCCCGCCGCTTAGCCGTCTTTCCAGGCCCGCCGGCCCGCCGGCGGGCCGGCGGTGAAAACGGCCCAGGCAAAGCGCCTCCCGGCTGCGCCGCCAGAGCCGGCCGAGCGCGCTGCCCGTCGAAGCGACGAGCGTCATCATCGCCTGGTCACGCGCGAAACCCTCGGCGGCGGTCTCGGCGCCGGCATTCCATAGTGAGAGCCGGTTGTTCACCACGCCAGCTTAGCAGAAGCTCGCCACAGGCCGTCAATGAGGCTATGGGAGACCCGTGCGCCGCCGCCTCAAGTGGCTCATCGCCGCGGCCCTTATCGTGGCCCTGGCCCTGTTCTGGACCCAGCGCGGGCCCGGCATCCCCGACGGCTCCTACCTGCTCGTCGAACTCGAGGGCGAGTACTCCGAGGGCGCCCGCCCCGGACTCATGAGCCGCCTCATGGGCGGCGACCGCTCGCTGGTGGGGCTGCTCGACAATCTCGAGAAGGCCGCCGCCGACGAACGTCTGGCCGGTGTCCTCCTCGAGGTCGGAGACCTCGAGACCGGTTGGGCGCAGGCAGCCGAGATCCGCGACCGGCTGCACGATGCGCGCCGCCGCGGCAAGCGAGTGGTCGCGCTTCTCGAAGGCGGCCACCTCAGCGGCAACCTGGAATACTACGTCGCCTCGGCCGCCGAAAAAATACACATATCACCGTCGTCGACGCTGATGGTCAACGGCCTTTCGGCCAACTTCGTCTTCCTTGGCGGGGTCTGGGAGAAGGTCGATGTGGCCATCGAGGTGGAACGGCGCGGCGAGTACAAGACCGCGGCCGACACCTTGGCCGGGCGCGCGATGTCGGCCGCCCACCGCGAGATGGCCGATTCCATACTCGATTCGGTGAACGCCGAGTTCACCAACACCCTTTCACGAAGCCGCGCCTTACCGTATGACGATATCGAGTCCATCATCGACGCCGCGCCGGCCTCGCCCGAGGCCTTCATAGAGGCCGGCTTGACCGACGCGGTCGGTTCGCGCGAGGAACTGCTGGCCGGTCTGTCCGCCGACGGCCGTCCGATAGCAACCGTGACAGAGGCCGTTTACGACCGCGTACGGCGCAACCGTGTCGGGCTCGGCGGCGGAGCCGGTATAGGCGTCGCCCATGTCAACGGCACCATCGTCGGCGGCAGCGGCCGCCGGACCCCCGGCTCGGCCATGACGGTCGGCGCCGACTCGCTGGCCGAACTGCTCCGCAAGGCCGCGGCCGACCGTTCCACGGCGGCAATAGTGCTTCGCATCGACAGCCCCGGTGGCTCGGCCCACGCCTCGGACGAGCTTTGGCAGGAGATACGGCGCACCGCGGCCGAGAAACCGGTGGTGGCCTCGCTCGGCGATATGGCCGCCTCGGGCGGCTACTACCTGGCCTCGGCGGCGGACCGCGTGGTGGCCGAGCCGGCCACGCTTACCGGCTCGATCGGGGTGGTGCTGTTCAAACCCAACATAGCGGGCCTGCTGGGCCGGCTGGGCATCGGCAGCGAGACTCTCGGCCGCGGCCGCTACTCACGCATCATGGATGTGACCAAGGGACTGGACCGCGCCGAACGCTCGCTGCTCAGGACACAGATGGAACGTATCTACGTACTGTTCCTCGACCGTGTGGCCGAGGGTCGTTCGATGACGGTCGAAGAGGTCGACCGTGTGGCGCGCGGACGCGTGTGGACAGGACGGCAGGCGCTGGAGGCCGGACTGGTCGACCGCCTCGGGGGGCTACGCACCGCCGTCCGGCTTGCGGCCAGGCGCGCCGGCATCGACAACACCGCCGCGATCGAGGTCCGCCACCTGCCCGAACCCCCGGGCCCGCTCGGCGCGCTGCTCTCGATCAGGGGTCGGGGACCTGCGGCGCCGGTCGCCAAGCTCTCCGCCGCGCTTTCGCGGGGTCTGGCCTCGACGCTTGAACTGGCGGCCGTGCTCGAACCGGGCATTCACGCCCTGGCCGTCGCCGTGCCGGTGATACGCTAGCCGGACTCGACCACGACGCCCGTGCCGCGCCCGCTTCGGGTCTGGCCGGCCGCAGAACCCTCCTTGACGGCTATCTCGAGCGTGCCGCGACTCGAGATCACGGCCACCAGAGAGCCGCTGTCCGCCTGGAAATAGCCGGCCGATATCCCGGTTATCATGGCCTCACCGAGCCTTACCCTACAGCGGTCGCGTGCGGCGGGCAGGTCCTTGTCGGAGATGTTGGTAATGAGGTTGCCGAACCGGTCGACCACGAGGACCTCCCCCCGTACCGAGCCGCCGTCCAGTGTAGGCTCGGGCAGCGCGAGCTGCTGCATACCGTCTGCTGCCGGCCCGAACTCAGCAGGGGCGCGGCCGGCGGCCAGATGCCCGGCCACGGGCGCGAACAGATCGCGTCCGTGAAAGGTGTCGGACAGTGGCAACCGAAAGAAGCGGTCGTTTGCCAGGCGACGAACGGTTCTCGGCGGCGAGGCGGCCAAGGATAGCAGGCCGTTGTCGGGGCCGACGTAGAACCGACCTCCGGACTCCACCAGCAATGGGGCCCGCGCCCCGCCCACGCCGGGGTCCACAACGGCGAGGTGTATGCTGCCGGCCGGGAAAAGCGGCGCCGAACTCTCGAGAGCCAGGGCGCCCGCAACAACGTCACACCCGTCTATCTCGTGGCCGATGTCGAAGAGCCGGGCCGCGGGTGCCAGGGACAGCACAACTCCCTTCATGGCTGCCACATAACCGTCGGCCGTACCGAAGTCGGTCAGCAAGGTAATGACGGGCGCGCTCAAGAGTAGCGGTCCTCGGTCCAGGGGTCGGCGCTGTTGGAGTAGCCGTTGCTCTCCCAAAAACCACGACGGTCCCGCGCCATGAACTCGATGGCCGATACCCATTTGGCGGACTTCCAGGCGTAGAGCTGCGGGACCACCAGGCGCATGGGGCCGCCGTGGTCGGGTTCCAAGGGACGACCGTCGTGCATGTGGGCGAACAGCGAGTCCCCGGCGGCAAAAGCCTCGAGCGGCATGTTGGTCGTGTAACCGCCATGACAGTGGACCATGACGTAACGGGCCCCGGCCTTCACACCGGCCTCCTCAATGAGACGCGCCGTCGGCACCCCCGTCCAACTATTGTCGAGCCGGCTCCATGAGGTCACGCAGTGGAAGTCGGCCCTGATGATGACCCGTCCGAGCGCGAGAAAGCCCTCCCAGTCCCATTGACGCTCATGTTCGACAAGACCGAACACACGGAACTTCCAGTCTTCGCTGCCCAGCCTCGGCGTGGCGCCGTAGCTAAGTACCGGGAAGCCCGTAGTCACACGCTGCCCGGGCGGAACCCTGGCGGAGCCCTCGATGACCCGCTGCCTTTCGTTCTCTGACATGGTCGGCTAGATATTCGGTCAATGCTGTTCGTTATTATCTGTCACGACGGACCCGATGCAAAGGAGCTAAGGCCCCGGCTTCGCTCGGCGCACCTCGAATACCTCGAGACCTTCGACCAGCGCGGCAAACTTGCGCTGGCAGGTCCGCTTACCGACGCCGCGGGCAGTCTCATCGTGATCGACCTCACCGACGAGAAGGCCGCGCGTCGTTTCGCGGACAGGGACCCGTACAATGAGGGCGGCGTCTTCGCCGAGGTGGAGATACATCCCTTCAAACAGGTCTTCCCCGCGCCCGAAGGCTCGCCGTGACGCCCAACGGACCCAAGGCCGAGATCCACGCTCAGCGCCGCCGCCGGATGCTCGAGGCCGTCGGAGCCGACGCTCTCGTCTTCATCGCCGGTCCGCCCGAAGCCGTCTACTCCAATGATGTCTGCTACCGCTACCGCCCCGATACCAACATCCGTTATCTGGCGGGCTACGAGGACCCGGCCTGTCTCATGTTCGGGGGCCCGGACGGAGAGTTCACGCTCTTCGTCGAAGGGCGCGATCCGGAAAGGGAACGCTGGACCGGCCCACGCCTCGGCCCTGAAGGAGCGGCCGAGCGTTACGGGGCCTGCCATGCCCACGCGCTCGAGGACTGGCCCGGGGTCCTTGCCGAAGCACTCGGGCGAACCGCCGTTCTTTACTACGACCCTCCGCTGGAGGCGCGCGCCGCGGCCAAGCTCCGCGAGTTGATCAAGGCCAACGGCGGCCTCGAGCTGCGTTCGGCCGCAGAGCTTTTTGGTGAGTTTCGGGTGGTCAAGGAAGCCGAAGAGATAGAGGTGATGCGCCAGGCCACCGCGATTAGTGCGCGCGCCCACCGCGATCTTGCCGAACGGTTGCGGCCCGGCATGGCCGAGTATGAGATAGAAGCGGCCATCGAACACGAGTTCCGGCGTGCCGGTTGCGCGGGACCGGCCTACCCCACGATCGCCGCCTCGGGGTCGAACGCCACCATACTGCACTACACCCGCAACGACCGCACCACGTGTGACGGCGACCTCCTGCTGCTCGATGCCGGCGGCGAGTGGGGCGGCTACTGCGCCGACATAACCCGCACCATACCGGTGGGCGCTTCCTACTCGGCCGGGCAGCGGGAGATCTACGAGGTGGTCCTGGAGGCCCAGAAGGTCGCGATCGAGGCCGTGGCTCCGGGAACCAGTTACCAGGAGGTCAACATGAGAGCCGTCACCTCGATGGTCCCGGCCATGATAGAGCTCGGACTTTTAGAGGGCAGCACGGAGGAGTGCATCGAGTCGGGCGCCTACACCAGCTACTACATGCACAGGACCGGACATTGGTTGGGTATGGACGTCCACGATCCGGGTAGTTACGGCGACAACGGCGCACGCCTGCTCGAGCCCGGCATGGTGCTCACCGTCGAGCCCGGCATATACGTCCCCGAGGACGCCGCCTGCCCACGACAGTTCCGGGGCATAGGCGTTCGTATCGAAGACGATGTCCTGGTGACTGCCGGCGGCCACGAGGTTCTGACCACAGCGGCCCCCAAAGAAACGACCGAACTGGAAGAGCTTCGGGCGCGGGCGCTGGCCTGAGCCGGCGCTCAGCGGCCGGCGGCGTTACGGGTCAGATAGGCCAGCAGCCGTTGCTTGTCCCCCTCCGATAGCGTCACCGCGGCCCTCTTCATCTCCGCGGCGGCCATACGCTCGACCTGAGTGCGCCACATGGCGGCCGTCAACAGGGCAGGCTGGAAGGCCTGGTGGCAGATGCCGCACTTTTCGCGGTAAAGAGCCGCATCCGGTCCCGGCTCCTCGGGCAGGGGCCGTGAGCAGCCTACGGTTGCCACGAGGCAGACCGTAATAATGCCGCTCAGAGCTCGAGCCGGCACCTGGCTTCCTGCCCCGGAGCCTCTTCGACGACAAGCTCTATCGCCTCGGCACCGCGCTCGGGAAGGATGGCCAGGCGTTCGACGAAACGGGCGGCCAGATAGGATGCCAGTTCCTCGGCCGATGAGTGGGCGATAGGCAGCAGCACGCAGTCGTCAGCCGGCAGACTGAAACGCGAACCGTCCTGGCAACTTATCTCGATCTGGCCACCGCTTTTTTCTATCACGAGCGTCTCATTGGCGGCCGGGACGATGACGCGCTCGTTCAGTTCGTCGCAGATCTCGCGTGCGACCTGCTTGATGTCGCCGAAATCGACAACGTAGCCATCCGTCCCCAGACGGCCCTCCACCCGGACCGAGACACGGTAGTTGTGGCCGTGCAGCCGCTCGCGAAAACCATCATAGACCTGGAAATGGGCCGCGTTGAACTTGAAAGAGTCCTTGGCCACGAAGACCTCGTAGCTCTCAGCCATCGTCTCAGACCCCTTCAGGCGACCTCGGCCAGCCGGCGCCCGGACCCGAGCGCAACCCCGAGGACGTCCTCGACCTCGTCGGCGCTTCGCGCCCGACCCAGGGCCTGGCGGGTGGCGGCGCTCCCCGGTATGCCCTTTACCAAGCGGCAGGCGATACCGCGAAGACGGCCCAGGTATGCACGCTCTTCAGAGGTTTCGGCCAACAGCTGGCGGAAGCGCAGCACGGCCCGCATGCGCTCGGCCGCCGCCGGTTGCTCGACCGCAAGGCCACGGGCACGGGCGAGCACCTGGGAGAATATCCACGGGTTGTATATGGCGGTCCGCCCTATCATGACGCCGTCCACGCCGGTCTCGTCCATGCGCGAGAGCACGGTATCGGGGTCTGCCAGGTCGCCGCTGCCGACGATCGGAATTTCAATCTCGCGCTTTATACGGGCGACCAGGTCCCAATCGGCCGCGCCCGTGTAAAGGGCGCGCCGTGTGCGTCCGTGGACGGCGAGCATGGCCGCACCCTCGCCGGCCGCCAGGCGGGCGATCTCCATGGCGTTGAGCGAAGCGTCGTCCCAGCCCGAGCGGATCTTGACCGTCATCGGGATCGAGACCCGCCTCCTGATGGCCCTCAGTATCGAGCGCAGCCGGTCGGGCTGGCGCATCAGCTCAGCCCCGCCGCCGCGGCGCACGACCTTGGGCGCCGGACATCCGCAGTTGACGTCGATGATGTCGGCACCGGCCTCCTCGGCCATCTCTGCCGCGCGCGCCATGCGGTCCACGTCAGCCCCGAATATCTGTATGGATATCGGCCGTTCGCATTCCTCGAGCCGCAGCATGGCCCGGGTCTTGGCGTTGCCGCGGGTAAGGCCCTCGGCAGAGACGAACTCGCTCACGACCAGGCCGAGCGCGGGCCCGCTCATTTCGCGTACCAGACGGCGAAAGGCGCAGTCTGTTATGCCCGACATGGGCGAGAGCACCAGGTTGGTCCTGCTACGGACCTCCCCGATCTTGAGAGACCCCATGGCCGTGGCTTCCGTGTTCATGGCAGACCGCCCGAGGTTAGCGGCAACGCGGCCGGGCCTGCAAACCCGGGGGCTCAGAGACGGCGTTCGGGGCTGCGCGAGCGTAGCGTCGGGAAATACTGCCCGCGCTCTATGCCGAAGGGCTTCTCCTCATAGATGAAGGCATCCTCGACGGCCACCCCGAGAGCGGTGCAGATCTTCATGGCCGTACGCACGGTCGGTACCACGCGCGAGTTCTTGACCCGGTTGATGTAGCTCTGGGCCAGCCCGGTACGGCGCGAAAGCTCCATCTCGGTCCAGCCCTTGTCGTAGAGTATCTTCGATAGCCTGGTTCTCATCGGCTTACCCCCATAGTTCTGCCGACAGCTAAACCGTGGACCCAGGGCCGGACAATGACGGATAGGGATAAGGACGCACAAAAGGACGCTTTGGATTTGGCCGGTCCATATTCACCAGCGGACTATTTTGCCGCCCGGCGTTTTCCCACGAAAAAGGGAGCGGAAATTTCCGCCCCCTTCATCGAAGATACCTGAACCGTTCGGCCTACGGGTATGGTGTCCCCGCGTTTATCCAGGCACGGATAAGCTCGCGGTCGGTATCCGAGAGCTGACCACCGAGCGGCATCTGCGCACCGGCCACTTGGTCAGGCCAGCCATCGGGACACACGAAGCTCTCGTCGGAGTAGGCCTCACAGTTAAAGTTAGCCTGGGTGCCGTCGAGCTTGTGCATCAGGTAGCTCATTGCCGAATTACCGCTCTCGACCAGGAAATACCCCGGCACCTGTGAGCTACCGCCCATGACGGCCTGGAAGGCCATCGCGGAGGTCCAGTCGATACCGGCAAAACCGCCAGAGTTGGCGTCGCCACCATGGCAGGCGGCACAGTTGGTCTTGAGGATATCCCAGACCACAGGCCAGGTGGCCTGCTCGGAGGCGCAGCCCGCACCGGCAACGTAGGCGGAACCGTCGGGACAGTAGGCCTCCGACTTGGCCTGGTTGATGACCTGGCCGGCTCCGGGCAGCCCGGCCACACCGTTGATGCCGGCATTGCCGGTGGGCGGTATGCAGAACAGGGCCACACCGACCGGTTCGGTGGGATGGGCCTGGCCGCTGGCTTGGATGGGATCGAGGAAGCAGCCCCGCCGTTGCGTGAGCGTACAGGCGCCGGCGTCGATACCGATCACGCTCATAGTGCAATCGGCATCGCCCTGACAGGCGATGTAGCCCGCGCCGCTGGCCCTGAGGACCCCGTCACAGAACTGGCTGTCCGGTCCGGTGGCGCACTGTCCGAACACGGTCGGGTTGCCGCCACTATCCGTCTGGGCCTCGCAAAGGTAACCGTCGCAACCATTCGGGCCGACATTGGTACCCGCCCCAAGCGACGAACAGGTGCCGCCCACCGCGTCGCAGTCGGCGTCGCTGGAGCAGGGCACGGTCGTGTCCCCGGTGCACTGCCGGCAGGGGCAGTTCTGGTTGAAGAACGGGAACCCGCACGCCAGGCCGGCGGCCAACTCCACCGAGCCGGTCGATTGGGTCAGATCGATCTGCAGACCCGCACCCGAAACGTTCTTACCGGGACTCGGGAAACAATCGAGACTGTGGCCACCGCCATTGGGTCCGGGGAAGCTCTCGTTCATGCCGTTGGCATCGCAGCTCTCGCCGTCGTTCGTGCCAAGAACACAGGTCCCCTCGCGGAGTCCGTCATTGAATGTCCCGTCCCCGTCGCAGTAGGGGCAGGGGGCGATAAGCGACTCACCAAGATAGGCCACCGCGCGCAGGTGGGCCTCGATGCTGCCCTCGCCGGTGTCGGGCTTGACCGAACCGACGGTCTGCTGCGCGAAGCGGTTGACCACGCAGGCCGGCGTGTTGCCGGCCGAGAAGGGAAGCGGCGGTCCGAAGTAACAGTTGCAGATCGCCCCGCCGCAGTCATCGGCGTCGGATTGGAAAGGCTGGTCGCAGACCTGCCGGTTGTCCCCGGCACAACGGCAGTTGCCGGTGGCCGGGTCCAGGCCGAGGACCGTGCAGGTCCCGCAGGGCTCGGCGCTGTTCTCGTCGAAGGGCCCCTCGCATCGTATGCGGCCAGCCGTGGCCACGACGTTGTTCACGTCACCGCCGTGGGCGATGCCGCTACCGCCGGTGTTGAGCCGGGTGACCGTCACGCAGCGGCCTAGCGCCACGTCGCAGTTTCCGACCGGACAGTCCAAATCGTTGTTACAGGCCGCGCCGAAGCCGGCATAGACCGTGATGGTGCCGTGATCCGGACAGCGCGGGTCCTGCGGACCGACGCTGATGGTCGTTGTGGTGGTTGTCGTCGTGGTGGTCGTGGTGGCCGGTGCCGATGCCGAATAGAAGGCCAGGAAGAGCGTGTTGCCCCGGGTGTCGGCATCGTCGAGGGCGCAGGACTTGAGCCCGGCAACGCTCAGGTCATCGCAGGAGTCGACGTTGGCCAGGTCGGCCGAACCGCAGGATTTGTCTATCCCCGCCTCAGACTTCGACCGCGACCTCGATATCTTTTGTTTTGGGTTGGCCGCGGCGCACCAGGTGGTGGTGGTCTCGCCCTCTTTCTTCTCGGCGCTGTTCTGACACTTCACACGTTCCTTGAGAACGGTAGAGAAATGCTTGCCCTGGTTCTTGCCTACGCCGCCGTGGCACTTGGCATCGCCCTTGTCCATGGGAACCGAGGGGCTCCCGAGCGCGGCGGCCGCCATGGCCTCCGCGTGCGATTTGACCAGGCACACCGTGCAGTCCGCTACGTCGCTGAAATCGTCTATCGCGATCCCGCTACAGGGGTCCGGGCACCCGCTATAGCCGAGGTTGGCGGGGGAAAGCCCCACGCACTTGTCCTTGGCCCCGCCCACGGCGCTCTCGAGCTTGGTCTTGGTCTTGCCGAACTTGCCCTTGGAGTCGGCCGCATCGATGGAGTTGCAATCGGTGGCAACGGGAACCTTGCCCTTGGCCCGCGACTTGTGGCAGCCCCCGAGAACCTTGGCCGCCGTCATGCCGAGCTTCATGCCGTTCTTGGATATCATCCCACGGCACTTCAACTCCCCCTTGGAGAAAGCGGCCCCGGCCGGTCCCGCCGTAAGGCCTAGCGCCAGGAGCGCGGCCGTGGTGATAAGTGCCAAATGCTTTGCTGACCTCATGTGCGAACTCCCTCCAGGCTGATTCAGGACATCTTTGGTGGGCGGACACAGGCCCGCACACCGCCCGTGCAGGATAAGCCCGAAGCGGACTTTTTAACAAGTCCGAATGCCCCCCGTTTGGGGGCCTTAATGCGCAATAAAGGGGCCCCTGTGGCCAGTTTAGTGGGAGCCTGCTAAGAGCCGCCCATGGCACGCTCCACAGAGCCCGCTGGCGGCCCCCCCGCTCCCATTTGCCTGGACCTGCGGGGGGTGGCCTGCCCGCTCAATTGGGCCCGGGCCAAGGCGCGTCTGGCCACCATGGCCCGCGGTGCCCGCCTCGAGCTGCTCGTCGATGACCCCCGGGCCGGCACCGACATACCACGGGCGGCCGAGGCCGAGGGGCACGCCGTCGTGAGCGTAGAGCCGGGCAACGGCAGCACCCTTATCGTTATAGAGCGCTAGAGCGGACGGGGCCAAAAAAAAGGCCCCGGCAATGCCGGGGCCTTTCCGTGCGACCCGGGGGTCACACTAAGGGTCAGGAAATCGGTCCTACGGGCTCCAGACGAGCTGGGCCTGGACGGTGTCCAGAGCGTCGTCGGTACCACCGGAGCTATCGTCTTTGAAGATCGCGTCGTCGGCATCGTCGTGACGATACTCGAGACGGAGATCCACACCGTCGGACAGTGCCCAGGAAGCCGTGACCGTCACGGCCCAGACCTCGGTGTTCGTGCCGCCCGTCGTGATGCCTTCGTCATCGATGAGATCGAGACGGAGGTCGAGGTCGGCCGAGCCGATGCTGGTGCTCGTGTACAGAGCCACGCCGTTCATCTCGGTCTTGGTCCCCGAGACGTCGTTCTCTCTGTAGTTGGCCGCGATGGCCAGAGGCATTCCTGCCAACTCACCCGAAAGGATGAGGTTAGCCATCGTGATGTCGGTCGTGTCGGACTCTTCGGTCACGATACCGGCAAGGTTGAGGCTCCAGTCGCCTACCGCCGTGCCGAGGGCGCCGATGAGCCCCATCTCGTCATCGGCGTCGTTCGACGTGTCGTTGACCGAGAAGTTGTTCACCACACCCAGCGTGACATCCGCGCCACCGACAGCCGTGCTGACGGTCACACCGTCGTGGCTGATCGGTTGGGCCTGCCAGCCATATGAACGGCTGATGTTGCCGTTGCCCCAGGGCTCGAGAACCTCGTAGCCAATGGGCGTGCCGAAACGACCTGCCGTCACAGTAACGCCACCGGCGTCGTAGGCTATGTTGGCGATCGCCAAGGTGGCGTTGCCACCCTCGGTGTCACCGGCCGAGTCGGCCGTGTCACCGAAATTGATCGCCGCGGCATAGCTAACGTCACCGCGCGCACCCGAGACCCCGATCTGGACCAGGTCGACGCCAAAGGCCTCGTCCTGCTCACCACCGGCGTAAATGCTGGTGTTGCCCGTTGCCGGGTCGTTCAGGTCCATGGTGTAGGAGACCGAAGCCCCCACCGAAACCTCATCAGCCGAGGCAACTGCCGCGAAGCTGACGAGGAATATCCCCACCGCAAAAAATACTGCCACTCTCCTCATGATTCTCCTCCTTCTAGCTTCAAATCCGCGATCTAGAGCCGCCTGGCTTGGCCTGTTACCAGTCCCCCACAGCACCTGCCCCCAGCCGGCGACCGGTGCGAGCCAAAGGGCCCTCCCCCAAATTGGGGGTACCGAATCAAGGTGCCCACGAGGGTACCGGAAGTCAAGTCAGGGGCTTACAGAAAGCTGACTTAGGCACCTTTAGCTCATGAAATGCACAGGGATAAGGCAGTCGAGATAACGCGTCGCATTATACGCGATGCGTTATAACTGGCCCTCGCGATTGGCTGCCGCCGCGAGCAGGCCCGATAGGGCCACACAGAGACTGCCTCCGACCAGGCCGGCCGGAGCCGAGGCCCAGGCACCGGCCAGGAGCAGCATGTGGCGCGGCTCGGCCATCTTGAGTTCCTGCAGGTAGAGAACGTTTCCGGGGTAACGCTCGTAGCCGCGAAGGGCCCGGAAGTATGCTTCATCGCCGGCTGCCGCGCGCCAGCAGTAAAGGGACCCCGCCATCCCGAGGACGACCAGCAGCAGCCCAAGGGCCTTCATGTAGGCCGACATGGTCCCCATTATAGCCGTCGCCACAGCACCGTCGACGGCCGACGATGCCGGCGCCCTCGCCATTTGGCCGCCGGTACGCGCTCGGCCCCGACACGCTCGAAGCCGTTGCGCACGAAGAAGGCCACGGCCTCGGCTTTCGAGCTACAGGCAAACATCGCGCTTCGCCGCTTGGCACGAGCCACCTCTGCGAGCCGCTCGAGGATACGCTTGCCCACGCCCTGGCCCTTGAAGCGCGTTATCGAGTAAAGGCCCACGACCTCGGCCAGACCCTTACCCCGGTAAGCTTCTAGTTCGAGGCCGGCCAAGCCGGCCAGGCCGCTCGCACGAGGGTCCTCGAACCAGGCGCCATAGGCCGAAAGCAAGAGCGCCCTGCGTTCGTCCTGCGTGCGCTTCAACAGATAACCTTCCTGTTCACCGCGGGTGATAAGGCGCAGGGCCTGGTCGAAACCGTCGACGCCGAGCTTTTCGACACGGCAGTACTGACCGCGCGTGAGCAGGGTACCGGCGCCCTCGTAAGTGAACAGTTCGCGTTCGAGGCCGGCTGCATCGGTGAGATTGACCGCGGCCACGCCCTGGCCGAGAGACAGCCGGCAAAGCTCGAGCTCGGCCGCCGTCCAAGTGCCGGGCGCTCTGAGGCGGGCCAGCCGCGCGGCCCTGACAAAGGACAGCCGCTCCTCACCGGCGGTCAGTCCGCCGCGCGGGTCCACGATGACCAGCTTCGAGATCCCAAGACCGGCGGCCACGCGCACGGCGAATCGCAGCCGGGCCGCGCGGGAACGGAGGCTGCCGTAGCCGAGCAGGGCCAGTCCGCGCTCGAGAAGGTCACGGCTCACCGGTGCAAGTTGGCCGGCGCGGCCCGGATCAAGGCCGCGATGGGCAAGCCTTCCCAGACCCGCGCGCGGGCCGCCGCAGACGGCGACCATGGTGTGGTTGGCCAGCAACCGGTCGATGACGCTCTTTACCTCGGACAATCCCACGGGGTCGGCGAGGTGAAACAGCATCGAACGGTGCTTGAAAGCGTGGAGGTAGAACTCCTTCTCTGAAAGTCGGTTGCGCGAGGCCATGACGGTTAGCGTCCGGCATGCCGTCTACGCAGCCCCCGGCCATCTTGCAAATATGCCCACGGGCCCCTAGAAGGCCGCCATGGACCGGGCGACCGCTCCTCGACCCCTCGGGCTCGTTCTGACCCTGGCCGCCGCCTTGTGCGCCTGCCCGGCATACGCCCACTATGCCGAGGGCAGCCACGGCGCGGTGGCGACCGAGCACGGACTGGCATCCGAGGCCGCCCTCGAGATCCTTCGTGACGGTGGCAACGCCGTCGACGCCGCAGTAGCCGCCTCACTAGCCATCGGGGTGGTCAACCCCTCCTCGGCCGGACTCGGCGGCGGCGGCTTCATGCTCGTGTTCATGGCCTCCGAAGGCCGTGTCCACGCCCTCGACTATCGTGAGACCGCCCCGCGGCGGGCAAGCCGCACCATGTACACACCGGGCGGTGCCTACCACGGAGAGCTCAGCCTGTACGGCGGCAAGGCTGTGGCGGTACCGGGCGAGGTTGCCGGACTGGAGGCGGCGCTCGACCGCTTCGGGACCAAGCCTTTCGAGGAACTGGCGGCCCCGGCCATCGAGATGGCGCGCCGCGGCTTCAAGGTCGAGGAGCACCTGGCATCGGCCATCGCCGCCCGGCGGGAAAAGATAGCCGCGAGCGAGACCATGGCCGCGCTGTTCCTCCACGAAGACGGCAGCCCCTACCTGGCCGGAGAGATTATGAAGCGCGAGGGGTTGGCCGGCACTCTCGAGCTTTTGGCCAAGTCCGGCACGCGCGTCTTTTACGAAGGCGTCGTCGCCATGGACATAGCCAAGGCCGTATCGAGGCGCGGCGGTATGGTCGACGCCAAGGACCTGGGCGCCTATCGCGTCAAGTGGCGTGAACCGATCGTCACCGACTACCGCGGTCTCAGCGTAGCTGGCATGCCACCGCCAAGCTCGGGCGGGGGCACGATGGCCGCGGCCTTGGGGGTGCTAGCACCTTACCGGCTCTCGGACATGGGCGCGGGCTCTGCGACCTATCTCCATCTGCTCGCCGAAGTGCTCAAGGCCGTGTTCGCCGACCGCGCCGCACATTACGGCGACCCGGACTTCGTCGAGGTTCCCCTCGAACGTTTGCTCTCGGCCGGCCACGCCACGGCCATCCGCTCACGGCTCAGTTCCCTGCGCTCGGTTCCCTCGGCCGACTATGGCGGGGCCAGCAGTCGGGCCGACTCGGGCACATCGCACATCTCGGTGATAGACGCCGAGGGCAACGCCGTGGCCATGACCACCAGCATCAACACCGCCTTCGGTTCCATGGTCGCCGTTCCCCGGCGCGGCATAGTTCTCAACAACACCATGGATGACTTCTCGGCCCGGCCGGGGCTTCCCAACATCTACGGACTGCTCGGCAGCGAGGCCAATTCGATCGCGCCCGCCAAGCGCCCTTTGTCGAGCATGTCACCGACCATAGTGCTCGAGGACGGCCATGCGCGGCTGGCCCTCGGCGCCTCCGGCGGACCGCTAATAATATCTGCAAGCCTGCAGACACTAGTCTCGGTGCTCGACTTCTCGCTGCCGCTTGCCGAGGCGGTGCGCTCGGCGCGCATCCATCACCAGTGGATGCCCGAGGTGCTCGGAATCGAAGCGGGCCTGCCGGGCGCCGTGCATCGCAGCCTCGAACGCCGCGGCCATTCCGTCATGCCGCTTGTGCGCGGAGCGGCCGTAGGGGTGGTCCAACGCTTGCCCTCCAAGGACGGCGGCAATTCGCGCCTGCAGGCCGTCTCCGACCCGCGCAAGGGCGGGCGCCCGGCCGCCTTCTGACGGGCCTCTAGCCGAAGGGATCCGAGACCATGATGGTCTCTTCGCGGCCGGGGCCGGTGGAGACCAGGGCCACCTCGGCACCGACGAGCTCCTCGAGACGCTCCGTATAACGGCGCACCGCCGCGGGCAGGTCTTCCATGCTCGATAGCCCCGAGATGTCCTCGGTCCAGCCCTCCATCTCTTCGTAGACAGGTTGGCAACGCTCGAGCGCATCGGCCGCAGCGGGCACCGAACGGATCTCCTCGCCGTCGAGCCGGTAGGCCGTGCAGATCCGCAACGGGTCCAGTCCGGTGAGGACATCGAGCTTCGTCAGCGCGACGGCCATGGCTCCGGACAGCCTCACGCTGCGCCCGACCACGACCGCGTCGAACCAGCCACAGCGGCGCGGCCGCCCGGTCGTGGCGCCGAACTCGGCGCCCTCCTCGCGAAGATGGTTCCCGGTCTCGTCGTCAAGTTCGGTGGGAAAGGGCCCGGCGCCGACCCTTGTCGTGTAGGCCTTCGAGATCCCCATCACACGCCCTACCAGCGCGGGCGCAAGGCCGGCCCCGGAACAGACAGCACCTGCAGAGGTGTTCGAGGAGGTCACATATGGGTAGGTGCCGAGGTCGACGTCGAGCATGACGCCCTGGGCGCCCTCGAAGAGGACCCGGTTGCCCGAGATGATGGCATCGTGAAGATACTCGGAGGTGTCGGCAACGTGGGGCGCGAGCTTGCGGCCGGCCTCGACCAGTTCCTCGACCATGTCTTCGTACTCGAGCACCTCTTCACCGAGCATGGCCTCGAGGTAGGCGTTCTTCTCCTCGAAGTTGGCACGCAGTTTCTCGCGCAAGGCCGCTTCGTCGCCGAGGTCGACCATCCTCAGGCCCGTACGCGCGGCCTTGTCCTCGTAGGCCGGCCCGATGCCGCGTCCGGTGGTGCCGATCTTGCCTTTGCCGCGCCTGCGCTCACGCGCCCGGTCTATGGCCTTGTGGTAGGGAAGAATGAGTTGTGCCTCACGGCTGACCAGGAGGCGGGAGTCATCGAGCATATAGCCGGTCGCGCGAAGAGCCTCGAGCTCGCCGACCAAGGTGGGCGGGTCGACGACCACACCGCCGCCTATGACGCAGACCGTCCCTTCGTGGAGCGCCCCCGAAGGTATCAGGTGCAGTATGGTCTGCTCGCCTTCGACGACGAGGGTGTGGCCGGCGTTGTTGCCACCCTGGAACCGGACGACGACGTCGGCTTCGGCCGAGAGCAGGTCGACGACCTTGCCCTTGCCCTCGTCGCCCCACTGCAGACCGACGACGACCAGGCTGTTGTATGCGTTCCCGGCGACGGCCACTCTCAGTCCAGCTCGACCATGTCGGCCGTGGTGATGTCCCTGAGCGCTCTCAGCGCTTCGAGCTGCCCATGGCTGAGCGCCTTGTCGACGTGCACGAAGGAGACCGCCTCTTTGCCGTCACCGCCGAGGGCAAGACCGGCGATGTTCACCCCCTCGTCGCCAAGGAATGTTCCCACCCGGCCGACCACCCCGGGGACGTCATTGTTGTGCAGAACCAGGATGATGCCCTCGGGCACGCACTCCAGATAGAAGTCGTCGAAGCGGACCAGCCGCGCCACGCGGCCGCCGAACACGGCGCCCGTGATCACATTCGCGGCACCGTGGCCCTCGAACGTCACCTTGATCGCGCTCGCGAAACCGGAGGCCTCGCTCGTGCGGCTCTCGATGACCTTTACGCCTCGGTCGCGGGCGATCAGGGGCGCGTTGACGCTGTTGACCGGCGATTCCATGACGGCACCGAGCAATCCTTCGAGAACCGCGGCGGCGACCGGCCTCGAGTCGGCCTCGGCCACCTCTCCCTGGAACTCGATTGTGACCTGACTCGGTATCCGGCCGGCAAGCTGGGCGTGCATGCTCCCGATGCGCGAGGCCAGTTTCATATAAGGCAGCAACACTTCGGCCGTCTCCGCCGCCAGCGACGGGACATTGACCGCATTGCTTATCACCCCGTCGAGCAGGAAATCGCGCATCTGCTCGGCCACGGCGATGGCCACGTTGAGCTGGGCCTCGTCGGTGCTGGCTCCGAGATGGGGCGTGACGACGACCTCTTCGAGCCCGAGCAACGGGTTGTCCGGGCCCGGCGGCTCCTCGGCGAAGACGTCGATAGCGGCGGCTGCGATCGCGCCGTCCCGTATCGCCTCGGCCAGCGCCTGCTCGTCGACGATGCCCCCGCGCGCGCAGTTAATGAGCCGCACGCCCGGTCTCATCCGGGTCATGGCGTCGCGCCCGAGCAAGCCGTCGGTCTCCGGGGTAAGCGGCGTGTGCACGCTTATGAAATCCGATCGTGCGTAGAGTTCGTCCAACCCCACCGGCTCTATTCCGGCACGCCCGGCCGCTTCCTCCGTGATGTAGGGATCATATGCGATGACTTTCATCTTCAGCCCGCGTGCGCGGTCGGCGACGATTGCCCCCACGTTGCCGATGCCGATTATGCCCAGGGTCTTGTTGCACACCTCGGTACCCACGAAGTCCCCGCGCCGCCACTGTCCCGCGCGCAGCGAAGCGTCGGCGCGCGGGATATGCCGGGCGGCGGCCAACAGCATGGAGATCGTATGCTCGGCCGTGGTCACGTTGTTCCCCGTCGGCGTGTTCATGACGACCACGCCGCGCTTGCTGGCCGCTTCCACGTCCACGTTGTCGATCCCGATACCGGCGCGCCCGATGACCTCGAGCAATGCGGCGGCTTCGAGAAGTCCGGCCGTCACGTGCGTCCCGCTGCGAACTACCAATCCGTGACACCCGGCCACGGCCGCCTCGAGCTCCCCGCCCGATATGCCCGGCCTGTGGTCCACCTCGATGCCGTCGGCATCCTCGAGGATGGCCACGCCTTCGGGCGCCAGCTTGTCCGAGATGAGAACCCTGCGAAGCTCGGACATGGCCCCTATCCCCTGTCCTGGCCGTCGTAGAGACGGGCCAGTACGGGTTCGGCGGCGCCAACGGCCACTCCGGCCCGGGGCCCGGCCCCGAAGCGGGCAAGGGCCATCTCGACGGCGGCCAGACCGACCACGACGTCGAAACAGTCGGCATAGCCGATGTGTGCCAGACGCAGGACCTTGCCTTTGAGGTGGCCCTGTCCGCCGGCCACGGTCACACCCATCACATCTCGCATGTAACGGGCAAGCTCGCCGCCATCGATGCCGTCTGGGAGGTAGACCCCGGTGGCGGCCGGGCTGGGCGCATCTGGTGCGAGCAGACGGAGCCCGATGGCCGCAAGGCCCGTTCTGACGGCTTCGGCGAGTATCGCGTGGCGGCGGTAGAGCTCGGCCAGGCCGCCGCTGGCCTCTATGAGATCGAACACGGCAGCCAGGCCGCTTACCAGTGACACGGCCGGCGTGTAGGCCGAAGTGTCCGAGGCCAGGCTCTTTCGTTCCTTGGCAAGGTCGAAATAATAGCGCGGCAGATCCGAACGCCCGGCCATTGCCCAGGCTTTCTCGCTCAGGGCCACCAAGGCCAGGCCCGGGGGCAGCATGAGCGCCTTCTGTGAACCGGTGACCAGGACGTCGATACCCGTGGCGTCCATCGCCATATCGACCACCCCGACGGCGGTTATGCCGTCGACTATGAGCAAGCAGTCACGCTCTCGTGTCAGCTCGGCGACAGCC
Organism: uncultured Myxococcales bacterium; assembly: GCA_964469485.1. Lineage (GTDB taxonomy): Bacteria > Desulfobacterota > Binatia > UBA1149 > CAYXZP01 > CAYXZP01. The sequence goes on along the minus strand of CAYXZP010000001.1, from coordinate 34,400 downwards.
GACACCGGGTGGAACACCGTGGTCGAGGTCTCGCTGGCCTGCATGAGAACGGCCTTGGGTGCCGGGTCCGCGTCGAGCGCGGCGGCTATATCGGCCGGTGCCACGGCGCTTCCCCACTCGACATCGATCACCAGCGGTTCGAGCCCGTAGCCGCGCGCTATCTCCTCCCAGCGCTCGCCGAACTTGCCCCCGCGCACGACCACGACACGGTCTCCACAGGCCAGCGTGTTGGTGAGGGCCGCCTCCATGCCGCCGGTCCCGGTCGCGGCAAGCATCATGACGTCCTGTTCGGTTCCGAACAGAGCCTTGGCCCCATCGGCCGCGCGCCGGAAGATACGGCTGAACTCCGGCGTGCGGTGGTGGATCATCGGCGCCGCCATCGCCAGCGTTGCCTCGTGCGGAACCGGGGTCGGTCCCGGTGCCAGTAAGTAGCGTTTCAACATCGTTCGGAGAGTTTCCTAATAGCGTGGCCGACCCGGATAGCAAAGCAGTTCCGGGCCCGGGAACGCGCTTGTAACGAGCGAGCGGAAAGCAGCTTACCTGTACGCTAGAATGTCCGGATGAGGAGACGACACGAGAGCCCCGTTTCATTCATTTCTAAGATGGCCCTGCTCATCGCCACGATCGCCGTCCAGGGCGTAACGGGGGGGGGAGCGGCCGCCCAGACCTCAGACCGGCCGGACCACATCGAGGCGCTTCTTGCCTCCGTCAGAAATGCCCAAGGCGAGCCGGCCGCCATCACCCTGGCCGACGCGGTGCGCACGGCGGTGGCGAACAACCCCGGGCTACGGGCGCTTTCCCACCTTCCACGGGCGGCCCGTGAGGATATTGCCGGGGCGGTGGCCGCCTATGAGCCTACTCTTGTTATCGATCTCGGGGTCGGTGAGGACCAGCTGGCCACCCACAACTCGCTGTCCGGCAACGACGTCGTCCGAAGGACCAACAGGTGGGGCGACGTTACCGTATCCAAGCTCACGCGCAGCGGCGCCAGCGTCGATCTGAATTGGACGAACTCGCGCAGCTCCTCCAACTCCAGCTTCCAAGGGCTGGTGCCGCAGTACGACCCGGCCATCGGCCTTTCGCTGGAACAGCCGCTGCTGCAAAACTTTGGCGGGCGCGCCACCCGTACCACCGTCGAGTTGGCCCGCAACTCCTCGGCCGGGGCCATGGCCGCCTTCGAAGCCGAACTGGCATCCTTCGTTGCGGAAGTCGTCAACGCCTACTGGGACCATGCCCGCGCGCAAGCCACCCTCGATGTCGAGCGTCGCTCCTTCGCGTTGGCGCATGAGCTGGTCAAACAGACCCAGGCCAAGGTCGACGTCGGCCTGCTCGCACCGGTTGCCGTGCGCGAGACCAGGGCCGAGGCCGCCGCTCGGGAAGAAAAGGTGCTTGTGGCCGAACACGACCTGGATATGGCCGCACGCACGCTCCAGTACACCGTCATGCTCGGCCTCGACCAGGGTGGCGGCCCAAAGCCGGTGCGGCCGAGCCAGACCCATGTCGTTGAAGCGGTCGCGGTCGAACTTGAGGCGAGCCTTCGCATGGCGGCCGAACGGAGGCCGGAGGTACGGGCCGCGCAAGTGACCGTGGCGAGCGCGGAATTGACCGAGCGCCAAGCGCGCATGGAACGGCTTCCCGCACTGGCCTTGGTGGGCGAATACAAACTGGTCGGGCTCAGCGGCGACCCCGTGCCGCTTACCTCGCTGTACACCGGTGAGACGGTGACGAGCGCCTTCGGCGGTTCCTACGGCGACGCGCTCGACCTGCTAGCCGACGGCGACCACTACAGCTACAGGGTCGGGCTCACCCTCGAAATGCCGCTTTCCAACGCCGCCCCGAGGGCCGCACACGCCCGTGCCGAGGCCGAGCTGGCCTACGCGCGCGAGCGCCTGCGTCAGGTCCTCTCCGAGATCGCCCTGGAGGTCCAGCGTGCCGGCGGCGAACTGGCCTCGGCCCAGCAGCGCGTGGCGGCAGCCCGCCTGGCCCGTGAACTGGCGGAGGAAAATCTCGCCAACCAGAAGAAACGATACGAGGTCGGGATGGTGACCACCACCGACGTGCTCGATTTTCAGGAAAAGCTGGCCCGCGCTCTGGCCACCGAGGTCGAAGCCGTCAGTGACCATGCCGGGGCGCTGGCCGTGCTTGCGCTTGCCGAGGGACGTCTGCTTGAGAACTACGCGGTCACCGTCGAGCTCGAGGGCGAGCCCGGCGTGCCCTGGTGGGCGAGGTTCTAGGAAGCGCTGTTCGAGATCAGGTTCATGAACTCCTGCCTCGTGTCACGCTTCTGAAAGGCCCCCAGCAGCGCGCTCGTCACCACGGTCGAGTTGGGCTTCTCGACCCCGCGCATACGCATGCAGAGGTGCTCGGCGCGCACCACCACGCCCACGCCCTGCGGGCTGAGGATATCGTGGAGTGTGGCGGCGATCTGCGAGGTCATGCGCTCCTGAACCTGCAGGCGGCGCGCGAAACATTCCACCAGACGGCAGATCTTGCTGATCCCCACTATGTGATGATCGGGTATATAGGCCACGTGTGCGCGCCCGAAAAAGGGAAGGACGTGATGCTCGCAGAGCGAGAAGAAATCGATATCGCGGACGATGATCATCTCCGAGTACTCTTCGACGAACAGCGCGTCGCCTATGATGGCCGACGGTTCTTCGTTGGAACCCTTGGTGAAGAACTCGAGACTGCGGGCCACACGCTCGGGGGTCTTGGCAAGCCCCGCGCGTTCGGGATCCTCGCCGAGCTCGACAAGTAGTGCACGGATGTGCCGCTCTACCGCCTCACCGTTCACTTTCGTCTATCGCGCGGCGAATCACCCACGACCACACGCTGGTACTTGCGGTAGTCGTATCCCGTGGCCATGGCCATGAGCAGCTTCTCCATGCCCCCTTCCTTTTCACGACGCAGGACCCTGAGCCTTTCGAGATAGGCCCGGAAGTCCTCGTTGATGCGCGTCCTCTCCTCGTCGTTCTCGCTCTCGAAGAACTCGTCGAGGCGCATAACGGTGAAACGGAGAGCCGCGAAGCGCAGCTCGTTGGGGAAGGAGTCCCACTCGGCGAGAGAAAGGGTTCTCAGCGATTCATAGCCGGCCATCAGGGCCTCGAAGCGCTCGAGTTCATAACGGTCGCCGACGAAGCAAAGGGCGTTGACGGCCGTGGCCAGGTCGAAGACGTACTTGCCACGGCAGGCATAGCCGAAGCCGCCGATGCAAACGACGTTCTCGCCCTTGAAGCTGAGCAGCTCACGGTGAATGGCGCCGTGGATGATGCCTTTGGGCAGCTTGCTCTCGAGGTAGTTGCCGAGGTACTCGGTCTCCTCGTCGAGCGTGCGAACGACCTTTTTGAAATGCGACGGCATACGGCGTCGTGCGGCCGCATAGGTCTCGAACATGCGGTCGAAGCCGTAACGGTTGTCGACCGATTTCTTGTACCCGCGCCCGAGCATGTGCATCTCGCCGATCAGATGCCCCGCGTCGTTGACCTGTTTCAGCGTCAGTTTGTTCTCGGTCACCGTCTGGGCGGCCGGGATCTTGAGAAGCAACAGACAGCGGCCGTCGTGCTCTATGATGAAACGCCCCCGGCGGTCGACCGTAGGGCGCGGGCTGGGAAAATCGTGCTTGTCAAAGAAGGTGAGCAGGTCTATCTCGCGCCTGAGTTCGTACTCCTGGTCGGCACCGTGCACCTGCAGCTCGAAGCGGCCCTTGGAGCTCGACAGGATATAACGGCGCGCACCCCAGCCTTCGACCGGCCCCGAAGAGGAGGTCAGCTTTCCCAGACCGAACTCTGCTGCAAGCTCGGCCAGTTGCTGTTTTGCCAGAGGCCCTTTGTGCGAGGTCATGCCGGCCGGTACGGGGACGAACGGGCCCGTTCAGCCAGTGGCCTGCCTTATCGCATGGGCGGGTTGAGTCAAGATTTTACCCTTGACGTTGCCGCGCCCGGCACCGGCTTCCAGGCCGAGTGCCCGAGCGCCCGCCGGTAGCGGGCCAGTTCCTCGCCGAGCCGGGCCTTGTCCCATCCGAGAAGGCGCCCCATCAGGACGGCGGCATCGGTGGCCAGGCCGAAACCTCCGTCGCCCGTACGCAGCCCCATCTGCGAGCGCCGCAGTAGAAGGTCGTCGAGCCTGAGCGCCATCTCGTCCTCGACCGCGCGCTCGACCTCGGCCGCCAGTTCGACGGGGCCGGCAGCTTGGGACGCGGTCCCGGCAACCTCGCCCGGTTCGACCCCGGCGGCGGCCGGCAGGGCCAGCGAGGCTGTACGGCAGCGCCCGACGCTGCGCCCGGCCCGGCCTGCGGCAAGGTCGACGACGCGCTCGGCGACACGGCGGTAAGTGGTGAGTTTACCGCCCCCTATCGAAACGAGCCCCGACGGGCTCTCGAAAATACAATCCTCGCGGCTTAGGTCGGATGCGTCGCTCTCGTCCTCGGCCGCGACCAGGGGGCGGAGCCCCGCGTAGGCGCTGACGACGTCCCCGGCCTGCAAACCCGCCCCCGGAAAGGCGCGGTTGGCCGCGGCCAGGATGTAATCGATGTCGTCGCGCTCGACCGCCACTGCCGCGGGGTCGCCTTCGTAGAAGGTGTCGGTGGTACCGAGCAGGGTCAGGTCCTGCCAGGGGATGGCAAACATCACCCGACCGTCGCCCACCCCGCGGATGACCACCGCGTTGCGGTTGCCCAGGCGCTCACGCTCGACGAGGACGTGGACCCCCTTGGTCGCCTTCAGGCGCGGGGGCGTACCGCCATCGTCGAGCTTACGAACCGAATCCAACCAGGGGCCGGCAGCGTTGACGAAGGAGCGCGCGCGCAGGCTGGTCTCCCCGGCCCCCATCCGGTCTCGTAGCCTGGCGGCCGCCAAACGGCCCGATCTGTCCTTGTCGAGAGCGGTGACCTCGACGTAGTTGATCACGGCCGCCCCGCTGTGGCGCGCGGACAGGGCGTTCTCGAGACTCAAACGGGCATCGTCGGTGGCGCAATCGTAGTAAAGGGCCCCGCCGGTCAGACCGTCGGAGAGCAGCGAAGGTTCCTCCAGGCACAGGTCCTTCCTGGAAAGGGCGCGGTGACGCTCGACGTTGCGGAACCCCGCAAGCGCGTCGTAGGTGAGGAGTCCGAGGCGTAGCTGCCACAGGGCCAAGGGGTCGTCGCGGTACACGGGAAACACGAAGCGCTGGGCGCGCACCAGATGCGGGGCCAGGCGCGAACGCAGCAGGTCGCGTTCGCGGCATGCCTCGAGCACGAGACCGACATCCCCTTGCTCGAGATAACGCACCCCGCCGTGGATGAGCTTGGAGGAGCGGCTGCTCGTGCCCGAGGCGAAGTCGGAACGCTCGACGAGTGCGACCGACATGCCGCGCAACGCCGCGTCGCGGGCGACCCCGGCGCCGTTGATGCCGCCCCCGATGACGGCCACATCGAAGACCTCGTCCCCGAGACGGCCCCATGTCTCCTCTCGCTGGGCCAGTGCCCGTGCCGGGACCGGGCGCGCCGGCGCGTCCGTCAACGCAGCCCCATGAGCTTGTGGACCTGGGGTAACATGCGCGCCCCCGGAAGCTCGGCAGCGGCCGCATCCACCAAACACTCCAGCTGGCCGGTCTCGATCAGCCAGCTATCATCGGCCGGATCGCAGATCGGCTGGACGAACAGGTCCACCTCGCCGGCGGTCTCGCGTACCAGGCGCGCCGCCCGCCTTACCTCGGTCACCTCGGTGCCGCGGTCCACCGGCATCTTGACGTAGACCTCGGAGCCCGAGCAGGCCTCGAGGAAGCGGCGGTGCTCGTCCCACATCGGCCGCTCGCCGCCGGCCGAAGGCAGCTTGATGTCGGCCGAGATCACGGCGACGTATTCGATCACGCCGGCGAGCGCGGCGGGCAGCACGGCGTTGGTCTCGAGCAGGCAGGGCCGCGGCGGACGGAAACAACCGAGCCACTCGGCGATGGCCTCGTGCTGCACGAGCGGTTCGCCGCCGGTGATCGCAATCATGGCTATCGTTGGGTCGAGACGGCAGAACTCCTCGACGAGAGCGGCCAGCGCGGCCGGCGCCAATGGGTTATCGAGGCGGCGGCGGCGGCCGTCGGGAAAGTCGACGCGCGCCTGGTCCACCGGAACCAACGACTCGGGCGTATCGCAGTAGTTGCAGCGTATGTTGCAGCCAGCAAAGCGTACGAACAGGTGCTTCTCGCCCACGCGCGAGCCTTCGCCCTGCCAAGACACGAAAAGCTCCGAGATGTTGGCCGCACAGCCCACGCGCGCGACCCTAGCACGAACGGCCGTCAAGAACCGCGCCGGGTCAGGAAGCTTCTTCCTCTCCCTCAGCACCCGGGTAACGCGGCGTCACGGCGGTGTTGCTATCCGACTGTACCGTCCGCTGGGCCTGCTCGAACTCGCCCTGGCAGGTCACGCACAAACGCGAGAACGGCATCGCTTCCAAACGGCCGGACGCGATCTCGCCTCCGCACTCCTCGCACTCGCCGTACTCGCCGTTCTCGATGCGATGGAGCGCGTCGTCGACCTGCTCGAGCTTCTTGCGGTCGCGGCCTCCGAGCAAGAGGTTGATCTCACGATCGCGCTCATCGCTGGCGATGTCGTAAGTGTCGCGCCCCTCGCTGGCCTCTCCCTCGCGGCCTTCCTTCATGTCCTGCCGGATCTCGCGCATGATCGCCTTGCGCATATCGAGCAGTCGAGCTTGGAACTTGTCCCGGTCGCGTTTTCTCATATCGGCCCCGGCCCCCGGCCGCGAAGGCGCGACACCCTAATTGCGGTCTTCGGCGGCGTCAATCCGTGGCCCGGCCAGGGGCCGGGCAAAGACATCGTGCACGCCGGAGCCCGTCACCTGGGCCTCTATGAGGTCCCCCGGACGCAGGGCCGGTTCGCTGCCGAGCCAGGTGACCCCGTCTATCTCAGGCGCTTGCCAATCCGTGCGCCCCCACCACACTCCGCCCTCATCGGTACCCCCGACCAGTATGCGCTCGAACCCGCCGACCCTCTCGGCCAGGACGCTTTCGGAGATCCCCTCCTGCACGGCGACGAGCTCGTCGCGGCGACGTTGGGCCGTTTCCCTCGGCACCACATTATCGAGCGTGACGGCCCTGCTGTCCTCCTCGGGGGAATAGCGAAAGACCCCGATGCTCTGGAAGCGGGCCCGCTCGACGAAATCCCGCAACGTGACGAAAGCCGACTCCGTCTCGCCGGGAAAGCCGGTTATGAAAGCGCTCCGGATCGCCGCCCCGCGAACACGTTCCCGGATGCGGTCGAGCAGGCGCAGCAAGGAATCAGCGTCCTTGCCGCGGTTCATGGCCGCCAGCACCGCTCGGTCGGCGTGCTGCAGGGGCAGGTCTATGTAAGGGCACACGGCCTCGACCGAATCGATGGCCTCCAACACGGCGTCGGTCAGCGTGTTGGGATAGAGATAGAGGCAGCGTATCCGTTCTATCCCCCGGATCCTGCCGAGGCGGTAGAGCAGACCGGCCAGACCTTCCCTGTGGCCGCGGTCGCGCCCGTAAGCGCTCAGATCCTGCGCGATGAGGTTTATCTCGACTATGCCGCGTCCGGCCAGACCCTCGACCTCGGCGGCCACGTCCTCGATCTCGCGGCTCTCATGGCGGCCCCGTATCAGCGGGATGACACAGAAGGCGCACTCGTGGTCGCAGCCCTCGGACACCTTGACGTAAGCCGAGCCGTCTCCGTCGGTGAGCCTCCGCTCCATCGACGCGGCGGGAAGGTAGTGCTTGTCCCCCTTGAACACGCGGCCGCCCTCGGCACCGAGGGCGCGGGGAAACTCGGCCAGCGCACCGGTGCCGACGAAGGCGTCCACCTCGGGAAGCTCGCCGGCAAGCTCGCCACCGTAACGCTCGGCCATACAGCCTGAAACGACCAGCCGCCGGGGCCCGGTGCCCGCGGCCTTGAGCCCGGCCAATTCGAGGATGGCCGCTACCGACTCCTCGCGGGCGGCGTCAATGAACGCGCAGGTGTTGACGACCAGCACGTCGGCATCCTCGGGGTCATCGACGACGCTGTAGCCCTCAGCGGCGGCCTTGGCCAACATGATCTCGGCGTCGACCTGGTTCTTCGGGCAACCCAGACCGAGCATGTACAACTTGCGACGGTTCATTGTCCGGTGATGACGTCGGTTCCGGGCGGCGGTGTAAAGTTGAACAGCGAGGCGCCGAGCGGAAGGTCGAGCGAGCTGTCCGTGAAGGTCAGCTCGTTACGACCACCGGCCGCTTCCACGACCACCACCGAAGAAGGCTCGGCGGCGCCGGGCGCAACGGCCAACTCCAGGGGGGGGCCGCTCCCGTCCTTCGGCTGCAGGCGGAACACGGTATGCCCGCGTGCGTTGGTTCCGGCCTGGCTGACCTCGTAGGCGTTATCTAGCGGCTCGGGGCCGCCCACCAGCGTGGCGATCATCGTGTGAACCAGCGATTGGCCATAGGAGATCTTGTAGACCTGCTCGAGCCCGGCCTGGTAGATCCACAGCCAGTCCCCGTCGCCCACCACGAGTTGCCCGGGCGCGCCGTCGTACTCCCAACGGATACGGCCGGGCTTCGAGAGTAGGACCCGGCCCCTGCTCTCGAGTGCCGGCGCGCCGTCGCCGAGATCGAGCCTCTGGGTGAACTCCGCGCTCCAGGTACGGGCCGAATCCCAACGCGAGCGGAACTGCTGCCAGCTGTCAGGGTCGGTGGCGCCGGCACTGGAAAGGCCGGCAGCGAACAAGGCCACGAGAGCGGCCGCAACTACTCGGCGGCCATGGAACCGACCACGCGGCGTGGCCTCACGCCGTCGGCGGGTCCCACGATGCCCGAACTCTCCATGTGTTCCATGATCCTGGCCGCGCGATTGTAGCCTATGCCAAGCTTGCGCTGCAGCCACGAGGTCGAACCCTGGCCCTGTTCGACCACCAGGTCAACGGCGCGTTCGTAAAGCTCGTCGAAGAAGTCCTCGTCATCGTCATCGGAGGCCGAGGAGGCTTCCTCCAAAAGGTCCATACGGTAGTCGGGGGCACCCTGTTTTTTGAGGAAGTCGACGAGCGCGCGGATCTCGTTGTCGCCGATGAGCGCGCCGTGTAGCCGCTGGAGAAACGACGTGCCGGGGGCGAGATAGAGCATGTCGCCGTTGCCCAGCAGGCGTTCGGCGCCGACGGAGTCGAGTATCGTGCGCGAATCGGGACGCGCGGTGACCTTGAAAGAGATACGCGCCGGGAAGTTGGCCTTTATCAGCCCCGTGATGACATCGACCGAGGGCCGTTGGGTGGCCAAGATGAGATGAATGCCGGCCGCCCGGGCCTTTTGCGCCAATCGCGTTACCGCCGTCTCTATATCGCGCCCGGCGGCCATCATCAGATCGGCCAACTCGTCAACGACGACGACCACGCGTGGCAGATGCTCGTGCACGATCGCGCTCTGCCCGTCGTCGCCTTCTTCCACCCCGTCGAAGGACTCCCCGGCCTCGATACGCTCCTTCAAGCGGCGGTTGTAGTCGTCGATGCTACGCACGCGCATGTCGCGGAGCATCTCGAAACGCCCGTCCATCTCTCGCATCACATTGGCCAGCGCGGCCGAGGCCTTCTTCACGTCGGTGACCACGGGGACGAGCAAATGGGGAATGCCGTCGTACAGAGAGAGTTCGAGCATCTTGGGGTCTATCATGATGAAGCGCACGTCACGCGGCGTGGACTTGTAGAGGATGCTCAGAATCATCGCGTTGAGGGACACCGACTTGCCGGTGCCCGTGGCTCCCGCCATCAACAGGTGGGGCATCGCGGTTAGGTCTGCGTAGGCCGGCACCCCCGTGGTGCCGCGCCCCACGGCGAGCGCCAAAGGCGATGGGTGGGACCTGAACTCGTCGGAGTCGATCAGGTCGCGGAGCCCGACCACCGAGCGGTCGCGGTTGGACACCTCTATGCCCACGACGTTCTTGCCCGGTATCGGCGCGATGATGCGAACGCTGTGCGCACGAAGCGCCATCGTGAGGTCGTCGCAAAGATTGACGACACGGCTCACCTTGATGCCGGCCTCGGGCTCGAACTCGAAGGTGGTAATCACGGGGCCCGGCCGTACCGCCACCACACGCCCGGCGATACCGAAGGTCGACAGTTTCTGCTCGAGGATCTTTGATTGCTCGACCAGCACCTTCTCGTTGCTGAAATCGCGCACCTCGTCGCTGGCGCCCAGCAGGTTTGGCGGCGGCAGGCGGTAATCGCCGCTCTCGAGGTCGAAATAGAACTCTTCCTGACGCGCGGCGGCCTTCTTGGCCAGTGCCTTGGCATCCGACCGGGCGCCGGCCTCGGTATCGGTCTTGACTATCTCCGGGCCCCCTTCGACGCCGGTCTGGGCCGAAGCGTGGTGTGGCGGCCCCGGGTCCGCAGCGGCCTCGGCGGGCCGGCTCGCGGGTTCCGCGTTGTCCGCGAACACGACGGGCGGGCGCCTGAGCCTCGGGATGCGCAACGAAGGTCTCGGGATGCGGCGCGCCGCTGCCAGCAAGCGTTCGAGCAACAGACCGAGAGAGGCCGCCAAGCGACGGCCGGTCGATGTGACCAGGCTTGCCAGGACCGCCGCCAAGCCGGATGCGGCTGCACCCAGGCCGGCCGCCAACCGCGAGACGGGCAGTCCTGTCAGCATGATGAAGATGAGCAGGCCTGCCGCGGCCAGCAGCAGCGTGGAGCCGACCAACCCGAAGGCGTCGGCCAGCAGGCGCGCGGCAAAACCGCCGAGCCAGCCGCCGGCCAGCTCGGTCGGAGCCTCGGGGCGGGCCAGGGCCAGGGCCGTGGCACACTCGACCAGGGCGGCGGCCGCACCGGCCGCGCGCACGGCCCCCGGGGAGCCTTTGGCCCCGCGGAAAAGCCACACGGCGGCGCCCAGCAGCAAGAGAGGGAATACATAGGCGGCGTATCCGAAGGCCTGGATCAGAACGTCGGCCAGACGGTGCCCTACGGGCCCGACATGGTTGGCGGCCGGGGAGCCGGGTACATAGGACAGGAAGCTCAGGACAAGGGCCAGACCAACGGCGGCGGCCACGATCGCCTCAACCTCGTGGACTACCCGTGAGACCTCTCTATCTGCGCTTTTCGCCCGCGCCACTTACCCCACACCTACTACCAGCGCCGCCGTCCCGAGAACCAGGCAGTATAGCGCAAATGGTAGCAGACGTCCGCCCTCGACCGCACGCATCATGACCGCTATGGCCGCCATTCCGCTCAGAGCCGCAAGTCCGACGCCTGCAGCCAGCGATGGGGCCAAGCTGGTGGCCAGCGTTGAGATCGCGGACAGTTCGAGCAGCGTGGCGCCGGCAATGGCCGGCAGGGCCAGGAGAAAGGCAAAGCGGGCCGCGGGTGCGCGCCCGAGCCCCAGCCAGAGACCGGCAACTATCGTGGCCCCCGACCGGGAAATGCCCGGCATGATGGCCAGGGCTTGTACCAGGCCGACGATGACGGCCTGCCGTGGCCCAAGACGGCCATTCCCGTCCGGCCCGGGCGGCAACAGCCTTGTTGATGCCAATAGGGCCGCGCTCACGAGCAGGCCGCAGCCGGCCATGAGCGGCGACTGGAAGGCGACGGTCAGCGGCTCCGCGAACAGCAGGCCAGCCACGGCGATCGGCACCGTGGCAAGGGCGAGCATGGCCAGTTCGCGGCGGCCCTCCCGGTGTTCGTCGCCGGTCGTGAGCGCAGCGCGCAGCAGACGGGCCAGGTCGGCGCGGAAATAGACCATGACGGCGGCCATCGTGCCGCAGTGAAGGGCGACGTCGAAGGCCAGGGAGCCAACCAGATCGCTGCCAAGCAGGTGGCGGCCGATGACGAGATGGCCGGAACTGGAGATCGGAAGGAACTCGGTGATCCCCTGGACGATACCGAGCAGGGCGGCCTCGAGCAGTGTCACTCGCTCATCTCACCAAGCATGGCGGCGATGCGCCCGCGCAGACGCTCGGTGAGCGCGCCACGGTCGCCCTCACCGAGCCCGGTGACCTCGATAGGCTCGCCGATACGGACCCGGATGGTACGCGGCCTCAGCAGCAAAGAATGCTTTGGCAGGGCCAAATGAGAACCGGCCACGGCCACGGGCACGACAGGCCAACCGCTGTCGATGGCAAAGGCCGCGGCACCTTTCTTGAAAGGCAGCAGTTCGGCCCCGGGTGCGCGGGCGCCCTCGGCGAAGAAGGCCACCGAGATACCCTCCTCGCTCCTCATACGAGCGATCTCGCGGACGGCCTGGCTACTGTCACTACGGTCGATCATGACCATCCCTGTGACCCTGAGCCCCAAGCCGAACAGCGGCACCTTGAGCAGCTCCTTCTTCGATACCCACCGGGTCTGGTGGTCGGGACCGAGGGCGAGAACGACCGAGAAGGGATCGAGCAGGCTCTTGTGATTGGAGGCAACGACGTAACTGCGGCCAGGCTCCAGATTCTCACGGCCTTCGCTGTCGACGCGCATACCGAACACGCGCATCGACAGCACCGACCAGGACATGGCCCAGACCTTGGTGCGGCGCCCGCCGGCCAGTACGGCGGCAATGATAAGGGCGGGAAGGAGCCCGGCCGATTCGGCGAAGAAAAGCGCGAGCCTGATCAGGCTCGTAATGCGACCGAAGAACGATACCGCGGGCAGGGAGTGCATGGCTTCGTCGTTATCACTCATCGTGTATTGACACGCCAGACAGCCGGGCCTAGCCTCGCCCTCACTCTCGAAACAGACGCGGAGAACGACTCATGGCATCAGTAAACAAGGTCATCGTGCTTGGCAACCTCGGACGCGATCCGGAACTTCGGCACACCAGCGGTGGTAAGGCCGTGGCCACGCTGAGCGTGGCCACCAACGAGCAGTGGTCAGACCAGTCGGGCGAACGCCAAGAGCGGACCGAATGGCACCGCGTGGTCGTGTGGGGCCGTCAGGCCGAGACCTCCGCGCAGTACCTGTCCAAGGGCCGTTCGGTATTCGTCGAAGGCCGTCTCCAGACCCGCAAGTGGCAGGACCGGGACGGCAATGACCGCTACACCACCGAGATCGTCGCCGAGCGTGTGCAGTTCGTCGGCTCGGCCCCGAGCGCTGCGACCGGCTTCAGCGACGACCTCCCCGCAGAGACCGCAGGCGCCACGGCTCCCCCCGCCGACGACATCCCCTTCTGAGACCGCCGGCTCAGGCCGCCGTGCCGGCCCGCCCGGTTCCAATTTCGCCATGGTCGGCGAACGAATAGTGGGCATCGCCGGCGACCACGACGTGGTCTAGCACGGGTATCCCGAGCAGGCGCCCGCCGGCAACCAGCCGTTCGGTGAGCCGCCGGTCCTCCCGGCTCGGCTCGGGGTCGCCGCTCGGATGATTGTGGAGAAAGATCACGGCTGCAGCCGCCGCTCGCACGGCATGCGCGAAAGCCTCGCGGGGATGCACCAGCGAGGCGGCCAGGGAACCCTCCGAAACACGCACCTTGCTGATCAGCCGGTTGCGCGTATCGACGAGCAAGGCGTAGAAAAGTTCTCTCGGCTCGGCCGCGAGCAAGGGGCCGAAATGCCCGGCAACGCTGCGCGAGGAGAGCAATCGCACCCCGCGGCCCAGCGCCGAGGCTGCCGCCCGCCGCCCGAGTTCGGCCGCGGCCGCGAGCACGAGCGCGCCAGCAGACCCGAAGGATTCGCTTGCGGCCGGCCGCGCCAGTCCGAGGACCCTGCGGACCCCGCCGCTGCTTTCGAGCAGGCCCTCGGCGGCAAGCAGGCCGGACCTGTACGAGGAGGCCGGGGCCGCCGGCCCGACGGCCACCAGGGCGACCAGCTCGGCGTCCGAGAGAACCGACAGGCCGCGTTCATCGGCCCTGGCGGCCAGCGTTTCTATCGCCGCGCAGGCAAACTTGTCCTTCATGCGACGACCTTAACGCCGCGGCACCGGCGGCAGCAATGACAGCCGCGTCATGTTCGGGCCGCGGTCAGGGGCTGCGCCGGTAGTCTCCGCTACGGCCGCCGCTCTTTTCCAGCAAGGCCAGCTCGGCCACGTGCATGGAACGGTCGATGGCCTTGCACATGTCATAGACCGTTAGTGCCGCCACCGAAGCCGCTACCAGCGCCTCCATCTCGGCGCCGGTACGGCCGGTGACCGACACCGCGGCCTCGATGAGCAGCTCGCCCCCGGCCCCTTCGAAGCTGAGTTCGGCCGAGTCGATGGCCAACGGGTGACAAAGCGGTATCAGTTCGTCAGTGCGTTTCGCCGCCATTACCCCCGCGATACGTGCGACCGTAACAACGTCCCCCTTGGGGACGTCACCCTGCATGATCCGTTCGAGTGTGGCCGCTTCCATGACCAGGCGGGCGCGCGCGAGTGCGCGCCGCCGTGTGACCGCTTTCTCGCCGACATCCACCATCTGTGCCCGTCCTTTCTTGTCGACGTGTGTAAGATCAGCCATGGCAATCCTCCTGCCCGTGCCGGGCTTGCATGCGCACCATCAATTCCTTAGACGACGGGAATGTCCCACGAACACAACCGCGTCATAATCCTCGGCTCCGGTCCGGCCGGGCTCACCGCCGCCCTCTACGCCGCCCGCGCCAACCTCGAACCGCTGGTCGTCGAAGGCGCCGAACCCGGCGGGCAGCTTACCATCACGACGGACGTAGAGAACTACCCCGGTTTTCCGGACGGATTGATGGGACCCGCGATGATTGACCTCTTCCGCGCGCAGGCGGCGCGTTTCGGAACGCGGTTCGTAACCGGCGACGTCACCGGGGTCGACCTCGACGGTCCGCCCTTCACGCTCACGACCGACAACGGCGAGCTGGGTTGCGACGCGCTGATTATCGCCACCGGGGCCGTCGCGCGTCTGCTCGGGCTCGATTCGGAGACCCGGCTGATGGGGCACGGCGTTTCGGCCTGCGCCACCTGCGACGGTTTCTTCTTCAAGGAAAAAAAGGTTCTGGTCATAGGAGGCGGCGACTCGGCGATGGAAGAAGCCAGCTTCCTCAGCAAGTTCGCCGACCCTGTCGTCATCGTCCACAGGCGCGAAGGCTTCCGCGCCTCCAAGATCATGCTGGAGCGCGCGCGCAAGAACCCGAAGATAAGTTTCAAGACCAACGCGGTGGTCGAGGAGATCCACGGCGACCCCGAGGGTGGCGTGACCGGCGTGACGCTGCGCGACACCGCCTCGGACACGACCGTAGAGGAGGCCTGCGACGGCGTATTCATGGCCATAGGCCACGTCCCCAACACGCAACTGTTCGCCGGAAGCCTTGAACTCGACGCCAAGGGCTACATAGTCACCCGCGCCGACTCCACCCATACGAACGTGGAGGGCGTGTTCGCCTGCGGCGACGTCCAAGACTCGGTCTACCGCCAGGCCGTAACGGCGGCCGGTAGCGGGTGCGAAGCGGCCATCGATGCCGAACGGTGGCTCGAGAGCCGCCATGGCTAGAGCGTTAGCGTGACGCGCCTGGGGCGCTACCCGAACCCCTATCTCGTCGTCGAGATGACCGAGGCTCTTCCCGAGGGCAGTTCGGTCGAGATCCTTACCCTCGAAAGCGAGGACAGCGCCGCATCGCACGCCGCGCTGTGGTTGCCGCCCGGTAGACGGCCGGCCACCGTGCTGACCCTGATGCACCCGCGCGCGGACTTCCTCAGGCACTACCTGGTGCCGGGTCTGCTGCGGGCCGGTGTGGCCGTGCTCACGCAGAACAGCCGCTCGGTCGGCAACGACTCCATGCTCGAGCATGAACGTGTGTTGCTCGACGTGGCCGCCGGCATGAAACATCTGCGCGGGGCCGGGTTCGAACGGATCGTGGCCGTCGGCAACCGCGGTGGCGGTTCGCTCTACACCTTCTACGCCTCGCAGGCCCACGCCGCCCCGGAGCGCCGCCTCGAGGACACGGCCGCCGGCGACGCATTCGACCTCGGTGCCTATGAGCTGCCCGGCATCGACGGGATCGTATACGTCGCAGCCCATCGCGGAGAGGGCCTGTTCCTGCTCGAGGCCATCGACCCCTCGATAACCGACGAAGCGGACCCGCTGGGCTGCAACCGCGAACTCGACATGTACGACCCGGCCAACGGGTTCAGACCTCCGCCGGAGCCGAGCTCATACACACCCGAGTTCCTGGCCACCTACCGCGAAGCGCAGCGCGCGCGGGTCGCAGCTATCGACGAACGCGCGCGTGAGCTGGCCTCGTTCAGACGCGCGGCGCGCCCGGCGCTTGCCGCCGACCCCGGCGACACCGAGGCCTGGCGCCGGGCGATCGCGGTCGAATTCATAACCGTCTACCGCACCGAGGCCGACCCCCGTTACACCGACCTTTCCCTTGACAGCTCGGCGCGCGACTACGGATCGCTGTTCGGCTACCGCCCGGACCTCATAAACTACGGACCCTTCGGTTTCGCCCGCGTTGTGACGCCCGAAGCGTGGCTTTCGACCTGGTCGGGGCTGTCCTCGCGGGCCTCGGTTCCGGCAGCCGGCGCGGCGGTGGACCTGCCCGCGCTTGTGATCAGCTACACCGCCGACAACGGCGTGTTCCCCTCCGATGCCCGGCTCATCCATGCGAGCCTGGGCACGAGCGACAAACAGAGCGTCGAGATCTCCGGCGACCATTACGGCCACCCGGCCGCAGGCCAAGAGCTGCCCGGGAGGGACATGGCGGTCGCCTCCATTGCCGAGTGGCTCTCCGCCCGCGGGTGGCGATGAACGCGCGCAGCGTTCGCAGGTCCTAGCCGTGGCGGAACTGCCGCTAGGACGCAGGCTCAAGAAGGCGAGCGTGAGGCTCGCCGCCATCATCGTTCCTTTCCTCTACCTCGGCTACATGCGTCTGGTGGTGGCCACCAGCAGGGTGGACCGAACCGAGCTCGATGGGCTTTTCCGCCGCAGCACGGACGGCGAAGACCTCGCTATGGCCATCCTTCACCAGGACATCTTTGCCGCGCTCTTCTTCTTCGGCGGCCAGCGGGTGCAGACCGTGGCCAGCGTGGGCGATGCCGGTACCGTCATAAGCGCGCTGCTTGCGAGGGTCGGGCTGGTAACACAGCGTGGCGGCAGCAGTTCGCGAGCGAGCCGGCGTGTGCCCGTGTTGAACAGGATGATAACGCATGCACGGGAGCACAGGAGCAGCGGTCTCATCACCGCCTTCACCACCGACGGCTCCCGCGGTCCGGCGGGAGTGTGCAGGTTGGGCGTGGCCCAGTTCGCCAGCACCACCGGGGTGTCGGTCTACTGTGTTCGGGTGCACGGGAACAGGGCGCTACACCTCAACACCTGGGACCGGTCCATGGTGCCGCTTCCCTTCGGCGAACTCCGCTTCGAGGTCACCGGCCCTTTCCCGGTGGCCGAACGCGCCGAGCCGGCTGAGGTCGAACGCTGCCGCGCCGAGGTCGAGGCCGAGCTCCACGAGCTTCACCGGCGCTCTTTCGAACGTTACGGCAAGACGCCCGTGCCTGCATTGAGCCAGCTCAAGAGCCCGGTGCCCGAACTGGTTCGCCTGGAGGAACTATGAGCCGCATATTCGGCGACATTCGCCAGAACGGTTACGTCGTGCGTGATCTCGAGGCCGCCCTCGAGCATTGGGTGGAAAGGCTGGGGGTCGGCCCCTTTTACGTGTTCGACCCGGCCCCGATCGAGGACCTTGTTTACCGCGGCAGCCCGAGCGAGGCCCGGATGGCCATAGCCCTGGCCAACAGCGGCCCCCTACAAATAGAGCTGATCGAGCAGAAGAACGACAGGCCCTCGATGTACCGGGACTTCTTGGCCGCCGGCAGGGAGGGTCTGCAACACGTGGCCCACTGGACCGGGTCCATGGACGAGGACCTAGCCCGACTCGACGGTCTCGGTTACGAGATCGCCCAGTCCGGACGCGTCGGGGAGGATGGACGCTTCGTCTATTTCGATACCGAGGCGCACCCCGGAACCGTGGTGGAACTGAGCGAGGTGGTGGGCCTCAAGGGCGAGTTCTTCAAGTTCATCGCCGAGGAGGCCGCCGGCTGGGACGGCCGCGAGCCGGTCCGCCGCATAACGGCCTGAGGCCGGTCGCGCTCAGATGACCGGCCGGCGTACCTCGACACCGCCATCGGCCAGAAAGTCCTTGCACTCGGCTATCGAGTACTCGCCGTAGTGGAAGATGCTAGCCGCAAGCGCGGCCTCGGCGCCACCGGCTGTGAGCCCCTCGAGGAGATGCTCGGGCCCACCTACCCCGCCCGAAGCTATGACCGGGACGGGCACGGCATCGGATACCGCGCGTGTCAGTTTGATGTCGTAGCCCGACTTGGTCCCGTCACGGTCCATGCTGGTCAGCAGTATCTCGCCGGCGCCGACCCCGGCCATGTGCTCGCACCAGGCCAGCGCGTCTATTCCCGTGGGCACGCGTCCACCATGCGTGTAGACCTGCCAACCCGCGCGCTCGCGACCGAGCAATAGCCCGGGATAGGTGCCGGCCCAGTCCGGCAGCTCGGCCGGACCATCCTCGTCCGTGCAGGCACGGGCATCAACGGCGACCACCGTGCACTGGCTTCCGAAGCGGCGCGCCGCGGCCGCGACGAAGTCGGGATCGGAGACCGCCGCAGTGTTGATAGAGACCTTGTCGCAGCCGGCCTCGAGGAGCCTGCGGATGTCCTCCTCGGCCGTCACGCCGCCGCCCACCGTAAGTGGGATGAACACCTGCTCGGCCGTCTTGGCCACAACGTCGAGGATTATGGGGCGGCGTTCGTGGCTCGCCGTAATATCGAGGAAGGTAAGCTCGTCGGCGCCCTCGAGATCGTAGCGCGCGGCCGACTCGACAGGGTCGCCCGCGTCCCGGAGTTCGATGAAATTTATGCCTTTTACGACACGTCCACGCCTGACGTCGAGACAGGGAATTATGCGTTTGGCCAACATTTCAGGTCCGGGCCGCGGCCAGAAGGTCTTGAAGCTTGATGCTCCCGTCGTAGAGGGCTCGCCCGACTATGACCCCGGCTATACCGCTCGACCGGCTGGCACGCAGGGCGTTGATGTCGTCGGCAGAAGCGACGCCGCCAGAGGCATAGACCGGCACTCCGGCCCCGCGCGCGAACTCGGCCGTGGCGGCCACGTTGACGCCGGTCCGCAGGCCGTCGCGCTCTATGTCGGTGTAGATCAGACCGGCGGCGCCACGGTCGACGACCTGGCTGGCCAGTTCGACCGCACGCAGGCCCGCCTGCCGCGTCCAACCGTCGGTGGCAACCACACCGTCGCGGGCGTCTATGCCGACCCACACACGCTCCGGGTAAGCCGCGGCGGCCTGTTCGACCAGTTCCGGCCGGCGCACGGCCGCGGTGCCAAGTATCACGCGGTCGACGCCGACCCCGAGCCAATGTTCGACCGCGGCGAGGTCACGGATGCCACCGCCCAACTCGACGACCACGCCGGGCTTGCGACGGGCCTCCGTTATCACGGACTCGACCGCGCGGCGGTTGTCGGAGTGACCCACACGGGCGCCGTCGAGGTCGACGATGTGCAGTGCTTCGGCGCCCTCGGCGACCCAGCGCGCGGCGGGAACGGCCGGGTCGTCATCGAATACCGTCTCGCGTGCGAAATCGCCGCGTTCCAAGCGCACGCACTTGCCGCCTCGTATGTCTATGGCCGGGACTACGATCACAGCTGCCTGCCGGCGGCCAAAGCCGCGAAGTTGTCGAGCAGGCGCAGACCTGCGGCTTGGCTTTTTTCCGGATGGAACTGCGTCGCAAATATCGAACCCTTTTCGACGGCCGAGACGAACTCCTCGCCGTGGATCGTCGTTGCGGCCGCGAGTTCGTCCGACTCGCACTCGGCATAGTAGGAGTGGACAAAGTAGACGCGGGCGCCATCGGCAACCCCCTTGAGGACCGGCGGCCGGCTACGGATGTGTAGCGCGTTCCAACCGATGTGCGGCACGCGCAAGCCCGGACCGAGTCCCTCAAAGCGCCGGACCCGGCCGCGGAGTATCCCGAGGCCCTTGACGGGCCCGAACTCGTCGCTCTCCTCAAAGAGTATCTGCATGCCGACGCAGATCCCCAGGAAGGGCCGCCCGGAAGCCGCCGCGATCTTGACGGGCTTGTCGAGCCCGGCCGCGCACAGGTTGTCTATGCAACGGCCGAAGGCGCCCACACCGGGAAGCACGACACCGTCTGCCTTGGCGATGTCGGCCGCCTCGGCGGTCACCCGGACCTCGGCACCGACGTGCTCGAGCGCCTTGGCAACGCTTCTCAGGTTGCCCATGCCGTAGTCTACGACGGCGATCACGCGCTTTAGTCGACCAGGCTGCCCTTGGTCGACGGCACGCCTTTTACGCGCGGGTCGCGGGACACGGCCGTTCCGAGCGCACGCGCGACGGCCTTGAAGGCCGCCTCGATGGTGTGGTGCGGGTTACGCCCGTACAACTTGTTGATGTGCAGGTTCATCGCCGCCTCGTTCATCAGAGCCTGCATGAAATCGTTGACGAGTTCTGTCTCGAACTCCCCCACCCGGTGGTGGCGCAGCTTGAGATTGTAAACGAGAAAGGGCCGACCGCTGAGATCGACCGTGGCGGCCACCAAGGCCTCGTCCAAAGGCACCTGGGCGTACCCGAACCTGTTTATACCGCGCTTGTCGCCGAGCGCGCGCCCGAGCGCCTTGCCGATGGCCAGGCCGACGTCCTCGACGGTGTGGTGGTCGTCGATCTCGGTATCACCCCGGGCCTTGATCGAGAGATCGATCAGACTGTGCCGCGACAGCGTCTCGAGCATGTGGTCGAAGAACGGTATGCCCGTGTCTATCGAGTAGGTCCCGTCGCCGTCGAGATCGAGACTGACGGTGACCGAGGTCTCGCTGGTCGCACGCTTGACCCTCGCGCTACGGCGCGCCGACGCTTTCTTCCTCGTTCTCTTTTTGGCTCCTGCCATCGACCCGGCCGGGCTAGTCCGCCTCCTCCAGCCTCACGCGTACGGCTCGGGCGTGAGCGTGGAGGCCTTCGCGACCGGCCAATTCGACGATCGTGCCCGAAAGTTCTTCGAGACCGCGCCGGCGCGATTCGATGATACTGGTTCGTTTGAGAAAATCATAAACTCCGAGCGGCGAACTGAACCGCGCCGTTCCACCGGTGGGTAGCACGTGGTTGGGCCCGGCGGCGTAATCGCCGAGCGGTTCGGGCGAGAAAGGGCCGACAAAGATGGCACCGGCATTGCGGATCTTGCCGGCCACAGGCCCGGGCCGCGAGGTGATGATCTCGACGTGCTCGGGCGCCAACTCGTTGGCCAACTCGACCGCCCGGGCTAACGAAGCTACCACCACGACCGCGCCATAGTCGCGTATGGAGCGCCCGGCCACCGAGCCGCGGTCGAGGGCGGCCAGCTGACGGCCGAGCTCGACCCTGACGCGTTCGGCCACACGCCGGCTGGTCGTCAGGCAAACGGCCGCGGCCATCGGATCGTGTTCGGCTTGCGCGAGCATGTCGGCCGCCACCCAGGCCGGATCGGCGCTCGAATCGGCGATGACGAGCACCTCGGTGGGCCCGGCTATCATGTCGATGCCGACCTGCCCGAAGACGGCGCGCTTGGCTGCCGCGACCCACTGGTTGCCCGGCCCAACGATCTTATCGACGGCCGCCACCGTCTCGGTACCATAGGCCAGGGCCGCCACGGCCTGGGCTCCGCCTATACGCAGGACGCGCGTGGCGCCGGCGATATCGGCCGCCGCGAGCACTTCGGGCGCGACCCCCGCCGTCGAGGGCGGGGTCACCACGGTTATGTCTGCAACCCCGGCCACGCGAGCCGGCACTATGTTCATCAGAACCGTCGACGGGTAAGCCGCGCGTCCGCCGGGCACGTAGACCCCGACGCGCGCGAGCGCCGAGACGCGCATCGACGTCACGAGCCCCGCCTCGCGAACCTTATAACCGCGCTCGAGTTGCTTGCGGTGGAAACGCTCTATGCGACGCTTGGCCTTGGACAGTGCAGCCGTGGCCGTCCGCGGAAGCTCGCGGCGGGCCTCTTCGATTTCGCCGCGGTCCACCTCGATGTCGCGCGCGCGCATGGCCACTCCGTCGAACTTCTTCGTGTAGGACAGGAGCGCGCCGTCACCACGGCGGCGCACACTGGCAATGATGCGCGCCACCTCGGCGTCGACCGAAGAACCGCCCCGGTCGCGTTCCATGAGACGCGCCAGACGCGCCCTAGCGGGTGCCCGGCCGTCGATGAGCAGTTCCAATGGCGGCCTGTTCTTGTTCTTCGCAGACATGTCGCGGGCCCGCGCCTAGCCTTGCACCGGTCGTCGCTCTATGCGAGCGCCAATGGCATTGAGCTTGTCCTCGATACGCTCGTAGCCGCGGTCCAAATGGTAGACCCGTGATATCTCGGTCTCCTGTTGCGCGGCGAGGCCGGCCAGCACGAGACACACGCTAGCGCGCAGGTCGGTCGCCATGACCTGCGCGCCGGTAAGGCCGGGACTGCCGCTGACATAGGCCTGGTTCCCCGCCAAGCGGATCTCGGCTCCCATGCGGGCCAGTTCGCCGACGTGCATGAAGCGGTTCTCGAACACGGTCTCGGTGATCACGGACTCCCCGGAAGCGGTGCACATCAACGCCATGAACTGGGCCTGCAGGTCGGTCGCGAAGCCGGGGTATGGCGCGGTCCGGACGTCGACGGGACGTGCGCGCCCACCGGCACTAACACGGACGGACCCGCCGAGGTCCTCCACCGTGGCACCGGCAGCCTCGAGACATTCGATGAACATTGCCAGATCCGAGGACCGCGCACCGCGCACGGTCACATCGCCGCCGGTGATCGCCCCGGCGACAAGAAAGGTGCCCGCCTCTATCCGGTCGGGCATGACGTCATGGTCGAAGCCGTCGAGCCGTTCGACGCCCTCCACATCTATGACCGAGCTCCCGGCACCGCTGACACCGGCCCCCATCGCGGTGAGAGCGCGCGCGAGGTCCGTTATCTCCGGCTCACGCGCGGCGTTCTCTATGCGGGTGCGGCCCTCGGCCAGAGAGGCGGCCATCATGAGATTCTCGGTGGCACCGACCGAAGGTTTCTCCAGTATGACGTGTGAACCGGCCAGACGGTCGCTCCTGGCCTCCACGTAGCCGCCGTCCTCTTCGACGCGCGCGCCGAGCGCGGACATCGCTTCCACGTGTATGTCGACCGGCCGGCTGCCGATGGCACAGCCGCCCGGCCGCGAGACCCGGGCCCTGCCAAAACGTGCGAGCAGGGGGCCGAGAACCAGGAAGGATGCGCGCATGGTACGCACCAGTTCGTAGGGCGCCTCTGTCACCTCGAGCCTTGAGCAATCGATGGTCGCCGCGCTGCCCGAGCGCTCGACACGCGCGCCCATGTGCTCGAGGAGTCCGAGCGCCGTCCTTATGTCGTCCACCTCGGGCAGACCCCGAAGGCGGCAGGGCCGGTCGCATAGCAGGCTGGCGAATATCAAGGGGAGCGCCGCGTTCTTGGCACCGCTTACCTCGACCTCTCCGGCCAGTCGGCGACCGCCCTCGACGACTATCCTGTCCACTTGCTCAGGGGACCGGCCGGCGGCCGGCGATCACACGGTCGCGGCCCCCCAGGTCCTTGTGGAGGCTGACATCGCGCCAGGAGGCTTCTTGCATTCGCTCGCATACGGCACGGGCCTGCGTGCCCGCTTCCATGACCAGCAGGCCGTCGGGTTCGAGCACCGCAGGCGCTCCGTCGATAAGACGTTCGATCATGTCCATCCCTTCGAGCCCGGCCGCCAGGGCCAGGGGCGGCTCCCAGCGCGCGACCTCGGGCGCGAGCCCCTTCCACTCGTCGTCGCTCACGTAGGGCGGGTTCGAGACCACGGCGGCGAAAGGACCGTGTTCGTGGAGGGGTTCGAGGCAGTCGCCCAGGGCGAAGTCGATACGGCCGTCGACACCGTGGCGACCGGCGTTCTCGGTTGCGACCTCGAGCGCCGAGGCCGAAAGGTCCGTGGCCAGGATGCGGGCCGCGGACAGTTCGAGAGCTAGACAAACAGCGAGCACGCCCGAACCGGTGCCCACGTCGGCCAAGCTGATGCCGGTCCCGTTGGAGGAAGCCGGAGCCGCGGCGACGGCGATCTCCACGAGAAGTTCGCTTTCGGGCCTGGGAATGAGCACACGACGGTCGACGAAAAAATCCGTCGAACGGAACTCACGGCGGCCCAGTATGTAGGCCAGGGGTTCGCGTGCCGCCCGCCGGCGGATCAGACGACGGAAACCGTCGACCTCCGGAGGCAATAAGGGCCTGTCGTGGTTCGTGTACAGGGAGACCCGGTCCACGCCGAGCACCTCGGCCAGCATCAGTTCGGAATCGAGGCGGGCGCTCTCTACCCCCTTGTCGGCCAGAAAACCGGCTGCGAGGGACAGATAGTCCATGAGAACGCGATCGGCCGGCGCCGTCACCCGTCGTCCCCGGCCTTCAACGCTTCGGCCTCGAAGTGAGCCATGACCGCCTCCAACATGCCGTCCATCTCGCCGGCCAGGAATTGATCGAGCGAATGGAGCGTGAACCCTATGCGGTGGTCCGTCACCCGGCCCTGCGGGAAGTTATAGGTGCGGATACGCTCGCTGCGGTCGCCGCTGCCCACCATCGCCTTACGGTCGGCGGCGATCTCGGCCTGCCGTTTGGCCTCTTCCATTTCGAAGAGCCGGGCCCGCAATATCCTCATGGCCTTCGACTTGTTCTTGTGCTGCGACTTCTCGTCCTGGCAGGTGACGACGATCCCGCTGTCCAGGTGCGTTATGCGAACGGCCGAATCGGTGGTGTTGACCGACTGACCGCCTGGCCCTGAGGAACGGTAGACATCGACGCGCAGGTCCTTGTCGTCGATCTGAAGGTCTAGCTCTTCGGCCTCGGGCAGTACCGCGACGGTGACGGCCGAGGTGTGGATGCGCCCCTGGGCCTCGGTCTCGGGCACGCGCTGGACCCGGTGGACGCCGGCCTCGCGCTTGAGCCGCCCGTAGGCACCGGTGGCCGACACCAGCACCGTCACCTCTTTTACACCGCCGAGCGCGCCGCTGCTCAGGTTGAGCGTCTCGGTCTTCCAGCGCCGCCCTTCGCAATAGCGCAAGTACATCCGGAGCAGATCACCGGCGAACAGCGCGGCCTCCTCGCCGCCGGTACCGGCACGGATCTCGAGCACGGCATTGCGCTTGTCTAGAGGGTCCTTGGGAAGAAGCAGACGGCGCATCTCCTCGTCGGCTACGGCTATGCTCGCCCTCAGTCCCTCGGCCTCCTCGTGAGCCATGCCGCGGATCTGGTCGTCCGAGTCCTTCTCGAGCTTTGCGGTCTCGGCCAGTTCGCCGGCCATACGCCGGCGCTGTCGGTAAACCTCGACGACGGCCGATAGTTCCGAATGTTCGCGTGTGAGGGCCGTGTAACGGTCGCGGTCGGCGATCACGGCCGGGTCGGCCAGCTCGGCCTCGATGCGTTCGAAACGGGCCTCTATCGCGTCGAGCTTATCGAACATCGCCGCTAACGGCCTGGTTATACAGCCGGGGTGGCGCAAAAAAAGGGCCGGAGTTTATACTCCCGCCCTCGCCAGGCCCGGACATGACCCGGCTCACTCGGAGCCGTAACCGAACTTTTCGTACTTCTTGCGAAAACGCTCGACGCGGCCGGCCGTGTCGACGATCTTCTGCTGACCGGTGTAGAAGGGGTGGCACTTCGAGCACACCTCGACGTGTATCTTGTCGACGGTCGAACGGGTCTTGAAGCTGTGGCCGCATGCACAGACGACGTCGGTCTCGTGGTACTCGGGGTGTATGTCAGCCTTCATGGTCTCCGGTCTCCCGGAATCCCCGAGCTATACCAAGCCGTCCCGGTCGCTTCAACCCTGACTGCTGCTCACGCGCGACACCGCTTCGAGCCACCCCTGGTAAAGCTCGCGCCGTTGCCCGGGCCGCATGCCGGGTTTGAACACCCTGTCCCTGCGACGGGCCTTCTCGACGTCGGCGGCATTCTTCCAAAAGCCCACGCCGAGGCCCGCCAGGAAGGCGGCCCCGGCCGCTGTTGTCTCGACCACCTCGGGCCGGTCGACCGTGACTCCGAGGATGTCGGCCTGGAACTGCATGAGGAAGTCGTTGGTGGTGGCGCCGCCGTCGACCCTGAGCAGCCGTATGCGCCGGCCGCAGTCGGCCATCATGGCCTCGACGACGTCGCGGGTCTGGTAGGCCAAGGACTCGAGTGTGGCCCGCGTAATGTGGTCGGCCGTCACCCCGCGGGTTAGGCCCACCACCGCTCCGCGAGCCTCCGCGTCCCAGTATGGGGCGCCGAGGCCGGCGAAGGCCGGCACCAGGTATGTCCCCAGCGTGGAGTCGACCCGGCGGGCGGCGGTTTCGCTGTCGGCCGCGCGGGCTATCAGGCCGAGCCCGTCGCGCAGCCACTGAACCGCGGCACCGGCAATGAAGATAGAGCCTTCGAGCGCATAGGCCGGACGCCCGGCGGCATCGCAGGCCATTGTGGTGACCAGCCGGTTGTTGGAGCGCACGGGCGTCTTTCCCGTGAACATGAGTATGAAACAGCCGGTTCCGTAGGTGTTCTTGACCATGCCGGGCCTGAAGCAGGCCTGGCCGAAAAGCGCGGCCTGCTGGTCGCCGGCCACGCCGCTTATCGGGAGCGGACTGCGGCCGACAAGCCCGGGGGCCGTCTCTCCGAACACGCCGGAGGAGGGCCGAACCTCCGGCAGGATCTCGGCGGGTACCGAGAAAATGTCGCACAGAGCCGGGTCCCAGCGCTTCTTGTGGATGTCGAACAGCATGGTGCGCGAGGCGTTGGTGTAGTCGGTCACATGGCAGGAACCGCCCGTGAGCTTCCAGATCAGCCAGCTATCGATGGTGCCGAAGGCCAGTTCGCCGCGCGCCGCCCTCGCTGCCGCACCCCGGGTGTTGGCCAGCAACCACTCGATCTTGCTGGCCGAGAAGTAAGGGTCGATCATCAGGCCGGTCTTGCGGCGTACCGCCGATTCCAACCCGTCCGCCTTGAGCCTATCGCAACGCGCCGAGGTACGGCGGTCCTGCCACACGATGGCCTTTGAGATGGGCCGTCCGCTACTGCGATCCCATATGACAGTGGTCTCGCGCTGGTTGGTGATCCCGATGGCGGCCAGCTCGTCCTTGGCCACCTTTGCGCTGCGACAGGCTTTGTCGATCAGCCCGTGCGTGGTGCTCCAGATCTCTTCGGCGTCGTGCTCGACCCAGGCGGGCCTCGGGTAGTGCTGGCGGAACTCGGAATAGGCGCGTGATACCACCGAGCCGCTGCGATCGAATATCATCACGGTCGAACCCGTGGTTCCCTGGTCTATGGCCAGAACGTAACGCTTCATCGGCGCGGAGTTTTAGCGCCGCCCTGACCCATTGCAACGGGCCTTGCCGGTGGCCTCTGCCACGTCTAAGTCTTGGCCACGGTGAGCGGGGCGCGGGTACTGTTTGTGACGGGCAAGGGCGGGGTCGGCAGGACGACCATCGCCGCCCTGCTCGCCGAGGCCGCCGCACCGGCACGCCTGCTGGATATCAACGGCTCCTTCGACGAGCGCGAAACGGTAGCGGCCCTCCTCGACCGTCTCGTGCGCGTGCGCCCCGTAAGCCGCCGTTTGCGCAACAGCCGCAGTTTTCAGGCCCTGGCAGCGGCACTCCCGGGCTTGGCCGACATCGCCCGCCTGGACGCTCTCCGTCAGCGGTCGGAGCGGAACCGCTTGGTCATCGACGGTCAGGCCTCCGGACAGGCCCTGGCAATGTTGCTCGCACCGGCACGTCTTTCGCGATTGGCTCTGGTCGGGCCGGCGCGCCGTTTGGCCCACGAGCTGGCCCGTTTCGTGACCGACGAGACACGCATGTCGGTCGTCGTGGTCACCAGCCCAGAAGAAATGTCCGTGAACGAAGCGCGCCAGACCTGCCGCGCGCTGACCGGCGAAGGCATAGCACCGCGGCTACTGCTGAACGGCGTCTATCCGGAACGCCTCGACCGGGAACAGACCGCCTGGCTCGAGCGTACCGAGCTGTCCACCGACGCACTGCTCCACCTGGCCAGGCGTCGCCGCCAGCTGGCGGCGGTCGCGGAGCTTCACCCTGTTCCTTTTTCGACACCCTTCAGCTTCTCGGGCGAAGGGCTCTCGGTCGACCTCGGCCGGCGCTTTCTGGAGGAGAGACCATGAGCGGCCTCAGCGGCCACCCGCTGGAAAAGGTCCTCGAGGACAACTCGCTCTTGGTCTTCGCCGGCGAGGGCGGTGTGGGCAAGACCTCGCTGGCCGCGGCAAGCGCCCTGGCCGCCGCACGCGCGGGGCGCCGGGTGGCCGTTATCACCGTAGACCCCGCGCCGCGCCTGGCCGATACCCTCGGGCTCGACAAGCTCGGCGGACTCGCCCGCGAGATCCCGCTGGGCGAAGGCGCAGCCGACGGCGGTCTCTTGGTGGCCATGAAGCTCGACACCAAGGCCACGCTCGACCGTATGGTGACCGCCCTAGTGCCGGGCTCGGCCCCCACCCTGCTCGACAATCCCATCTACAAGGCCATCGCGGGCGCCGTGGGAGGTTCGGAGGCCTACGTGGCCATGCAGCGTATAAACGAACTCGACAAGGATGAGGACTGGGACCTTCTCATAATCGATACTCCGCCGGCCGCGCACCTGTCCGACCTCTTGTCGGCGCCGGCCCGTCTTACGGCCCTGCTCGACAGCGGCGCCACCAGGATACTGACCGAGCCCGCCCTTGTTATTGCCAAGGCCGGTTCGCGATTGGCCCGCATGACGCTGTGGGCGCTACTGACCGTCATAGAGCGGGTGAGCGGCATGGCCCTGCGCCGCCAGGTGGCTGAGTTCATCGACGGTTTCGACCGCGTGCTCGAGGCGCTCGAACAGGGCGCCGGCGAGGTCGAGCGCATGCTACGGCGCCCCGACAGCTCTTTCGTGGTGGTGGCCCGGCCCGACCGCAGGGGAACCGCCATGGCCGGCGAGTTGGCCGGGGAACTCGCCGGTGCCGGCCTCAGGGTCGCCGCACTGATCGTAAACCGAGTCACGCCAGGAGACGGCGGGCGCCGCCCGGGGCTCGCCGCCGCGCTCAGCGAGGCTCCAGCCGGAACCACCGAGGCGCTCGCGCTAATGGAAGCCGAAATGCTGGGCCTGCGCGCGAGCGAAAGTGCTGTGCTGGGCGAGCTGTCCGAGCTGGCTGGATCAATGGAGCCGAGACCGGCTTACGGCTTGGTGCACGAACTGGCGGGCGATGTCAGCGGACCGCCGGAGCTCGAGCTACTGTGGTCGGGGCTCGGCCGCAGACCCGAGCGGCCTGCCGCCTAGGCTTTGCGTGAGCGCGAGCCACTAGGTTTTTTCTTGGCCTTCTTGGCCTTCTTGGCGCCGGCGAGGCGGTCGACCTTGCGCGACAGGCTCAGCACGCTGGCCTGCAAGCTGTCGACCTTGGTCTCGATACGGCGATAGTCCGAACGCGTCGGTATATTGGCCAGGCTCAGCAGGCCGTCGATATTGCGGTCGAGGCTGGCCTTGGTCTTGGAAGCGCCGGCAATGAGTTCGGTCACGGCTTCGGCCAAGCGCTCGCTGGCCAGCAGCTGGCCCAGTTCGGATACCAGCCCGTAGAGCTTCTTCTCGAGGTCCTCGCTGTTCATGCTTGCCGGCGGCAGAAGCGCGAGTATAGGAAGCCACATGCAGCGCGGCAACCCAGCACCCACGGCCACACTTGCCCGCGTGCCGCGGACTTGGTACCCCTGCTGGTCACGGCCTCCCGGCAGGCGCGTACCCGATAGTGAAACAAGCGTTGTTCCTCGTAGTGGCCCTCGGTGTGGCGGGCGGTCTCTTGGCCGAACCCGCGGCAGCGGACTCGATGCGCTACTTCCGCCTCGACAACCCGGAGTTCCGGGCCAGTGCCAAGCTCGGGAAGCAGATGTTCGACGCCTACCAATGCGCGCTTTGCCACGCCACGGAGCCGGGACAACCGCTCACGGACGACATCATCGCCCCCAACCTCATCTTGGCCAAGGACAGACTTCGCCCCGAATGGATAGTGCGCTGGATGATAGACCCGCAGACGCTTCAGCCCGGCACAAAGATGCCGAACTTCTTCAACTTCAACGAGGACGACGACTGGAACCCGATCTACTCCGACCCCGATGCCCACCAGCAGTACAAGATCGTGCTTGCGATACGAGATTATCTGATGGTTCTCGGTACCGATGCCGAGGCCGCGCTCACCGGCCAGTAATCGCCAGGGCCGTCGCTTCAGGCCCTAGCCAGGCGCAGGGCCTCACCGAGCTTACCCGACACCAAGCGCCAGGCCTCTTCCATGAAGGCCCGGGCGCTGTCCCTGTCCACGGCCGCGGCCAGCCGGGCCAGCTTCTCCTCGACCGCCCGCCAGTGTTCGCGTAGCAGCGGGGCCAGGCGGACCGGATCGGCCTCGAGGGCTTCGACCAAGGTACGGAACCGCCACCAGGCCGAGCTTGGCCCGGGCTCGCGGCCGCCGGTGAGAAGTTCCTCCGGCGGTCTGACGCCGACGACCACGGGCGTGTAGACGCTCGCGCAGGGATTGCCCAGCGCGACCCATACCAACAATGGCCGCTGTGCACCGAGTTCCGTGATCATGGAAGCGGTGGTCGTGCCGACCGGGTCGGCGTGCATGCACAGGCTGTAATAGATCTCCACGGCCGGATCTTCGCGCCGAAGGTAGTCGGGTCCGCCATCGTAATGGTCGCGCATGAGTCTCATCGCGGCTGCGACCGACAGCGCCCCTTGCCGGCCGAGCGCCGTCTGTGTGGTGCGGTAGCGGCCGCTCGAGATCACCTCCGGAACCGCATCCGGGTCGGCGTAGGCGGCGGCGAAATCGAAGGGGGCCCCGGCATGCCACCCCTTATCCCCTGCGTGGTCCCGGCAGCCGGCTGACAGCGCGTCCCAGTCGGTATTGATGACCAGGCGGTTGCTCGTGCTGAGGCGGTCGCGGCTCCCTTTGAACGCCCAGTACCGCCCGACGGCCTCCAGGAGGTAGACCTCGGTGCTGTCGGCGACGATGAAGGAATTGTTGTATGGCCACACGACATCGACATGGCCCGAGCCACCCTGCCCGTGGCGTTCGATGAGACCGGTTATCACTTCGACGGCCTGGGCGGCGCTGGCACCGCGTTCCAGGCCGAGACGGACCAGGTCCATACCGGTAAGGCCGGTGTCGGCCGCCGGCTCGCGCGCGAACACGGTGTGGTTGCCGATCGCCACGCCGCACTCGTTGACCCCCTGTTCAAGCCCCCACAGCCACCACGGACGGCTACCGGTCAGGGCGTGGCTGTGGCCGGCCTGTTCGATCTCGATGTACTGGCAGGCCAGGCGCGAGCCGGGCCGGTGGTCGCGCGCTTCGTGGAAGGCCAGAGGCTGGCATTCACGGGCCGGCCGGTCGCTGTTCTTGGCGAAGACCGTGGTCCCGGCAACGGGATCGACCGATGCAACGCTGTCGCAGGAGACCCTCGGTGGCCTGTCCAATCGACTCAGGCTCCAGCCTGCCCGTCCTCGCAGACGACCGAGGCAAGGGCGAGGTCACGGCCGTGTGACAGCGACAGGTGCAAGCGATTGGCTCCGAGCCGCTCGGCACGTTGGCGCGCCCGCCCGTGAAGCCGGACGGCGGGAGCCGTGCGCCCGCCGCCCACCACCTCGATCTCGCGCCAAGGAAAACCCCAGGGCCCGGAAGCGCCGAGCGCCTTCATTACCGCTTCCTTGGCTGCGAAACGGGCGGCATAGGATCGTTCCCGGTGGGCGGCGCGAGATTCGCAGAAGCTCCGCTCCTGCTCGGTAAAGACACGTTCGACGAAACGACGGCCGCGCTCTCCGGCATCGACCGCCTCGGCAACGCGCGCGATCTCGACGATGTCGCTTCCTATGCCGACGATGGCCATCAGCAGGCTCCGCAGCTGTGACAGGTCGCCACATCGCAGGGTTCGGTCTCGCGTTCGGCCCAGGCCCGCCGGCGCTCGAGCCAGAGATAGTCGCGGTCGATATGATGGTCGATAAAGTCCCAGGGCAGCAGGCTCGCCTGTTGGTAGGAACCGGTCACGTAACGGTCCGGGTCGAGCCGCACCGCCGGGTGGCTGCCGCGGCGCATGGCGGCCAGTTCCTGCCACCAGCGTGTCGTGCCCGCCAGGGCTTCGACCACGGAGGCGACACGGCGGTCGCCACGCGATAGCAGGGTCTGCAGGTAAGCCTCGCGCGGCGATTCGCTATCTACTGTAACGTTGGCGATGCGCCCGAGCGCGCGACGCAGCCCGGCCATACGCCCCTGCAGGTCGCCCACCTCCACCATGGGATCCCACTGGAACGGGGTCCAGGGCTTGGGAACAAACGGGTTGATCGACACCTTTATGCGTCCCACACGGCCGCGGCGCCGTCCGCCCGCTATCACGCGGCCCCGTATTCGCCCGACGAGATCGACTATGCCGTCAAGATCGGCGCCGGTCTCGGTGGGAAGACCGCACATGAAGTACAACTTTAAGGAATCAACGCCGTCGCCCACGAGAAGATCGGTCGCTCGCATGATCTCGTCGTCGTTGAGGTTCTTGTTGATCACCCTGCGCATACGTTCCGAGCCGGCCTCGGGCGCGACCGTGACCGAACGGGTGCCACCGCGGGCCAATGCGGCGGCCAAGCGCGCGCTTATGACGTCGGCCTTGAGAGAGGACGGTGATACCCGCCCACCGGCGTCGGCGACCATCTCGCAGGTGCCGGCAAGTCCGGGGTGGCTGGCCATCTCGGCTCCCACCAGTCCGACGGTCGCCGCCGTGTTCAGTCCCGCAAGCGCATCGCGGGCCACGCCACGGGCGCTGCGGTGCCTTACGGGACGGTACATGAAACCTGCGGCGCAGAAGCGGCAGCCCCACTCGCAGCCACGACTGGCCTCGACGAGAAACTGGTCGCCGAAGACGGCCTCGGGCGCAACCACCGCGGTCGTGGCCGGTGCGCGGTCCAAGTCCTTTACGTAACGGCGCGAGACCTTGGCCGGCGCGCCGTCGTGAGGCTCGAAGGAAACGAGTTCGCCGGCCGCATCGTAATCGACCTCGTAGAAGTCGGGACGGTAAGCCCCGGTTACCGCCGACATCTCGTCGAGAATGTCCCGCCGGCTCTTGCCCGGCCAGGTCCCTGTGCCTGCAAAAGCCTCCGGCAACATCTCCTCGGCCTCGCCGATGAGGAAAAGATCGAAGAAGGCCGCGATGGGTTCGGGGTTCAGAAACACGGCCGGGCCGCCGGCGATCAGCAGCGGCCAATCCCTACCGCCGTCCCGGCTGCGGTCGCGAGCCCGTACGGGCACACCGGAGGCCCTCAGCAGACGGACGATGTTGGGGTAGTCGCTTTCGAAGGAGACCGAGAACGCGATGATGTCAAAATCGCCCGCCGCGCGGCCGCTTTCGATGGTCCGGGGCTCGGTGCCGGCGCCAGCCAAGCAGAGCCGCTCGCAAACAACCCCCGGGCTGGTGGCGAGGATCCGGTAAACCGTCTGGTAGCCGAGGTTGCCCATGGCGACCCCGTAGCTGTTGGGATAGGCCAGGCACACCGATACCGGACCTTCCGTGTTGGGACGGAAAAGAAGCTGCTCTTCAGACTGACCCATGGCGCGCAAGCGCGACACTATAGTCGCGCTGCGCGTCCAAGCGTAAGCGCCGGCAAGCGGCCGGTGCCTTCAGGAGCGTCGCTGTGCCGTACGTTCGCGCCAGCGCCGGACGTAGGCCGGAATGTTGATCGAGGGGCCGCTTTCGACCGGCACATCGTCGAAGTCCAGGCCCCCCTGGGCCGGGTCGTCCACGTAGGTGGGCCCGTAGCCGCCGTCCTCAGGCCCGTCGTGGATCAGCCGCGAACCACCGGCGGGATACCCGGCCTCGCCGTCGACCCGCTGGGCGCGAGGATCGTGTCCGGTCACGCGGTCGCCGAAGCCGGTCGCGATCACCGTTATCCGGACCTCGTCCTTGAGACCGTCGTCGTGCACGAGGCCGAAGATGATGTTGGCGTCGGCGTGGGCCTCGTCCTGGATAAGCGCGATGGCGTCGTTCATCTCCTGTATCCCGAAATCCTCGGACGCGGTGATGTTGACCAGCACGCCACGCGCACCGCCGATAGAAACATCCTCGAGCAAGGGACTCGAGATCGCGGCCGTGGCCGCATCCACCGCCTTGCTGTCGCCCTTCCCGGTGCCCGCGCCCATCATCGCCATGCCCATCTCCGACATGATCGTGCGAACGTCGGCGAAATCGACGTTGATGAGTCCCGGCTCGGTGATGATCTGCGAGATCCCGCGCACAGCCTGAAGCAGCACATCGTCGGCCGCCTCGAACGCCTGCATCGCGGTCGTGGTCCGGCCCGAGACCTCGATCAGCCGTTGGTTCGGGATCACGATCAGCGTGTCCACCGAGGCTCGCAACTCGCGAATTCCCTCGTCGGCGACACGGCAGCGTTTCTTGCCTTCGAACGAGC
Organism: uncultured Myxococcales bacterium; assembly: GCA_964469485.1. Taxonomy (GTDB): domain Bacteria; phylum Desulfobacterota; class Binatia; order UBA1149; family CAYXZP01; genus CAYXZP01. Next base: position 72 of record CAYXZP010000001.1, on the reverse strand, counting down.
ACGGGTTGGTGACCACGCCCACGGTGAGCGCGCCCAGGTCCCTTGCCAGCCTGGCTATCACGGGAGCCCCGC